>CAYSEG010000060.1:0-1509 GCA_964430135.1 uncultured Candidatus Saccharibacteria bacterium | reverse complement strand
TCTTCTCATTGTAATATAGCTTATAAAATGGTCACATTGACCTGTGCCACAATCAAATCCCTTCTCCTGTTTAAATTCAATATTGTTAATATAGACAGTTTCTCCTTTGGTAATATTTAGTGGATATACACCTAAAGGATTAGAGCATTTTTCCGGAGTAGCTTTTTTTGCAATTATTATCAACTTTTTATTCCTTAAGAGGGTCCCTTGAGGAAAAGGAAGTCTTATACTTGCAGAAACGTATTCTTCTTTTTTAGTTTCTCCCAAAAACTCACTTTCTTTTGGATACTTCACTTCAAACCCATATTTTTCATTTCTATAAGTTTTCCAATCAGAAGCATGGTTTTGACTTTCAACAGAGGAAGTATCTGGTTTTATAGTAATTTGAGTAGAAGGCTGGTTTTTTTGATTGGCAGGCACTCTACTTCGTATAAAAATCACAAAACCTATAACCATTGCCCCAATTATCAAACCAAAACATAAACTTTTTGATATTTTATTTAATCTCATTGTTTTTTATTTTTTCTCCCTTATTTTTTTGATAAAAAGAGGAGTTGAAATTTTCTAATATCTTTCTGGCCTTCCAATGGTTACATTTTCTAATACCCCTAAAATTTCACCGCTTTCAGGATCAAGAACTACCACAATATTTTCATCTTCTGGTCCTATAAAATAATACACCAGCCATAATTCCATTATTCCTGTAGGAGGATTTAGGCCTAACGCTTCATAAAGATATTTTTGCTCTCTCTTTTTTTGATAATAAACTATAAGAGGACTCTTTGGATGATCTGTTGCAAGATCTACAGTAGGAGGTCGGAGAATAGATTTATAGCCTAATTTATTTGCCTTTTTTATTGCGGCTTCAGCAGTCAGCAAAGCATTTCAATAACAAAAGTAATTTAATTTTCTTTGAATTCTATTTTAAAACTTTTCTGCAATATCTGTTTAATATAATTAATTTTATTCTCGGCATAATTATTAATTAAATCATTAAATTCTCCATATTCTAAAAGTGTGCCATTAGATAATTTGTCTTCTGAGGTGCCATAAAAAATAGTTACTGGATGAGAAAATCTGCCTGTTAAGGGAATTAACAGTCTTAAAATTTGTAATTTTTTAGGTTTTGTTCTAGTTTGCCAATAGAGAGGGGAAAATTCCTTGGGAGAATTATAAATTATTTCTATTGAGATTTCTTTTTCTCTTAGTTTTTTTATTAAATTTTCTCTTACTGCTAATTTATAAGCTGAATCTGCACCTTCAATTATCTCTTCGCATTTTTCTTGAATTTCTTTTACAAACGGATATTGATTAAGATTAATCTTTTCTCCTTTATTCCAAAGAATTAAATTTGGTTCACCCTTAACTAAGAAATTTTCTGTCGCTGGATTTTTCTTGAAGTCAAAATAAAGGTAGGCAACCAAAACTCCACCAATTAAAGCTATTAAAATCCCAATTAAAATTTTTGTTTTTGAGTTCATATTAACTTTCATAATTATGTTTTATTTG
>CAYSEG010000059.1:0-1578 GCA_964430135.1 uncultured Candidatus Saccharibacteria bacterium | reverse complement strand
TTATTTGGCCTGCTTGGATAGATTATTGTACTTATTTAGGTATGATGCCATATGATAGAGCGGGATCAGATCATTCACTAAATGAAAACCTGATCCGCATAATTCATTGACCTCCCCGCATCGTTGGTGCATCTACGGACAGGTAAACGTTCTATCATAATACACAGTTTTACTTTGAGTCAACATATTTCTTGATTTTCAAGGTGCTACCTATGTATTTCATTATAGACAGTATATAGACGACGACACAATTCTCTCATCCCGAACGTCGATAGGCGCCCCTTTTAGGACTTGCTTCGGAATCTTTTTGTCTTGCCACTTTGTTTTTAGTATGATAATACATATTATACTGGAATTATTATAAGGCAAAAATTTTTCCGGAACCGGCTTGTAACCAGTTCTTTATGCCTTGATAGGAAGGTAAGTTTTTAGAATTTTAGAGACGGATTACAAATTTGTTTCCGCAAAAAGAAAATTAAACTTATGGGTTCATATTGAAGGCAATTAAATCAACAAAATGAAGTATGACTGAACCAATGGGGTTAAATTTTTAATTCTATCGCAGCCATTTTGCTTTGTTTGCATTATGTTCTTCTAATGTCTTACTGAACACCGTCTCGCCATCCTTTTTGGAGAGAAAATATCGATAAGGAGTGTTCTCCGGCCAAATTGTCGCCTTTAAAGAAGAAAGGCCTGGATTTGAAATTGGTCCCGGCGGCAGTCCTTTGTTTATATAAGTATTATAAGGAGAAGAAACGCGCGTATCTTCATAAGTATATTGCTTCTTGTTAACGCCTAAGATATAACTAATAGTTGCACAGGATTCTAACGGTTTTCCCTCTTTTAATCTTTTGTAAAAAATACCAGCTACTTTAGCGCGATCTTCGTCGGTTCTAACTTCTTTTTCAACGATACTTGCTAAAGTAACAATTTCAAAGATAGTCTTGTTTTGAGTTTTAATTTCCCGGCGCATTTCATCCGTCAATTTTCTATCAAAATTATCCAGCATTTTATTAATAATCTGGCTCGGCGAGGCATCTTTCTTAATAAAATATGTATCTGGAAAAAGATATCCTTCTAAAGAAGCGCCTTCTGGCTTGTCGATTAAAAAATCACGACGTGTATCAACTCCACACCCGCAGTTTGCCTTAGCGATAAAAACATTTTTCTCAGCTATTCCTTCTTTTTCAAGATACTCGGCGATTTGATTAATATTCCACCCTTCGACAATTGTAATTTTTTTCTCGTCAGACATAATTTCTCCCCGAGTCAGTCTTTCGACAATTTGCGGAATAGTCATCTCAGAAGAAAGTAAATATTTACCCGCTTGAAGCGATCGGGTAAGACTTCTTTTAACGGTATAAATTTTAAAATAAAGAGCTTTTTTAATTAGTCCTTCTTTCTCAAGCGCGCTGGCAATTTCATCAACTCCTTCGCCCTTTTGAACAACAAAAACCTTCTCGACCGAATCGTTGCCGGCCGGTGTATTAATTTTATTCTCCACGTAAAAATGCCCTCCAATTAAAACAACGAAAATAAAGATTAAAATTATTATTGTAATAGAAAATATTTTTTTAA
>CAYSEG010000058.1:0-1855 GCA_964430135.1 uncultured Candidatus Saccharibacteria bacterium | reverse complement strand
AATTTCAAGCGGAGTCAAAATTGATATGATGGAGATGCTTAAAGCAGGAGTTCATTTTGGTCATAAAAAATCAAAATGGAATCCCAAAATGGAACCTTATGTTTATGCCATAAGAGACAATATCCATATTATCAATCTTCAAGCTACAATCGAGAAATTGCAAGAGGCTTTAAAATTTATTAAAGATATTGTCCGAAAAGGAGGAGTTATTCTTTTTGTCGGAACGAGACGTCAAGCCAAAATGCCGGTTAAATCAGCGGCGGAAAAATGCGGTATGCCCTATGTAACAGAACGATGGATCGGAGGAGCTTTTACTAATTTTAAAGTTGTTTTAGAGCGCATAAAAAAATTAAAAAAAATGGAAGAAGAAAGAGATTCCGAAGAATTTAAAAATTTTACCAAAAAAGAACAGCTTGAATTTTCACGCAATCTTAAAAGAATTGAAAAAAAATTAGGCGGAATTAGAAATTTAAAAAAACTTCCAGAAGCAGTATTTGTTATAGATATTAATAAAGATATTTTAGCTGTTAAAGAATCCCGAAAACTTGGTATTCCTATTATTGCCTTGGCTGATACCAATACTGATCCAACAATTGTAGATTATCCTATTCCTTCTAATGATGACGCTATTCAGGCTATTAAGATGATGGCCGATGCTGTAGCAGAGGCGGTTATTGAAGGTAAAAGTAATGTTAGAGAAGAAGGAGAGAAAAAAGAATAGAATTTCGAATCCAAATAAAAATTTTAAACCTGTCTTCAGGCAGGCTGTAGATTTTATATTTTAAATTCCAATATGATTACTGCTGATCAAGTTAAAATTTTACGGAGAAAAACCAACCTTTCTATTATGGAATGTAAACGTGCTTTAGAGGCGGCTGATGGAAATATTGAGAAAGCTGTTGAAAATCTTCAAAAGTCCGGCAAAGAGATAGCAGATAAAAAATCTGAAAGAAAAACTAATTGCGGGATTATAGAAGCCTATGTTCATAATAATGGAAAGATAGGAGTGCTTTTGGAATTAGCTTGCGAAACTGATTTTGTTGCGCTAAATGAAGAATTTCGCCAGCTTGCTCATAATTTAGCGATGCATATTGCAGCAATGAATCCCGAGGCAGATAATTTAGGAAGACAGCCTTATATTAAAGATCCCAATAAAACTGTTGAAGATTTGATTACTGAGGCGGCAGCGAAGTTAGGAGAAAAGATCCAAATAAGAAATTTTGTGAGGTACGAAATTTAATATGGTTATCGATGTTAAAATATACCCTTGGGATGGGGTTCATAATTTTGAGGTAAAAAATATTGATCTTAAAGTGGGAGACAAGGTTATTGTGAATACCGAATTCGGGCTGGAGGCTGGAGAGGTAGTTAGGCTTTCTAAAATTACTCCTGATAATTCCGGTAAAATTGAAAAGAGATTAATCTTAGGCAAAGCTACTCCGCAGGATTTAAAAGCTATTGAACGTTACAAGGCGAAGCGAGATGAGGCTCTTAAATTTTCAAGAAACGAAATTAAGAAGTTAAACCTTCCAATGAAATTAGTTGATGTTCAGTTTAGTTTTGACGGTTCTAGGGTTACCTTTGCTTTTATTTCGGAACATCGGATAGACTTCAGGGAAATAGTTAAAAATCTTTCAAAACATTTCCAAAAATCAGTCAGGCTCCAGCAGATCGGTTCTCGAGATGAAGCTAAGAAAGTTAAAGGATGCGGTTCTTGCGGAAGGGAACTTTGTTGTGTTAAATTTTTAAGAGATTTAGGTAATGTTTCTCTTGAAACAGCAAGACTTCAGCAATTAGATCAAAGAGGAGGTTCTCGTCTTTCCGGGGTATGCGGGAGGCTTCGATGTTGTCTCGC
>CAYSEG010000057.1:0-1973 GCA_964430135.1 uncultured Candidatus Saccharibacteria bacterium | reverse complement strand
AGGTTCTGATAATATCCTGTTTTCCTCGTAATAATCCATTATAGCATATTCCCCATTCCTCATCTTTTTGTTTTGTCGCTGGTCCTCCTTGAATATCAAATAAAACTCCTCCAATCAGGTAAATATTTTTTATTCCTCCATTTTTAATATAATCCCTAAATTTTTGATTTCTTATTATTAATTTTGTAAATTTGTTAAACTTCTCCATTAGTTCTATTCTACCAGCAGTACATCCAGAATAAACTTTCATTTTTAATTCACAAAAAGATAGATTTTCTTTGTTTTTATTTATAATGTCAAATTTTTGTTTAGTCAATTCTGTTTCTTCTAATTTTACATTTTGCCCTAATAGTTGTGGTAGTTTCTTTAGTGCAAACTCAAATTCCATTCTCTCGGAAGTTCCTAAGTTCTCTAATAGTTTAGCAACTAAACTACCCCTACCAGCTTGACTATGTTGATAATAAGACGTTATTGTTAAAAAAGATTCATAGAAACTATGTAAATTCTCACTTATCAATGAAGCC
Organism: uncultured Candidatus Saccharibacteria bacterium; assembly: GCA_964430135.1. Lineage (GTDB taxonomy): Bacteria > Patescibacteriota > Minisyncoccia > JAHIHE01 > DAOWLE01 > CAYSEG01. The sequence goes on along the minus strand of CAYSEG010000057.1, from coordinate 1,449 downwards.
TGAGATAACCCATGAAAAACCTCATCAAAAACATTAAAAGTTGATTCCATAGTCATTGTTCTTTTGAACATTTCTTGTATCCTCTTTAAGTACATTCTTTTTAGACCTGCTTCTACTTGATTCCTTGGCTGTGTGTTGATTAATAGTCTCCTAATCTTTACCATCTTATCTATTATGGTTTTGTACAAATAATTATACTTTCTCCCCTTATTGCTCTGTTTCTAGCACCTAGTAGAGGATTAAAGATAAGTTTGTTAAATTTAAATCCTACTTCTTCGCAAAACCTTTTAGTCATTATTGTAGTAGGAATTTTTTTACCTGCTACCGTGCTATCTCCAACTATTATCGCACATTTTCCGCCAGATTTTAAACTCCAAAAAATATTGTTTATTGATTCTTTTAAGTCTTCATAGTATCTCGCTACTTTTGGAGGCAATTTTTCATATACCCCAAGATTAGTTGCTTCATTTTTCATCCCTAAATATTTTGATTCAATTTTTTTCATGTCTATTCCAAGATATTCATAAGCAAGTTTATCCTTGCCCACATAATCTATCGAAAAATAATATGGGGGGCTTGTGATTATAGCGTCAAATTTTTCTTTCGTCCATCTAAAATTCTTTAATTCTAGAACATCTCCTTGGATTATTTTAGCTTTCTTGAATCTTAGACCGAATTTTTCTTTAAGTTCTATAAGTTTTTTATGACAATCTAATACGTACTGGTACTTTTCATTAAATAATCCTTGTTTACCTTTCTTATTATATCTCGAAGTCCTAGCAAAAGCATCTATTGTATCAAAATAGATTATTAACATTAATTTTTCTATAACAGGATTTTTATACTCCCATTCTTTATTTTCTATTTTTTTCAAAATCTCAATTAGTTCTTCCCACGAAAATGTTAATTCTTTTTCTTTTAAAAAAGGAAGTTCATTTTTTAACTCTGCTAAAATTGTTCCAATTGGTGTTATATCAACCCCGACACTTTCAATACCCATAATAGAAGCTTCATGTGTAGTTGTTCCAGAACCATTAAAAGGATCCAAAATCAAAGAATTGGTATTTAAATTAAACGCGTTTATCAAAGTTCTCACAACTCTTGGATAAAATTTTCCCTTGAATGGATATAAATTATGAAAAGCATATGCATTTGTATCCCCGTATTTATCCACAATTTCTGAATATAATGTGGGTCTTCCACCGACTTTTTCTAGATGTGCTATTCTTCTTCTAATTTCTTCTTTTCCATCTTCTAAATCAACAGTTCTTTCACTAGGGTTGATTTTGAATCTTTTTGTTATGCCTTCTAATTCTAACTTCAAAAGTTCCAAATCTGCTAATGTTTGCATCCAAAAACCAAAGATATTATCCCCTTTTGGAAGAATGTAATTATAAAACTCTTTTGAATAATCTGTTATTATTTCTTCAAAAGATGGAAATTCTTTTG
>CAYSEG010000056.1:0-2041 GCA_964430135.1 uncultured Candidatus Saccharibacteria bacterium | reverse complement strand
TTTCCATGAGAATTTATGTAAATACATTTATTTAGATAATGTTTTTGATATTATTATAATTGCGGCTGGGAATACCGCGTGGTCTGAAACGCAGTGAAAGACCCGCAGATGAAAAGCCGCATCTATTTTTTTCTAAAAAACCATACTCTTTTGTCGCACGCGGCAGGTCTTTGCCTGCCCTTTGATTGGTGCGACAGGAGATACAAAAATTATGAAAATTGTAAGTAGCGATAGCTCTAAAAAGATTTCGGGTGACACCCGAAATAATTGGGTGACCATGATGTTTCCCACACACAAAAGATACCGAAATTTCCGAAAACAAAGTCACATCGATACTTGTATCCAAGCGTTCCGAGACCTGGAGCGCTTCGGCTTTGAGTTCGGTGAATTCGGCTTCGCTGAAAACCACGTGCATTTCCAGGTCAACATCCCAAAACGATACTCCATTCAAAATGCCGAAATCATACTCAAATCATATAGCTCAAGAAAGATGTTTGAGGCACACCCAGGGTTTCGCAAACGCTACCCTAATGGTGGGTTCTGGAGCGGATATGAGCACTATGAATCCACAGGATTGACAAATCTTGAAGAATCTTCTGCCTACCTGCGTGACCAGCAACGACATCATAATGTAACTGTTGTTGACGACCGGCAACAGCACCTGGCCGCCGAGTGAGATACGGCAACGCCCGAAGGGCTTGCTGAGGAACGAAGGCGGAACGGGTTTATAAGGGCGGAGCCCTTATTTCATTGTAATCATAATTCTTTAAAGTAAATAAAAAAGTACTTCCCATGCCCAATCCTTGGCTTTCTGCCCATATTTTTCCGCCATGTTTTTCAACTATTCTTTTGCAAATTGCAAGGCCTAGACCTGTAGAGTGATGTTCGCTTAGCTCTTTGCGAACCGTATAAAATTCATCAAAAACTTTGTTAAGCTGTTCTTTCGTCATTCCCACTCCTTGATCACTTATACTAATTTTTATTTCATCTTTTATTTTTCCAGCATCAATAGTTATAATCCCGCCTTTTTTTGCGGTATATTTAATACTATTATTTATTAAATTATTAAAGACTTCTCTAATTCTCAGCTCATCTGCCCAAATAAAAATATCATCGTCTATTTTATTCTCAATTGCTATGTTGTTTTCCTTCAACATGGGTTTTTGTGTTTCTATTACTTTTTTGACCAATTCTTTAAGATTTAATTTTTTAAAATTAAATTCTATTTTATCTGTTCTTAATCTGGCAAGTTTAAGTGTGTCAAATGTCAGACTCTGCATATATTCAACGTCTTTATTCATTATCTCTAAAAATTCTTTTTTTTCAGGATCCTTTTCTTCTTCAATAAGTATGGGAATTAATCCCACTAGAGATTGTAATGGATTTTTTAGATCATGACCTAATTGACCTATAAATTCATCTTTTTGATCTATTAATTTTTCAAGTATCTTAGTATAATCTTCGATTTTATCTCTTGACTCTTTTAGATTTTTTGCCATTTCGTTGAACGTTTTAGCCAATTCTCCTATTTCATCTTTAGAATTAATATCGACTTGAACGTCTAGTTTACCTTTCTTTAAATCATTTGTAGCTTTCTTTAAATTATTAATTGGTTTTTGTATAATAAATCTAACAATCATAAAAAGAAAAGCTAAAGCAAAACTCAAGAAAAATATTGACATTAGTAAAATGTTATTTAATCTAACTTCTAAATTTTTAAAATCACCTTTAGTAGATATGGTTAATTCATATGTTCCCATACATTTATTAAATTCCTCTGTGTAAATTGGTACGATGGAAAGGTAATTATAACTATTTCCAAGTTTTTTTGTGTAAGATTTATGGTTTAAAATACTTGATATGCTTTGATTCACATACTCTGAAACAGTGTTAATTTTTTCTTTATCATTAGAATTTTTAATCAAAAACGTATTGTTGTTATCAAAAATTACAATATTAATACTTTCAACTTCTGGATTATTTTTCATTAAGTTATCTATCGCTTCACTTGTTTTGTTGTTGTCTGTGAGGGAGACAAGAT
>CAYSEG010000055.1:0-2054 GCA_964430135.1 uncultured Candidatus Saccharibacteria bacterium | reverse complement strand
AATTACCCGAGAAGAATTGAAACAAGAATTTGTTAAATATGGAGAAGCTGATAATATTCGTGATGCAGGATATTTTTGTCTCTAATATCCCTACAACTTGGCATGAAAAAATGATTTTTTAAGACAGGTCATAAGATAATGAATATCCTAATTATCCTTGGGAAAAAGACAACTACAGAATTGATGAAAAATACAGAGAGCTGGTTAAAAATATATTAAAGGTGCGTTTAAAACTTGTTAGACGAAATGCTCGCTACGGGCGAAATATTTAAAGGAGAATAAATAAAAATGCGTAAACCTAAATTTTCAATCCGTTCCATAGAGAATATTATTTTGGTAGGTATAATTGTGGGTTTAGTAAAGCTTATTTTCTTTTCCTTATCGACAGCTTCTATTCAATTCTTGAGAATGAATGTGTTTGCGGCTATGGGGATTATTATTGCCGTGGGCACCCCTATTGTGGTCTTTAAAGGTCTTAAGGTTAAAAAGAAGGTAAGTCCTTCTTTAGAAAAACAAATAAAAGTAATATTTTTTATAGTAAAATGTATAATTCCTTTGGCAACGGTAATTGTACTAATAACCTTAGTCTTTCCAATATTACATGATGATTTTTTAGCATTGATGAAGGGAGAAATTCTTGAAAGTTGCCTTATGAAGCAAGGTGAAGTGACAAAAACCGATGAAGCAATACTTGGATTATGGTTTTTTTATCAAAATATTTGTTTTAGCGAGGAAGAATGCTATGAAGATATAAAATACACATCGTATCTTAATTCTTATATTTTTCATGCTCGCCATAAATACAGAATTTATTATTTGCCGTATTCTAGAACTATAATAAAATTTGAGGAGATAAGATAGAAATAATAATGTTATAGAGTTGGCTTTGAAACAAAAAAATCATTTTTCGGCAGGGCCTCGTGATCTATCGCCTAACATGGTGTATGCGGTTCGCTCTTCGGGCTCACTAAAATGCTCGGCTTCGCTTCGCGCTTCGTATGCCCCAAAGCGTTACTTGCGATCCGCCCGCTCGCCAAAAGTTATTTATACTTCAATATAATCTTAATAATATGGATACAAAAGAATTTCAAAAACTATCATCAGAAATCGTCAAAAAATCGATAAGAAGTATAACATCAATAGAGATGTTTAATTAAATCTTTCTCAACTACTTGAAGAATTTGGTGAACTTGCTCGTGTTGCTAATCTAAAGAAATTAAGAAACAAAAAACCCGAGAAAAAAGATTTGAAAGATGAATTTGCAGATGTATTTTTGCAAATAGTAACACTCGCCGATTTTTTTTGACATCGATTTAGAAAAAGCAGTTCTAGATAAGATTGAACTTTTTAAACAGAGACATAATTTGTAGGCTTGCGGACGGACTTTTTTGTTCCTTCGGAACAATTTCGCATATTTGTGAGATGTTATATCCAATCAGCGTTGGCTCGCGGAAAAATCCACATTTATTTTAAAAACACAAACCTAAAATGAAAGATTATCTTTCAAAATTAATCAAAGGTCGAAAGAGAAAATACAAAAATTAGGGTAAAATTTAATTTTCGGACCTAAAATGTTTGAAAAATAGCGTAAATAAAAGGTTTTCTTGCTCTTTTAAAGATAATTTTCTATGATTGCATCTCCAGACATATTCTCCAAGATAAAGTGGCAGTTTTTCTTTCCTAATTTCGCTTTTAGCAGCTAACTTTCTTTTGAGATATCCCCAGAAACCTTCAAGACCATTAGAGATAATTGCCAGAATTCCTTGTTTTTGTATTTTGGACATTTGAGATTCATAACCCTAATATGATATTATCATATTAGGTCTATTTTTAAACTTTACCCAAAATTACCATCATTTTTAAAAGAAAACCAAAGAGACTGTTAGAGGATTAAAAAATAGAGAAATTAATAGAAACTTATAGGCAGGATTTTGTCTATAGTTGAGTAGTTATAAGCTTAATATCTTTTATATCTACAATAAATTAGAAAGATGAACAAAAAAATTTTAATTGGAATTTTGGTTCTCGGAATTGTTTTAATTGGCGGATGGTTT
>CAYSEG010000054.1:0-2139 GCA_964430135.1 uncultured Candidatus Saccharibacteria bacterium | reverse complement strand
AAGAAAATAATCAACTCCCTCTCTTCGACCCTTAAATTTTTGGGGGAACTCCTGTTGTGGGTTTCTTGTTGACTTGTCCTTTATTTTAAACGTATTATAGGTGATGAAGCCGCTTAGAGGATGGGAATTTGATGAAATGGAGGGAAAATCAACAGCAACAAAAAAACGAATTTCTTATCTTTAATTATTGCTGATTTTAGTCTCAATCAAAAATGGGACTCACTTATTAAACGATATAATGAAGATTTTTTAACAGATATTATACTTCTTTTAGATGAATCAGGGAAAATAATTAAAGTAGCAGATAGGACTTGTAAATGTTTGCCTTCTTTTTTTGATTATATAAATTCTTTAATAAAGGAAGAATAAGGAGAATAGTCATGAATTTAAAATCAATATTACGCCTGCTTGTATTAGTGGTATTTTTTTTGAATTCTTCTTATTTTCTACCTTCACAACAACAAAGAATCAATAGGTACAGTAAAGAAAACTTGAGAAAAATCAGGCAGAAATGGTTAAAAAAATTCCCGGTTGCAGAGGATGCTATAGAACTTGAGAAGTTAAAATCATTTCTCTCCAAAGAACTAATTGAAAAGGGGGGTTTTTTGTGGAAACCCCTTGGAATCACTCCGTTGCCTAACGGAAACATTATAGTAAACGATCAAAAGGCCCATCATATTTTGATGTTTGACGATTATGGTTATTTAATAAGGAAAATTGGAAAAAACGGTCAAGGACCTGGTGAATTTGTTAATCCTTACAGTATGACAGCAACACCAAATGCAATAATTATTAGCGATAACGGTAATATGAGAATTCAATTTTTTGATTTTGAAGGCAATTATATCAGGAGTTTCAAGATATTTAAGGCTTTATGGGATATCGAAACTACTCATAACGGATTGATATATGGAGTTCCTATGCGAGTACGACCTGAAGAAGAGCTTATTAATGTTATGAATAATGATGGTGTAATACTGAATACTTTTGGAGAAGCAAGATTTGATATTGGTAAATCAAATTGGCTAATTCCAAATATGGTGAGGAATATAAGTATAAATAATAAAAACGAATTGTTCTTAGCATTCGATTATTTCCCACTTATTTGCAAATACTCCGAAAAAGGAGAATTAATAGCAGAATATAAACTCAACCATGATTTGATGAAAGAAAAAGAAAAGATTAATTTGAATCATTTTAAAAACAATCAAAATAGAAATGGGCTAATGCCTGTCATTCGCTCTATTCGAGCTGACATAAATAGTTTTTATGTACTTTATAGTTATCCTCGAGCCGGAATATTAGAATACAACATGGAAGGAAAAATTCAAAAAGAATATTATTATGAGTACACGAAGGAAGAAGATCCTCATTTTATAGATTTTATTGTAAAAGATAAAGAAGGGGAAAAAAGTTTTTATTTATTAAAAGAATCCCAAGAAAACGAAATAGTAATCCTTCGGCCGAGGAAAAGTCTATCTAAAGGAAGGAGGTGATATAGCATAATGAGGAGAACAAAAATTGGTTTTGCTGTGTTGACAATTGTACTGTTACTTGTAGTTGTAAATATTACTACCGCAGGACTAGTGTGGCAATGTCACGGGATGTGTTATGGTTGTGAATTATGGAATTGCGATGCACATGAAGGTAGTGAATGTTGTGCGTATTGTAACTATGGAGGAGGAGAAGCCTGGTGTTGCTATCCTACTCTTTGTAATGCCAAAGAAATCTAATTGTTTCAGAGGAAGAAGGGCAAGGCTTGGCAAAGCCTTGCCCTTCTTCTTAAATAAATACTTTTATACAGTAGGATGAAAAAAAAATTATTCTCTATCCTAAAGATAGGAAATTCGTTTTTCTGTTGTTGTTGATTTTTCCTCCAATTCATCAAATTCCCATCCTCTAAGCCACTTCGGCACCTATAATACGTATAAAATAAAGGACAAGTCAACAAAGTAGCTTACAGAAAAGAGAAAACACCAGAAAATCAGCGAAATAGTGCCATGTGATCAACGTCAAGCATTATTTTGGTCCGCATTGACTCACTTATTATGTTACTGAGATAATGGTTTTGCCTCATCAAAAATGTTACCGAAAAAGGAGTCATCATGACCAAGCAAATGAGCAAAAGCGCAAAAAATG
>CAYSEG010000053.1:0-2238 GCA_964430135.1 uncultured Candidatus Saccharibacteria bacterium | reverse complement strand
CCGTTGTCCTTATTTCTTATTCGTTGATTCAGGAAATAAAGAAGATACTTGGAATATAGAATTAAAATTATTTAAATGCTACTCATTAGAAATTTTACAAAGAACCGCCTAGATAAAAAATTTTTAGAGAAAGTTGCGAATAAGACCTTAAAGGCGATAAAAATAAGAGGCAAGACGGAAATTAGCTTGGCAATAGTTGGTGCAAAACGGATTCAAAAGCTTAATAAAAAGTATCGCGGCGTAGATAAAATAACTGATGTATTGTCGTTCGGAGAGTTAAAAGATGGAACAAAGGCAAAATTTATTAAGCCACCTAGCGGAATAAAATATTTAGGAGAAGTAATTATTTGTTTTCCAGAGGCGCTCCGACAGGCAAAGAGATTAAAACATTCCCTTAAAAAGGAATTGGCAGTTTTATTGATTCATGGTATACTGCATTTAGTTGGATATGACCATAGAATGAAAAAAGAAGCTGAGAAGATGGAGATACAAGAAAAATTGATTTTGAAAAATTTGTTTTTGTGAATATTATTTCGGGGCGTAGGTTGTTAGGAAATATCATTGCAAGGAGTTCCATTTGAGATGACGAAGCAATTCCGTACTATTAACAAAGACTTTTTATAATTTATGGGATTGCTTTATTTGTCCATTCGGGCTTGTTCGCAATGACAAAATATGTATTTTATGTCCAATTTTAGAAAACTTTTTAAGAGTTTTCACTATGCCTTTTGTGGTTTTAAAGAAGTCATTTTAAAAGAGCAAAGTTTTCGGATTCAGCTTGCTATTGCTTTTTTAATTATGCTTTTTGCTGTTTTATTAGGAATATCTGTTTTAGAATTTGTTGTTTTGCTTATGGCTATTATAATTGTCTTGGCGTTGGAATTAGTTAACTCTGTGTTTGAGAGGATAGTTGATATAATAAATCCGGAATTTCATCCTAAGGTCCGCGCTATAAAAGACATTTCAGCCGGAGTCGTCCTTCTTGCTTCAATCGGAGCAGCCATTATTGGGCTTTTAATATTTTTACCATATATTTTTCACTTTTAATTTTTCACTTTACTTATGGCTCGTCAGGAAATTATCGTTGGGCTTGATGTTGGAACTACTACTGTTCGAACAATTGTTGCTCAAAAAAATCCAAAACAACCAAAACCTCTTTTTATCGGAATAGGTGAAGTTCCTTCAACCGGAATTAGAAAAGGGGCGGTTGTTGATATAGAGGAGACGGTCAAAGCTATAAGTGCTTCTTTAGAAGAAACTGAAAGAATAGCAGGAACGGCTATTGAGCATGTTTATGTTAGTATAGGCGGGGAGCATATAATTTCTAAGTCAAGCCGTGGGGTAGTGGCTGTTTCTCGAGCTGATGGGGAAATCAGTGAAGAAGATGTTGCCAGAGTGATTAATGCGGCTCAAGCAATTACCATAGCTCCAAACAAAGAAATACTTCATGTTATTCCAATAAGTTTTACTTTAGATTCTCAAGAGCAAATCAAGGATCCAGTGGGAATGAACGGCGTACGCTTAGAAGCAAATGTTTTAATTATTGAAGGGGCAGTACCTTTTATCAAAAACTTAACTAAATGTGTTCACGAAAGCGGAGTTGAGATTGATGATTTAGTTTTAACATCTTTGGCTTCTTCAAAAGCGGTTCTTTCTTCCAGACAAAAAGAACTTGGAGTAGTTGTTATTGATTTAGGAGGAGGGACAACAAGTTTGGCTGTCTTTGAAGAAGATACTCTTATCCATACGGCAGTTCTTCCGGTAGGAGGAGGGCATGTGACTAATGATATTGCTATTGGGCTGAGAACTTCTATTGATATAGCTGAACGAGTTAAGCGAGATTTTGGTTCAGCCTTACCTTTAGAAGTTAGCAAAAGAGATAAAATTGATTTAGCTAAGATTGATTCTTCTGAAGAAGGAGTTGTTTTGCGTCGTCATTTAGCCGAGATTATTGAAGCAAGAATAGTTGAAATCTTTACACTTGTTGATCAGGAATTAAAAAAGATAGATAGAAGCAAGATGCTTCCGGCGGGAGCGGTGCTTGTTGGGGGAGGAGCTAAAATGCCGGGTATTATTGATTTAGCAAAGGAGACATTATCTCTTCCGGTGCAGATTGGCTTTCCTCAAAATATTGAAGGCATTGTTGACAGAATAAATGATCCTTCTTTTGCTACGGTTGTTGGTTTAGTTTTATGGGGATTAGACGAGAAAGTTTATTCTCATCGAAAATTTCAACTT
>CAYSEG010000052.1:0-2380 GCA_964430135.1 uncultured Candidatus Saccharibacteria bacterium | reverse complement strand
TTCAAAAAATGAAAATAAGAGAAATAGGAAATATTTTTGAAGAACTCGGCTTAGATCCTTCAAAACCAATTCGTGAGCAGGAACCAAAGCCACTTCCTGACAGGGCAGAGCTTGACAAGATTATTTTTGATGAGCTTGGCTTAACAGAAGAAGAGAGGAAAGAGGTTTATTGGGCTGTGGCTGAGTTAGTGAAGCAGAGGTTGGAGAAGGCGAGGAGTTTGAGAAGATGAGTACAAAAAAAAAGGCTGTTTCATTTTGGGCAAGAAAGCCTGTAAAAACTAGAGTGAAATTCAAAACACATGATGGTAAAACTATATCATTCATAGCAAAAGTTCGTAAAAGAAAATTAGTTAAATTTAAGGCAAGGAAATGAAAAAGATCAGTCAATTAAGAGAGAAAGCTCTAAAAGAATTAAATTATTTTAATACAAAGACAAACATAGAGTTCGAAGGAGAAGAGGCTCCCAATTTTCTAGATGAAATAATAAGATCAAAATCAATAAAAGAGATTAATGAAACAAGAATGTTTATAACACAGACTTATATAGAAGCCTTATTAGACATAGTAGAGAGTTTGCTTGATTCTTTTATTCTAGTGGATATAAGAGAATATAATGAAAAGTTTATGGAATTGGGGGATAAATTTGACAAAATATTTCTGGAAGGAGAAGATAATATTAACGAAACAGATATAGATAAAGCTAAAAAATTATTTGAAGATGTCTTAAAATTTTATAAAAAGCTCCAACGAAATGAAAAGAATTTTTTAAGAGAAAATAGAAAAGAATTCTATGGGAAAATACTTCCCTTATGGGTTTCAATTATTTCTGCTATATGGGTAGGCATAATTACTTTGTTAAGTACGCAAGGAGTTATTACTTTAAATAAATCAAGCATTATTTGGTTAATTGGAGGATGGTTTTTACTAGTCTTGATTACAATAATTGTTTTAAGATATGTACTTTATAAAGAAAAAAACAAAATTAAAAATATTAAAAAAGAGTTTATAAAATGACAATTATAGAACAATACTTACCACAAATTACATATCTTATTGGAATACTTTGGGCTATTTTATTAGATGGTCTGTTAGTAGAACGAGGGAGAAATTATGTTAAAGTTAGAGTTTTGGATCATAAATTTAAAAGTACTGATATTGGTTTCATTTGGTTTATTGTTGAAATAATTATAATATCCTACCTAATATCACATGTATTTTACACGATAATAGAAAACTTATTAAGAACAAAACCCTTTTGGACAATAGGTTTATCGTTAATAGCAGCATACATTAGATTTTATATAGACATTCATGAAAAACCACCTTGGATAAGTAAACTAGGTTTAAGGTAAAAAATTCCAATACCAAAAGAAACATTAATTTACTCCCACTTTACTTCTAATTACTACTAATTATAACTATCAATTACTATCATTTTACTATCAACATGTTTGATAGTTTCTGATAAAACCAAACCGAAATATTTATATAACAGAAGTAATAATACTATTACAATAAGTAATAATACTATTACAATAAGTAATAATACTATTTGGTAATATACTAAGAATATGAAAGCTGAAATAAAAATACTCAAACTATTGTTGAGCAATAAGGAGGAAGTCTTTACTATCAAAAAGATAGCTGAAAGAACAAATATTAATTATAGAATCGCTTATGAAAAAATCAAATCTCTTGAAAAAGAAAAGCTTGTAAAAGTAACAAAAACCGGAAATACAAAAGTCTGTAGATTTACAAATAAATTTGATAAAAAAGTTTTTGAAGCCGAATATGAAAGAAGGCAGGAATTACTCAAAAAAAATAAAGATTTCAAAGTGCTTTACAAAAGACTTTCTGAGTTAAATTTTCCTTTTATTGCTCTTTTGTTTGGCTCTTATGCTAAAGGAAGGGCAACAAAACATTCAGATATTGATTTACTTATTGTTTGTGAAGAAAAAAGAGAGCATCAGATTCAAGAAATTTTAGATTTATTTCCTTTAAAAATCCATCCAACTTTTACTAAATTTGAAGACTTTATGCTAATGCTTAAAACAAAAGAATTCAATGTTGTTTCCGAAGCAGTTAAAAATAACATAATTTTAATAGGAATAGAGGATTATTACAGGATGATAAAAAATGCTGAATGAAAAAAGGATAAAAGAAGCTGAAACAAATGTAAGATCTTACTTAAATGAGGGATTATTAACTAAAACCGAATTTATTCCAAATGTATTTAATATTTTAAAAAACAATGCCCAAGAAAGTCTAAATGTAGCTAATTTTCTATATAAAAATAAAAAATCAAGCTTGTGGATAATTGTAACCTCATATTATTCAATGTTTTATCTTGCAAACGCTCTTCTGTATAAATTAGGATACA
>CAYSEG010000051.1:0-2420 GCA_964430135.1 uncultured Candidatus Saccharibacteria bacterium | reverse complement strand
AATAAAGGTTTTATTTAAAAGATAGATTGAAATCTAATCCTCTTGAATTTCTAGTGATTTATAGAAGAAAAAAAGCAGGGAAATGAGAATTCTTTATAGGAAAGTTTAAAAAATGAACTTATTATTTTTTAAAGATAAAAAAAACGAAAAATGAAAAATGAAAAAATTACTATTATCGGCACTGGTTATGTTGGTCTTGTTACCGGAACCTGTCTGGCAGAGTTAGGAAACGAAGTTTTTTGTATTGATATTGACAGTGTGCGAATTGAAAATCTTAAAGAAGGAATTATTCCTTTTTATGAACCGAATCTTGAAGAATTAGTTAAAAGAAATATTAAAGAAAAAAGATTATTCTTTTCTATAGATCTTGCTCCGGCAATCAGCCAGAGTGAGATTATTTTTATTACAGTTGGAACTCCGGCTAAAGAAAACGGCGAAGCCGATCTTTCTTATGTTGAAAAAGCGGCTCAATCTATCGCCAAGAATTTAAGAGATTATGCTGTTATTGTTGTTAAAAGCACTGTTCCGCCTAAAACCGCCAAAAAGATTGAAGGGTTAATTAAAAAATATTATCAAGGTTCTTTTGATATTGTTTCAAATCCAGAATTTTTACGGGAAGGTTCAGCTATTTCAGATTTTATGAAACCGAATAGGATAGTTATTGGAAGAGAAAGCAAAAAGGCGGAAGAAGCAATTAGGAAACTTTACGAACCATTAAACTCTCCTATTCTCGTTACTAATCTTGAAAGCGCCGAGATGATAAAATACGCCAGCAATGCTTTTTTAGCGACAAAAATTTCGTTTATCAATGAAATTGCTAATATCTGTGAAAGAATTGGCGCCGATGTAGAAGAAATAGCCAAAGGTATGGGTTTTGATCCGAGAATAGGAGATAAATTTCTAAAAGCAGGTCTTGGTTACGGAGGTTCTTGTTTCCCTAAGGATGTTCGTGCTTTGCGTCAGTCTGCTGGTGCTAATGGATATAATTTCTGTCTTTTAAAATCAGTGATTGAAGTAAACAGTAATCAACGTAAATTTATAGTTGAAAAAACAGAAAAGTTATTAAATGGTCTTGAAAATAAATTAATCGGCATCTGGGGATTAGCTTTTAAAGCCAACACTGACGACGTAAGAGAATCGGCCGCAATAGAAATAATAAAAAGTTTAAGAAAAAAAGGAGCAAAAATTAAAGCCTATGATTCAATGGCTGAAGAAAACGCTAAAAAAATATTGCCAAAAGAAGTTATTTTTTGTCAGAATCCTTACGAAGCAGTTCAAGAGAGTGATGGTTTGTTTATTGCCACTGAGTGGGATGAATTCAAAAAAGTTGATCTGTTAAGGGTTAAGAATTTGCTCAAAAGCCCGAATATTATTGACGGGAGAAACATTTACAGCCCAAATGAAATGAAAAAATTGGGTTTTAATTATATTTGCGTGGGGAGATAATTTATGTTTCAGGAAAAAATGTTTAATAAGATAAAATTAATTGTAATGATTCCGGCTTTTAATGAAGAAAAGCTTTTATCAAGTGTAATCCAGGATATTCCAAAAGAAATTGAAGGCATTGATAAAATAGAAATATTGGTTATTAATGATGGTTCCACTGACAGGACTTTAGAAATAGCAGAGAAATCTGGAGCAAATTATATTATATCAAACAATAGCAATCAAGGATTAGCGATGACATTTAAAAAGGGAATAGAAGAATCTTTGCGGCGAGGGGCTGATATAATTGTTAATACTGATGCGGATTTTCAATATAATCAAAAAGAAATTCCTAAATTAATTAAACCGATATTAGAAAAAAAAGCCGAGATGGTTATTGGCAACAGGCAGGTTAGAACTTTAAAGCATATGAAATTCGGCAATAAATACGGGAATATGATTGGCAGTTTTTTAATGAGAGTGCTTTTAAAAAATAGAGTTACCGACGCCTCAAGCGGATTCCGCGCTTTTTCAAGACAGTGTGCTTTGAGATTAAATATCTTATCTGATCATACTTATACTCATGAAACAATTATCCAATGCACTTTGCAAAAGATGAGAATTATTGAGGTTCCGGTAGAATTTAGAAAAAGAGAAGAAGGAGAGTCAAAATTAGTAAGAAATATTTGGTCTCATCTTAAACATTCAGGAGCGGCAATTGTTAGAGTTTATCTGATGTACAGACCGCTTAAAACTTTTCTGAGTATAGGAATTATTATATTTTTCATTGGTTTATTTTTTGAAGGAAGATATTTGTGGTTTTATTTTCATGGACAAAACGGGGGGCATATTCAATCTTTATTGCTTGGAACAACTTTAATTATTGTCGGTTTCCAAATTGCGACAATGGGATTTTTGGCGGATTTAATAGATGCTAACCGCAGAATTAACGATGAAATTTTATATAAAATGAAGAAAAAAGAATGCGAGAAAAA
>CAYSEG010000050.1:0-2491 GCA_964430135.1 uncultured Candidatus Saccharibacteria bacterium | reverse complement strand
TATGGAATAGCTAGTTTTTACACTTCCTATTCTACACTAAAATGAGAATTTAGGGCATTTCGTAATTCAAAGTATAATAAAATTTTAAAAGATGACAAATCAGCAAGCGAAGGCTTCGCCCCCGCCTGCTTCTAAAAATTTTCGCCACTTCTCTTTCGCCCAGCGCTTCGGCTTGGATCGCTGTAGAAAAATCGTTTTTTGCTCCCTTTATGAAATTTTATTCAAAAGCAGTGTTTATTAAAATTCAATTTTGAAGGTCGGGTCTTCCATTGTTCGCCAATCTTCCCCCTCGCTACCTCCTGAATCCTTTAAATCCCTGCCTACAGAATAAATAATCTTTTTTTCTGGAGAATATTTTACTAACTTTCCATCAAAGGGATCTTTTGGCACTTCAGAAAAATATTCCGGCACGAGATCGCTTAAATAGGCGGGCATTTTGCCAGTTTCTATCTGATAGGCTTTTATGGCTGTAAGAAGCTGAGTTCCCGTTACTGAGAAGTCTTCAAGGCATTTTTTATCAAAAAGACCAGAAAAATTTACTGCTACAATATCGTGAAGAATTTTGCCTGCCAGATTTTCTGTGAATAACATCTTTATTTTAGACTTAGGGGCTAAGGATTCGTATTTAAGCGACTTCACTTCATTGCAGTAATTCTTGTAAGTATTATCAAGAATATGCCGAAAATGTTCGGCAAATATTTTCTGGGTTTGATTGGGCTTATAGAAATAATTCAATTTGGTTGTTCTCCTCGTTTCAAAAGAGCTTTCTTCTATCCCAAATTTTTTCAATTTTTCTTCAGAAAGTTTCCCGGTAAAAACTGCATCAATTATTTTTGATTTCGTGTTAGCAAAACTTATATACTCCATTTTTATTATTTTAACTAGTCCCTCTTCATTTGCTTTAAATTGTTCGAGTTCAACTATATAATCTTTTAATACTTCAGGAGACAAAGCGAGCCTGGGTATCATTATCCTTAATTGCTGTAATCCCATTTCTTTTATAGTCATACCTAGTAAATAATCAATCAAAATAGGCCTTGGAGAATCTTCCAGCATTTGTCCGAATTTAATTACTTTTATAACTTGGTCTAAAGATTCTTTTTCTCTCCCTTGATTAAAAAGATAGATTGATTTGACTAAATTAAGTTCGGCTATAGATTTTACATTCCTTAATCCAAGGACAGGAGCGGAAATGCTAATCTTTTCTAGGTTTGAGGTGATTGGATCTTGAAAATAAGGACATTTTATAGCTTTTTCAAAATCATTAAAAACTTGTTCATTGTTTTCTATAAGGTCTTTAACGAATTCTTTGTTCCATCCTTTGCCTTCAATTATTTTGTCAATAAGTTCTACTTTCTCCTCCGGCCAATATATTTCCTTGCCCTTCTGCAATCTTTCTTTTTCTTCCGGCCAATATTCTAAAATTATCTTTCTTTCGACCTGGCTAAGATAAGGAGCAAGATAATAAAAAGCATTTTCTTCCCTGGGAATTTCTATTTTTGAAAGCCATAAATCGCTGTCGTCAATTGGCGGAATATCTCTCCCCCAGAAGATATTTAAAAGAGAGAAAGCAATTATTAACCCAACAATCAATGCGCCTAAAATTCCAGGTATAACATACTTTATTTTCTTGCTCGGCGCTGATTCTTCGTAAGGAATTCCCGTTTTAATTTCTTTCAGATTGTTATAGATTAAAAATTCATAGATTAAGAAAAATGGCAAGGCAAACAATTGAATAAAACAACCTATTACTTCACTCATTTGGGTTCCTATTTGTTTGTTTTCTGCAGCAAAGATAATTAAAGCAAAAGCCGCAAATAATACCAATCCTATAATTAAGCCCAAAACCAAAAATCTTAGCAAAACTCCCCAGAATTTCCCTTTGACTAAATGCTTACTTCTAAATAAAGCATTAAACCCCTTTCTTTCTTCAAAAACCAAGACAAAAATAGCCAAAGAAAACCAGATGGAAAATAAAACTCCGGGAATTATAAAAAGCAAAAACCCTCCGGCAATAATTATGACTGATAGAAAGTAAACCCAAATGTAAGAACCCAATACTTTAAACCCTCTTTTATAAGACTCTTTTATGCCGCTATTTTCTTTAAGGGTGTAAATCAAAGAGGGCGCAGCCCATAACCAAAGAAAAAGAGAACCTAAATAAAAAATTGCGCCAATGATAGAAAACCAAATAGAATATCTTAGGGAGGTGCCCGCTAAAAAATACATCAGGACCCAGAACAAAAAAGAAAATCCAACGGGCAATCCAGTTATCCCCAATAAGGTTTTAATTTTGAGGCAGTAAATTCTCCAGCTTTCTTTAAGAAGTTGGGTGATGCTCGTAAGTTTTTCCGAATAATCTTTTTGAGGGTATTCAGGATAAGAAAAATTTTGGTTGTTCATATTTTTAAGTTTTTATTCTTTTATAATTTATTATACTTTGAATTACGAAATACCCTAAATTCTCATTTTAGTGTAGAATAGGAAGTGT
>CAYSEG010000049.1:0-2508 GCA_964430135.1 uncultured Candidatus Saccharibacteria bacterium | reverse complement strand
ACAAATTTTCTTCCCTTGCGGGTATTCCGTGTATACAAGGCACAATTGAGATAGCAACTCTTCGCCAAATTATTTCTACTTTTAAATTTTATAAATAAGCGAGATGGAAATATTGATAAAAATAATCAAGAATATCGCAATTATATTTTTGTTAATTAAACTTACTACTTTTCAGTGCTTTCTCTGTAGCAGAAGGAAAAACTGCTCACGCAACTGGTTACTGGTTATATGCAAAATGAAAGTTGACACCCTTTTATTATCCTAAATATACAAATAAAATTGAAAATATCTGCAGTATTAAGAATAATCATCTCTATTATAAAAAAATATATTTAAATTCAAAAAAAGCAGACTTTTAAACAGGTAAGAAAAAATAAGTCAAGCAAGAAATACTTATATTTATTTTGAAAAAGAACAAAAATTAAAAATGATTAAAAAATTATCTTTCAAAATTAATCAAAGGTCGAAAGAGAAAATACAAAAATTACTTAAAAATTAGCTGCTCATTTTTATTTTGCATTTAACCATTACTAATTAATGAAGGCATGAAAATCTATATGAGAAAAAAATATCTATTTTGGGCTCTGTTTTTATTAGGTATATTTTCATTTATTATACGGGCGATTTCACAAAGGTTTTTTCCTTGGGGAATAATACCCCTTACCTTCTTTGCAATTTTGACATATTGGATTTTTTTATTAACAAAGTGTAAATTCTGTTTGGTTGCATTTTTTTATATTCTTTTTATTGGTGGAATCAAAATTTTTGATTATTTCAACTTAAATATAGGAGATACTCCAACTACCTTAGGCCATTTGGTATTTCTTGTTTTATTTTTAATTTTTTATCGAAAGGAAAAAGAAATAATGGTCAAGAAATTTAAAGAAATGAACCTTTAGTTAGCAGATTCAGGAGGTAATATATAATAAAAACATCAAATAACAAGAAACTTGTATTTTTACTTTTAGCAACTTTTTTATTTTTGTAAATTTCGGAGAAGTGGCTTTTTGCACAAAAGAGGTTTAACCTTTTTTGTGTAACTTTTTGTAGGAGGTATAAAGATGAGGTATAAAAATTTTGTTTTGTTAGAGTCATTTATCTTTTAGTAGAAAGATTTAACAAAAACAATGGAGAGTAAGCCCGTTGAATTTACACAATTTTGTTGACAGTATCTTTTAAAAGATGGGTAAACTCAAAGAAAAATTATCAGAAATCGGTAATCCACCAAGAGAACTAAATGAAGGATTCTTCAGGCTCTATTATCTTAGATACGGATATCCCAATTTCTGGGAACATCTTTTCTTTGCAATTCTTGCAGATGCTGCTGTTATTTATTTTAGTCCTTATATCCTCAAGATTCCTTCCACTACTATAAATATAATTGCAATAGTTACCAGTTTATTCATCCTAATTTCAGTATTATTTAGTTTGCATTGGTTTTTATTGTACAAAATAAGAATTGTTTTAAGAAGTAGAAGATTGTATAGAGAGGGAATTGCAACTATTGGTAAAGTTGTAGAGATAAAAGGAAAATGGCAGGACGTTGCAAAATTTATCTATGAATTCCAGGATCAATTAGGTAATACTATTAAATCTTCAATTTGGCTTGATTGGGTAGAGATAAATAAAATAGGCGGAGAGTATATTTTTGAGCCAACTAAAATAAAAGAAGGTGATGAAATAACAGTTTTCTATGATAAAAAGAATCCAAAGATTAATGATGTATACGAACTTATGAGATTGGATAAAAAACCAGAATGGTGGTGGTGGCCTGGGGATTAGAGGGGAAAATGGAAAATATAAAAAGAGCCGGACCTTTTATCTATCCTATTTATCCTTTATTAAAACTTCTATTTCCCAGATTTTCTTATTCTACAAGCAGAAGGAGGCATGCGGTGGAGAGTTGGGGTTGGTGGAGTAATTTGCAAGTTTAATAATTTTTGTTTACAATAAGTTAAAAAATGAATAAAAAAATTTTAATTACAATTTTAATAGGAGTTGTTTTAATTGTTGGAATTTTTGTTATTAATTATTGGAAATCTCAAAAAATTAAGGTTTGTACTGATAAATCTGTGTATTCTGACGAATCAATAATACTTACAATAAAAAATGATTTAGATAATCTAATTTTTATTGTTCCTATAAATTTACTAATAGAAGTGCATGACGAAGAGTGGAGACCATTAACCACGATTGGTGTGACAGGTTGCGGGTGCTTTCAAAATCTAAAATGTGATGAAAGAGGTTTTACAATTCCTCCACAAATAAAAATTAATCCTCACTCTTCTTATAATCTCTCTTTAAATCCAGATTGTTTTTTTGAGAAAGATAAAAAGTATAGAATACGAGTAATGCCTTTGGTTCAAACAGAGAAAGATAAATTTAAGGATATCGGCTTTTATTACTCCAATGAATTTTTGGTTAAAGAACCTCAAGTTATTATTGAAACTGATAAAACAGAGTATGAGCAGGGAGATACAGTAATAATAACCATAAAAAACAACTTAG
>CAYSEG010000048.1:0-2594 GCA_964430135.1 uncultured Candidatus Saccharibacteria bacterium | reverse complement strand
AATAACTACAGAGAGGCTAAGCCCGTCTTTTTTTATTTTTTAAAATATGATAAAATAAAATTTAGAAATAATTAACCAGAAAAAATATGAAAAAATTTCACTCTATATTTTTAAGTTTAATATTTTCTATTCTCAGTTTTGTTTTTTTATTTAATCTTTCGTCAGCTCAAACTCCCAAAAGCAACCATCCAGACAGCCAAGAAAATTATATCTGCGCCATTTATTTCACCGGCATTGGCTGTCCACACTGCGCCAAAACTGATCCGTTTATTTTTGAAAAATTGCTAAAAGAGTATCCAAATTTAATTATTATTGAATATGAAGTTTACCAACAGAGAGAAAACGCTTCCTTAATTCAAAAATATAATGAAAATTATAATTCTGGACAGGGCATTCCTTTAATAATATTCAATAAAGAAAAACACATCGCCGGAGATAAACCAATTATAAATAATATCAGAGGAATAATTGAAAAATCAAAAACAAATTCTTGTCCATTGATAAATGGAAATACTGAGAATTTTGAAAATTTAAATTTGGCTGACCTGCCAGGACTGCCAAAAATCTGGACCAAGAATAGAATTTTAACCAAAACAAATGAAGAAAATAAATGGATTCTTGCCTGGAATGGAAAAAGCACAGAAAAACAAAATTCAGAAGAAATCAACCCCAACAAAACCCTTCAAGATTTAGTTGCCGCAAAAGACATTCCGGATGTTATAAACAAAATTCATTATACTTCCTTAGAACCTGTAAGAATTCCGCTCTCTGGAAAATACATTTCTTTTGATAACGCGGTAACCTTTAAAGCTAAATCACAAAAAAATAACTCTTCTGAAGTAAAAACTAAATTTACTTTACCTAAAATTTTATCCCTAGCCGCGGTTGACGCGATTAATCCTTGCGCTTTAGCTGTCCTAACTTTGATGTTAATTACCATTCTAACTTATAATCCCAGAGAAAAGAAAAACGTCATCCTCGCTGGTTTAGCTTTCACCGCTTCGGTTTTTATAATGTATCTAATTTACGGACTGATTATTGTTAAATCGTTCCAACTTATCCAAGCTTTAACTCCGATTAAATTATGGCTTTATAAAATTTTAGGCATTGGAGCAATCTTACTCGGAATTTTAAATATCAAAGATTTCATCAGGTATAAACCGGGTGGATTTCTAACGGAAATGCCTCTTGTTTTAAGACCAAAAGTTAAAAAAATAATTTCTGGAATTACTTCGCCGAAAGGAGCTTTTCTGGTAGGTATTTTTGTAACAATATTTTTACTCCCCTGCACCATCGGTCCCTATGTTATTGCCGGAGGAATTTTGTGTGCTCTTGATTTTTTAAAAATAATTCCCTGTCTTTTACTTTATAATTTAATATTTATCTTGCCAATGGCAGCAATAACCTTAATTGTCTACTTGGGCATTACAAAAATAGAAGATATCTCTGGATGGAAAGAAAAAAATATAAGATATTTGCACTTAATTACCGGACTTATTACTTTAGGATTAGGAATAGCAATGGTCTCTGGGTTAATTTAAGAATATTAAGAGAAATAACAAAACATAATACATATAGTGCGGCTACATTATATGTGTTACGACATTACTTTGTGGAATAGAGGTTAATTATGGAAGATTTTATAGAAAAAGAGCTTAGAAAAATAAAAAATGAAGTCATAAATTGCAGAAAATGCCCCCTCTATAAAACGAGAATTTACCCGGTAATTGGCCAAGGAAATCATCGGGCAAAAATAATGCTAATAGGAGAAGCGCCTGGAGCCAGTGAAGACAGGACGGGCTTCCCATTTTGCGGAGCCGCCGGAAAAGTCTTAGATGAACTTTTAAATTGTGTTGGCATCGAAAGAAAAAATATATATATTTGCAATATTTTAAAATGCCGGCCTCCAGCAAACCGTAATCCAAAAGCGAAAGAAATAGAGGCCTGCACTCCTTATCTTTTAAGACAAATAAAAAATATCAAGCCGAAAGTAATCTGCACCTTAGGAAATTTCTCTACTGCTTTTATCTTAGAAAAATATGGTTTAAAAGATAAAATTCAAGGAATAGGAAAAATTCACGGAAAGGTTTTTAATTCTAATTCTATCAAAATTATTCCTCTTTACCATCCGGCTGCGGCCACTTATAATCTTAATATGAAAGAAATTTTAAAAAATGATTTTAAAATTTTGAAGAAAATTTAATCCATCAAAAACATAACACATATAGTGCGGCCGCATTATATCTATTATAATGAATCTCAAAAAAATATAGAGAAAAAAGAAAATCTAATCTAATAAAGCCCCCTGAACCTAAAAATTATTTTTATTCTAAAAAGCAAAAAATTAAAAGAGAATTACAGTTTAATAAAATTTAAAGAACCCGATCAGTGGTTGATTTTTAAAAACGAGAGATAGACTGAATGACTGAAAACAACTGTCTTCGGTTATGCTCATTTCCAAAATTGACCAAGAATAAAGATTATGATAAATTAAAGATGACTTTTATGTGCCGAAGTGGCGGAATTGGTAGACGCGTTGGACTTAAAATCCAATGAAGGCAACTTCATGAGGGTTCGAGTCCCTCCTTCGGCAC
>CAYSEG010000047.1:0-2624 GCA_964430135.1 uncultured Candidatus Saccharibacteria bacterium | reverse complement strand
AAAGTCCCTTCGCTTTCGCTCAGTGACAACATTATTTGATCTTTGACAATTTAAAATTAGTTTCTCGAGTGCCAGTTGGATATTAAAATTTGTATCTAACTGGCACTTGAGAAACAGGTGCTTAGAAAGTGAAATGGAAAAATGGAAGAAAAAATAGGAGAAGCGGAAATAGAATTTGAGATATTGGATGAAGGAGTAAAATCACAGGAACGAATGGGACTTTTGCATAAAGACAGCTGTTGTATAAGCAGAGCATAAGGGAGTTTTCTCGCAAAAGAAAAAAAGAAAATTTGAAATGGGAATAGATAAAAATTGTATTTATTCCCTACTTTTTTTCTTTAAATAAAAAGAGGTGAAAAAAATGAACTTAAAATGGTCGCAGTTTGTATTTCAAGTTAAGCCAA
This sequence comes from uncultured Candidatus Saccharibacteria bacterium, assembly GCA_964430135.1. Taxonomy (GTDB): domain Bacteria; phylum Patescibacteriota; class Minisyncoccia; order JAHIHE01; family DAOWLE01; genus CAYSEG01. Next base: position 2,220 of record CAYSEG010000047.1, on the reverse strand, counting down.
AAGACAAAAAAGATAAGATTATTTTTCGAAGTACACTCACTGGAGCTACTATTAGAATGAGGTCAAAACTAAAAAGAATAATAGATTCTTTTTTAGAAGAAGAAGATGATGATGAGAGTAAATATCCCAAAAAAATCAGAGACTATGTAAATTCGTTAACAAAATTAGGAATACTTATCCCAAGAGATACGGATGAAAAGAAAAATTATCTTTCATTATTCAATGATATAAGAAATAACGATTCGACGTTCGGTATATATCTTGTAACTACCACAGATTGCCAATTAAGATGTCCTTATTGTTATGAACAAAACATTAACCAAAAACAATTTCTTAATATCGCGATGGCGGACAAAATCATCTTATGGTGTCAAAAATACATAGAAAGGAATAAACAATGTAAAAAACTTCGAGTAATTCTATACGGCGGAGAACCTTTATTAAACAAAAGGATTATTAAATATATCCTCCCACAACTACATCAAACTGCCCAAAGGAATAATCTACTATTTGATACTCAAATAGTAACTAATGGTGTTCTTCTAAATCCACAAATGGCATTGTTTTTAGCAAGACATAATTTAGATAGAATTCAAATCACGATAGATGGCCCTCCAAAAATCCATGATAAAAGACGAATAGGAAAAAATGGCAAGGGAACATTTGATCGAATCTTTCAGAATATCCTAAATATTTCAAGTATGGGGATAATCAAAAAAATCAGCATAAGGATCAATTTTGACAAAAATAATATTTCCGCTATTCATGAACTATTAGATATTCTAGCACTTCACAAATTACAAGATAAAGTAGATCTCTCATTTGGAATTATTACTCTAACATCCTGTAGTGAACCAAAAAGAAAATACAAGAAAAACTATATAGATCTTTATGGTTTCAGTGATTCAGAAAATGCTGAAAAATATCTTTGGCTTTGTAAAGAAGCTAAAGAAAGAGGATTTACTATTCCTAAAGAATTTATGCTTGGTCCCTGGTGTTCCACAAGAGCGATTCATTCAGTGGTGATTGAACCAAATGGCTCATTATTAAAATGCTTTTCTGGAGTAGGAAGGAAAGAATTTATCTTCGGTGATATTAATTCTAAATTTACCTGCAACGATCCAAGATTCAGTGATTTTGCATACCTAAAAGAATGTCTGCAAAAAGAATGCCCTTATTTGCCTATCTGCGGTGGAGGATGTAGATTTGAAGCTTTCATTCATCAAGGAAATATTCAGAAACCATACTGCCAATTTAATTTGATAGACAAAATTAACAAAGGACTTACTCGGCTTAACTACGATAAAAAATAAAATTTATAAACACCCTTCATAAATTAAACAATGAAGGGTTCTTTTTTTATTTGTATTCTTATAAAAATTTGTTATAATAACCATAGATGATTCTTAATCTTAATTATGCAAACAATAAAACAAAATACCTCTTGGTTTAGAGATAATTATCTAAACAAAAAGAACTGGGCCATAAAGAAAAGCCCTCATTATATTTTTCATTATTTCAAAAATTCTTTGGCAGAAAAAGAAATTGACAGAATTATTAAAATACAAGAAAGAGCCTATAAGAAAATCCTCGAAAGTTTAAGATTAAAAAACAGAAGAAAGATAAAATATTATCTTTATCCTTCAAGAAAAATTAAAGAAAAGCTAATGGGAGACGATGGAAACGGCAATGCGATTTGGATTAAGATAAAAAAAGAAAAAGAAATCTGGAATCCTGAAAAATTTGAAATTCATTCTCTTTATAATAATAAGATTAAATGCATCGAAGAACATGAAGATACTCATTTACTTTCAATCTCTTTAGGCGTAGCAGTTTTTCTATTTTCTGAAGGATTAGCTGAATTTATGTCAGAAAAATGGCACCAAAAAGATATTGATTTTTGGACAAGAAAATACCTAAAAGAAAACAAACTTTATTCTTTAAAGTTTTTAATTAATAACAAAAACTGGAGTAAAATTGATGAGATGATTGTATATCCTCAAGCAGGTTCATTTATGAAATATTTAATTAAAACTTATGGCTTAGAAAAATTTAAACAAGTTTATAGAAATCTTTCAAGAAAAAAAACGAACCGACAAAATATAAAAATTATTGAAGATATTTATTCTAAATCAATAAAGAGACTTGAGGAAAATTGGAAAACATATCTAAAAAAATAACTTAAAGATTGATAAATAATAATTTCCGAACCGCGTCAGA
>CAYSEG010000046.1:0-2771 GCA_964430135.1 uncultured Candidatus Saccharibacteria bacterium | reverse complement strand
TATATTTATAGAATGTAATCTCAATCTACAATTATGATACAAAATTATTTTCAAAGTGTAAAGATTTTTTTGGGGAGTTCTGACATAATTACGCGCGCACGAGCTGGATGGTGCAAGTGCAGTTTTCTTTTTTATGTCTAAAAATAAAAATTCGCCCACTCTCTGTGTTGAAGAAGGGCTATGGATGTGAAGCGGCTCGTCTCTGCGCCGTGTCTTATAGTGAGCTTTATTCTCTTGCTAACGCAAGGGCGAGCCGCTGGGGGTTGCCGTCCTGTGGACGACTGATTAACTCTGGTGGACCGTGCCGGATTTGAACCGGCGGCCTCTACAATGCGAATGTAGCGCTCTGCCAGCTGAGCTAACGGCCCCAATGCTTTGCCGTGCGGTGTAAATGTAGCGTTCTGTTGCTAAACTACATTTCCTTTATGCCATATTTTTGAACTGCGGAATATTATTATGAAAAAAGTGATAGCGACGACAAATTAATTCCGACTTCACAATTCTGCGAGCTAAATAGCGGGATTACTTTGTTGTCCGGCACATAAGTTTATACGCTGGATTTTTCGTGATAACAGTGGAAATTTTGCATTTTGTAATTTTTTTAACCTTCCTGCTTTTTATAATAAATCTTCCTTACCGGCCAGGAGATTTCAATTCCTTCCTTATCATATCTTGCTTTTAGAGCTTTGATAAATTCGTGGATGATTAAGTATCTGGCGACTGGCTCTTCAACCCTTAAAATTATAGAAAAATTTATGTTTGAATCGCCAAATGTATGATATCTGATAAACGGTTCAAATGTCTTTACCGCTCCGGGAATTTTTTCCTGAATTTTTTTAGCCACATCGATTGTTACCTTTTCTACTTTTCCCAAATCAGATTTATAACTAACTCCGCACTGAACCACAGCCGCTCTTTCTAATTGAGGAATTGATTGATTGATAATCGTGCTTTCAGCAAGTTTTGAATTAGGAATAATAACAATGTTGTTGGGAAGCGTTCTTATTTTTGTTGATCTCCAGCCAATATCTTCAACATAACCCGAAATACCATCTTCAAGTTCAATAAAGTCCCCCACGCTTATCGGTCTGTCAGAAATAATATGAAGCCCGGCGAAAAAATTCGAGAGGGTGCTTTGAAGCGCAAGGCCGACTGCCAAACCGCTTATTCCTAAACCGGCGACAATAGGAGTTATTTTGATATTAAAGTGTTCTAAAATTATCAAGAGAGCAATTAAATAGATGATTATATTAACAATTTTAATAATCAATTTTGGTGTTTTTTCAAATCCTCTCTGAACTTTTAGCCACCGGCTTATAAAAAGAGATAAAATTTTTGAAAGCATTAAGAAAATTAGCAGAACAATACTTACAAAAAATAATTTATCTATCCAGGAAAAATATGATGTAATGTCTGGCAGACGTTTTAATCCAAAATATAAGCCGGTTAAAATAATAAGTGTATATAATGGTTTGGTGATAATTCTAAGAATAATATCATCAAGGTCAGTTTTTGTTTTCTCGGTAATTTTTCTTACGTATTTTTTTAATACAAAATGGAATCCTTTGGCAAAAACCGCGGATCCGATTGCAATCAGCAAAAATTGAAAGTATTCGTTTTGAATTAAATTTGCCATAAATATAATTTTAATTTATTGCGCTGTATCTGTATTTTATCTCTTTTTTGCGAAGTTGTCTATTGTTTATTTCGTTAATAGAAACTAAAATTATTCTTGATATATTTTTTAATCTGTGATAGTTTATCTTTAAAGCACACTGAAAAAATAGGAGGGTTGAAAAAAGTGATAGAATTGAATGGGATAAAGTTGAAAAACAGAATTGTTATTTCCAGTGTTGGATATGGAGACAAAGATTGGTATTCCTGGCCAATGTGGAATTGATCCTAAAAAGTTGGGGCAGTAATTACCAAAACCCTTACATTAGAAGAACGGAGAGGATATTTTGATGTTGATCCTAAATGTCCTTCAGACAGATGGAATCAACTTAAATGGGCCTGGAGAATGTTGAAAAAAAAGAAAAGAAGTAATACGAAAAATACCCGGCGGCTATTTAAATGCCTTTGGTCTATGGAATGTCGGCATTGAATACTATTTCAGGAAAATTTATCCTAAAACAAATGAAGTAAACAAAATTATCTCTGTTGCCGGATTCAGTATTAAAGAATACATAAAAATTATAAACCGTATAAAACAAGAGGAAAATTTAAACATTGCCGCTATTGAACTTAATGCCGGTTCTTGTCCAGGCGTAGAAACTGATTTGAAAGAAAAATATTCTTTGCTTAAAGAATTATGTGAACGAGCAAAAAGGGAAGCCGGAGAAATTCCTCTTATTCTAAAAATCAGTCCAGAAGGTAATTGGTTAAAAAGAGCTTTAATAACTCAAGAAGCGGGATTAAATGCGGTTCATGCTATTAATACCATACCAGTCAGAGATATAGATTTAATAACAGGAGAATCACCGCTTAGATCAGAGATAGTCGGGCAGTCAGGAACTTATATTAGGTATAAAGCTTTGTACATTGTTTTTAAGTTAGCTAAACATTTAGAAATTCCAGTTATCGGAGGAGGTGTTTGCTCTGAGAAAGATGTTTAAAAGTTCTTTTATGTTGGAGCTTCAGCAGTAAATGTTACTAGTCTTTGTTTTTCTCATCCCTTGCGCACTGCTATTATTATTAAAAAACACTGAAAAAACGATTCTAAAAATACAAAATAGTAAACCAAGTTGTGCGAGCACATCTTGGTTCTTTTT
>CAYSEG010000045.1:0-3000 GCA_964430135.1 uncultured Candidatus Saccharibacteria bacterium | reverse complement strand
TTTTTTTTCTAAATAAAAAGGGAATAACTACAGTGAAGCGGGTTTTAAACCCGCCTTTTTATTGCTGTTTTTTTATTTCCCAATCAATAAATGATTTTATATCATTAATTGGGATGACTAGGCTTTTAAATTCTTCCCCCTTTTTTTCGATTGCATTGATGCCGATTATTTCTCCTTTTAAGTTAATAACCGGCGCTCCGGAAAAATTTTCGTCAAGAGGAGTATTAATATTAATTAGATTCCAATTTTGAGATTTTGACATTTCTTTGGGTATGGAAGTATCGCGATATGTTCCTGTTTTAAAATCAGAAATAATCCCGGTAGTGATTTTTTCCCCAACTATTCCCACTCGCTGACCTAGCTCAAGCAGATCAGAATCGGCAAGACTTACCACCGGCAAATTAGTCGCTTTAATTTTTAGAATAATAAGCTTGGATTTTGGATCGCGAGTTGAAACTTGAAAGCTATATTTGATCACATTTTCATCCGAAATCTGGAATTCCCGGCCATCTGGAAGAGTTATTCTATAAGAAATTCCTTTCAGTGAATTTTTACCTAATATTTCTTCGGCTGAATAGAAGGAAGGCCTGGTTATAATCAATCCATCACTGGTTAAAATAGAGCCGGTAGTTGATTCTGCCAAACGTGGCTCTAATTTTTTAGTTTTAATTTTTCCTTTGGTTGATTGGGTTAGATAAAAGATATCTATCTTAACCAAAGCCGGCTTGATTTTTTTAATGGCTTCAACCAAAGCTAAATCTTCAGAAATATTTATCTCCTCTGTTTTATTAATAATAACCGTCTGTTCTACTGCTTTTTTGACAAATTCATATTTATTAAAAAAGGGAATAGTAGCGAGATATGGCAGAAAAATTCTTTCAGCAAAAATTCCGGCAATGCCTCCAATAATAAAGATAAAAAGAGTTAAAAAAATAAACCTAAAGAATTTTTTTAGCCTTTTTGGTTTGTATGGTTTTTCAGGAGGTGAATTTTCTTCTGCAAGATTTACATTTTGATGATTTCTGATGGATTTTATTTTAATGTCGTCCATAATAATCCGGGCTCCACAAAGAGCAACTATAAGGGCCGAATAACGGGGTTGCTTCGTCGTTCCTTTTAGTTACTTCTTACAATGACGTTTTTTAGCACGGCAGCCATTTTGTTGACAGAAGTATTAAGCCGATGCCGAGAGCTCCGAAAATTAGATCTTTAAAAATTATTTTTTTGTTTAATTTTTCTTTAAAAGAGCGTCCGAGTATATCCCACCAGAACCAGTAGATCACTAGAAGTGTTGCTCCGATTGAGAAATGTTCTAACGGCCAGAAAGAGAGAGTCCAAGCCAGTTCAGTCATCATAAATCCAATAACAAGAGAATAAAACAAGAGATGAGGAAATTCATGGTTGGATATTTTTGATGACTGATGGAAAATAAGGACAATTACAACAAAAAGCAGAGTCATTGCCAAAGAAACAGAAATATTAAAATTCAGGTAAGCTTTACTAATTCCAGAAGTCCACAGAAAAAAAGTTATAAAAGAAATAGCCTGATTTATTTTTAAGCAATCAATTTCGCCGGATTTTTCTGAAGTGTTAGATAAATTTTTCTGTTTAGAAAAATAAATAAAGCCTTTGGCGCTGGACAAGGCTAAATACAATAGAACAAGAGAAAAAATAATCCAAATTTGTTGAATTCTCTCATTGGTAAATGGAAAAGAAATTGCTATTCCGCCAAGAAGGAGAAAAGGCAAGCTTCCAAGGAGTAGATTATATCTAACCGTTTTTAGAATACTAAAACCAGCAATAAAAAAAACAGCCGAAATTAACCAAGAAGGAAATTCTTCAAGTAACAATTCACAGCCAAGAAAAAATATAAAAACTGGAATCAAAAGATCAATTTCTCTTTTCATTTCTAAGTTTAGTTATATTGTTATTTTAGTCCCCTGATTTTTCTTTTCGTCCTTTGGCTAAATAATAATAACCCAAGAAAATAAAGTCAATAACCAATACTCCCAGCTACCAATAACCAGAGATAAATCCTTGAATAATTTCTCTAATATTCTTAATTTTTTCTTCGACCTGTTTATTTTCTATTTCTAAAATTTCTTCATTGGTTTCTGTTTCTCTTGCTTTGCTTTCTTGCTGGTTCGATACTTTCTGGCTTGAGCCGTTAATTTTTGAATCTTTGCCGCTTGGATCAATTTCTTACAAATTAGATTCTTTTGTTTTTTCTGTTATAGCAATATCATTGCTTTCTTTGGCCGCAGCTGCTCTTTCTTTTTCTGTTTCAAAAGATGTACTTTCTCCGGAAGCAGTTTCTTACTTGGAGGAAGATTCAGTTATAGAATGTTCAGTAGCTATTCCAGCTATTTCGTCTTTTTCGGTTGTCTCACTTACGGAAATATTTTCTTCTTGAGATTCATCTTTTGAAATTGCTAGTTTGATTATTTCAGCAACAGAGGTGGAAATTTCTGTATTGATAATTGATAGTGAAATATTTGAGTGAAGTAATGATATCTTTTCCGCTCTTAAATTTTAAAAGGCAGTAATTCTATTTCAAGAAAATATTCTTTGGCGTAATCAAGGACCGGAATTTTCCAAATGGCCGTTTCGGTAGTGCTGTCATAACTTTCCCGTTAAGGTTGACAAGATTAAAGCAAGATATTCAACCGGTAAAGTCATTGTCAATGTCTTTGGGATTAAGCCGGCCAACGCCGGTATTGGCAATAACAATAATTTCTTTTATTAGAGTATTGACGATTTTTTTTAAAGAACGCCGGAAGTCAATCGAGGTGGAATAAGTGTACATTATTTCTCCGCCGCCGGAGACGATGACATTCACTGTTCTGGTTACTTCATCAGCTTACTTGAAAATAATCTTTTCTCCTTTTGTATCAACATCAATAACAACTTTGTCTTCTGGCTTGATTTTTCCTTTGATAATTTCATTTGCCAGTTTATTCAAAACTAATGTTTGAATAGTTCGCCTAAGGGGCCTGGCGC
>CAYSEG010000044.1:0-3228 GCA_964430135.1 uncultured Candidatus Saccharibacteria bacterium | reverse complement strand
TATCCATGATAAACAACCTTTACCTTCTCCTTATTTGCCTGATAAAATTTTATCAAATCTCTTTTAGTACACTCTGATGGAACAATAATTTTCCTCGCCCATTTTACAGCTAATCTTGTTGTCAACCTCAAATGCCGCCTTTCAAAAGCAGAATACGCCTCGGGACAATACTCGTATTCTAAGCCATGAATTGTAACTACGGTCTTCTTGGGATGAATCCAAGGAATTGTATGAGCCGGAATAAAAAGCAGATCAGGAGGTGCTTTCAATATTTCTGCTGATAATCTTAATTGCGTCCACAGGTAAGGCGCATAAAGAATCCTGTTAATAAAATTCAATCCTTTAAATTCGTCCTTGAGCGAACGACTGGAATATAAAATATACTTGTTTATCTTGTCAATCTTGAGCAAATGCTTAATCAAATTATAAGAATAATATTCCGTGCCTGTTTTGTTTTTAATATTAACTCGAGATGCATCAATGCCAATAACCACGAAAAAGGTGTCATTACGAGGTCGCCGAAGGCGACCGAAGTAATCCCGTAGAAAACGGGATTGCCTGCCTGCCAGCAGGCTTCGTCACTCCCTTCTCTCGCTCCTCGCAATAACATTTTATATCACTTTTTGGAAAGTATACTCTTTTTATACAACTCTAAATTCTCTAAGGCAACTCCTGTTCCTTTTGCCACGCATAAAAGCGGTTCGTCCGCCACATAGCAGGGAACATCAGTTGCTTGAGTGATTAACTTATCAAGATTGGTTAGAAGCGCTCCGCCCCCAGAAAGAATCATACCTTTATCAATAATATCAGCTGCCAATTCCGGGGGCGTTTCCTGAAGAACAGTTTTTATTACCCGAATGATCTCATGAAGTTCCTCTCTAATAGCTTCGGCAATTTCAGGACTTGTAATTCTAATAATCTTTGGAAGTCCGGCTAACAAATCACGGCCCTTTATTTCTATACTTTGTTTTTTTTCCGGTAAGGCATTTCCGATTAAAATTTTAATTTCCTCAGCAGTTCTCTCGCCAATTGCCAAATTATACTTTTTGCGGATATATTCAGAAATAGCTCTGTCGATTTTATTTCCTCCAACTCGAACTGAAGCGGAAGAAACTATTCCTCCAAGAGAAATAACTGCTACCTCTGATGTCCCTCCTCCTATATCGATAATCATACTTCCAGAGGGAGTATTAATAGGAATACCGGCTCCGATAGCAGCTAAAATCGGTTCTTTGACAAGATAAGCGGCTTTAGCGCCAGCCTCAATTGTTGCTTCAATAACAGCTCTTTTTTCAGTAGAGGTAATGCCGGCTGGCACAGCAACCATCACTTCAGGCCTAAAGAGACGAATCCTTCCGCCGGTTTTATTAATAAAGTATCTAATCATCGCTTCAGTAACCCGATAATCAGCAATCACTCCGTCTCTCATCGGACGCGAAGCAACAATAGTATCAGGAGTACGTCCAAGCATCTCTTTTGCCTCCGCTCCCACCGCTAAAATATGATTCTCTTCAATAGAAACCGCCACTACCGTAGGTTCATTAATAATTATTCCTTTTTTAGGGACGAAAACTAATGTATTGGCAGTGCCAAGGTCGATGCCGATTTTCTTTATAAACATGATTATTAAGTCAAAAGTCAAAATTACAAGTCAAAATTCAAAATTATCTCTAACCTTTGATTTTGAATTGAACTTTTGACTTTTGCCTTTTGAATTTAAGCGCGAATGCGCTTTATATCCGCCCCCAACCTCCGCAATCTTTCCTCAATCCGCTCGTATCCCCTATCAACTTGATGGGGTTCATTTATTTTACTTTCTCCTTCAGCAATCAAAGCGGCAATGATAAGAGTAGCTCCGGCCCTCAGATCAAATGAAGTTATCTCTTGCCCATAGAGGGGCGTTGGCCCGGTAATAAGAACTCGATGAGGATCGCAAACTACAGCATTAGCTCCCATCTTATTTAATTCATTAACATAGCCCAATCGTCCTTCATATAGAGTGTCATGAATAAGGCTTGTGCCGTTGGCTTGAGTTGCCAAAATTGCAAAAGGAGCTTGAAGGTCAGTGGGAATTCCCGGATAAGTCCTCGCTTCAATTTTACAAGCTTTTAATGAAGTTGGTGATTTTACCAAAATACTGTCTTGCCCAACCTCTAAAGGCACCCTAAACTCTTTAAATTTTTCTAAAACTAAATCTAAATGATCGGGATTAACATTTTTAATCAATACTTCCCCCCTACTTGCTGCTGCGGCGATAATAAATGTACCTGCTTCAATTGGATCCGGAATAATAACATGACTGGCTCCATGGAGTTTCTCTTGTCCCTTAATAATGATAGTATGGACTCCATCCCCTTTAATTTTTGCTCCCATTTTATTCAGAAATTTTCCTAAATCTTGAACATAAGGTTCAATCGCCGCAATTTTAATAGTGGTTGTACCTTTAGCCAAAGAAGCGGCCATCATTAAATTTTCCGTTGCCGTAACACTAAATTCCTTTAAAACAATTTTTTTGCCGGTAAGTTCGCCGCGCTGAAAATAATAAAAATCACCATCCTGAGTTATTTCTGCTCCAAGTGCTTCTAATGCATCAAAGTGAACCCCTACTGGCCGCGCGCCAATAATGCATCCGCCAGGATGAGGAATTTTAAATTTCTTAAAGCGAGTCAAAAGAGGGCCTAAAAGTAAAATTGAGGCTCGTATTAAACCCACCGAAGAATAATCCATTTTTTCTGGATCAATTTCTTTGGCTTGAATTCTTAGTTTGCGAGTTCCTGTCCATTCTACGTCTGCACCTATACTTTTCAAAATATCTATCATCCTTAAAACGTCTCCGATTAAAGGGATATTATCAATCTCGCATTCTTCGTCTGTCAAAAGCGTAGCGGCTAAAATTGCTAAAGCGGCATTTTTTGAACCAGCTACTTCAATTACTCCCTTTAAGGACTCCCCGCCCCGAATAACAAACTTTTCCATAAAAAACAGAATGTCATTGCGAGAAACACGAATCCCGAAGCAATCCCGCAGATTATAGAAAGCCCCAATGATACGGGATTGCTTCGCTTCCTCTGATCGCTCGCAATGGCACCTTTTTAGATATTTCTTAGGTATTTCGTATTGAAATTACTTCATTATTATACTACTCTATAGTAATTAATTTGACAAGACCCCGCGCCAAACCGTCTAAAATACAACCGAAATTTAGACAAAATGCGGGTTTAATCAGTC
>CAYSEG010000043.1:1381-3589 GCA_964430135.1 uncultured Candidatus Saccharibacteria bacterium | reverse complement strand
TTTATTGTTTATTTAAAGGATAAATAAAGCATTCCGGAGAAAATCAGGGCTGATTCTTGTCCTGCATTTTATGCTAGATTTTATATTACAAAATCAATACCTTTTCGGTCTTATTTTAAATGTAAAACTTGTGTTAATGCGATTTTTTTAGTAAAATTAAAATAATGATTACCTCTAAAAGGTCAGGACTATCGGCAGGCAAGCTTCGCCAGAAATTTTTAGATTTTTTTGAAAATAGGAGACATAAAGTAGTCCCCTCTTCTTCGCTTTTACCTCCCTCTGGGGATACCAGCGTTCTTTTTACCACTGCCGGAATGCAACAATTTTCATTATATTTATCAGGAGAAAAAGATGTCTTAGAAGATTTTGGAACAAGGCACTTGATTTCCTGCCAAAAATGTTTTCGATCTGATGATATAGAAGAAGTGGGCGATGATACACATAATACTTTCTTTGAAATGTTGGGGAATTGGTCAATTGGTCAAGATAAAGACGGAAATTATTTTAAAGAAGGAGCAATTAAGTATGCTTTGGAATTTTTTGTGGACGAGCTCGGATTAGATAAAAATAGATTTTATATTACTATTTTCCGGGGCAATAAAAATATTTCAAAGGACGAAGAATCTGAAAAAATTTGGTTGGAGAATGGGATCCCTAAAGAAAGAATAAAGGAATTTGGCGAAGAAGATAATCTTTGGGGTCCGGTAGGAGAAATTGGCGTTTGCGGTCCAAATTCAGAAATTCACTATGATCGGGGTGAAGAGTTTGGCTGTGGTCGAAAGGATTGTGGTCCTAATTGTTCAAAGTGCCAGAGATTTGTGGAATTGTGGAATTTAGTTTTTATGCAGTACCATAGGAAAATCAAGAATCAGAAATCAAAAATTAAAACCAGTCAAGAACCGTTGTACGAGTATGTTGCTTTGCCGCAGAAAAATGTTGATACAGGAATTGGATTCGAGAGATTATTAGCAGTTTTGCAGGGTAAATCTTCGGCTTATGAGACCGATCTTTTCTGGCCTGTAATTCAAGAAATAGAAAAAATTTCTTCTAAAAAATACAATGAGGAAAAGAAAATTTTCAGAATTTTGGCCGATCATCTTCGGGCAGCGGCTTTTTTAATTTCTGAAGGAGTTTTGCCGAGCAATTTAACACAAGGATATGTTCTTAGACGGATTCTCAGGCGGTCAATCAGGTATGCTAAAGTTTTAAATTTACCGAAAGATTGGTATGTTAGTCTAGTGAAAAAAATATCAGAGATTTATGGCGAAGTATATTCTCAAGTTAGAACAAAAGAAACAGACATTATTACCGTTATCCAAAAAGAAGAAGAAAAGTTTGCTAAGACGTTAGAAAAAGGATTAAAAGAATTCAAAGTTCAAAGTTCAAAGTTTAAAGTTCAAAACCAAAATTTAAAATCTAAAACTATTCCGGGGGAAATTGTTTTTGACTTATATCAATCTTACGGGTTTCCTTTAGAGATGACAAAAGAGTTGGCTGAAGAAGAAAATTTAAAAATAAATGAGAGCGGATTTTTAAAAGAGTTTAAGAAACATCAGGAAATTTCTCGGGCTGGTGCGAAGAAAAAATTTAAAGGCGGACTGGCTGATGTTAGAGAAGAAACAATTAAATTGCATACAGCGGCACATTTGCTTTTGGAATCGCTGCGGAGAGTTTTAGGAAATCATGTTTATCAAAAAGGAAGCAATATAAACGCCGAGCGGCTACGTTTTGATTTTTCTCATCCAGATAAATTAACCGATGAAGAGAAACAAAAAGTTGAAGATTTAGTGAATGAACAAATACAAAAAAATCTCCCGGTAAGTTTCAAAGAAATGGCCTTAGAAGATGCGAAGAAAATAGGAGCGATGGGAGTATTTGAAGCAAAGTATGGCAAGAAAGTAAAAGTTTATACAATAGGCAAAGGTGATAATGTTTTCAGCCGAGAGATTTGCGGCGGACCGCATGTGAAAAATACAAGCGAACTCGGAAAGTTTAAAATTAAAAAAGAACAATCATCAGGAGCCGGGGTGAGGCGGATTAAAGCGGTATTGGATAGTTAGTAATTTTTATTAGTTGATTTCTGATAGTAATGTTTTAATTTCTAATTTTCAATTTTCAATTAATTTCTAATTACTCAATTTCTAATTGAGAATTGATTTACCCTGTTAAATAGTTGCAAGGCAGATTTAACAGGGTGAATTAAAAATT
>CAYSEG010000043.1:0-1281 GCA_964430135.1 uncultured Candidatus Saccharibacteria bacterium | reverse complement strand
AAAATTAAGAATTAAAAATTATTTATAGGATTTTATAGTAAGACTTTTTATGAAATTATTTCCCAGTTTATTCAAAAAAGACAAAACCAGCACCGATCATGCTATAGCTTTGGATATTGGCACCGAGATAGTCAAGGCTTTAATTTTTAGGATTAGTAGAGATAAAGAAAAAGGAATTGTCGTTGGTGTAGGCAGATCGCCTCAACAATTGGGAGATATGCGAAGTGGCGCAGTAACGGATATCAGCGGCGTTGTTTCCACTTGTCAAAAGGCGATTTCTGAGGCAGAAAAAATGGCTGGCGGTCTTTCTGTTCAGCAGGCAATTATCGGCATTGCCGGAGAGTTAGTTAAAGGTTCAACAATTACTATTCATTACGAACGTTTAAAGCCGGAGGTAAAGATTGATTTGGCGGAGTTAAAAAATATCGTCCAGAAAGTTCAGAAGAAAGCATTTGATAAAGTGCGGGCTGAGATTTCCTGGGAAAGCGGTTGGTCTGAAATAGATGTTAGACTTATTAATGCGGCTATTGTTGATGTTAAAATTGATGGTTATCGCGTGACTAACCCTTTAGGTTTTCAGGGAAAGGATGTTTCTATTAGTGTTTTTAATGCTTATGCTCCTTTGATTCATTTAGGAGCGTTGCAGACCATTGCTTCTGATTTAGGATTAGATCTTCTTTCAATTGCCGCTGAACCTTATGCAATAGCCAGATGTTTTGGTATGGAAGATCAAACAGAATTCAGCGCCATATTTATGGATGTTGGAGGAGGGACGACTGATATTGCTATTGTTAGATCCGGTGGGTTGGAAGGAATTAAGATGTTTGCTTTAGGGGGGCGGGTTTTTACTAAGAGAATAAGCCAAGAGTTAGGGGTAAGCTTTAAAGAAGCCGAAGAGATGAAAATTAAATATTCCAAGAAGAAGTTGCCAGCAAGTAAAAGCCAAAAAGTGGCCAAGATTTTAGAGAAGGATTGCCAAATTTGGCTTTCTGGAGTAGAATTAGCATTGGGTGAATTTTCTAAAATTGAGCTTTTGCCGACAAGGATACTTCTTTGCGGAGGGGGCAGTAAATTGCCAGAAATCCAAAAAGCATTAAAAGAATCAGACTGGATGAAATCTCTACCATTTACCAGAAGGCCATCTGTTAATTTTATTAAACCTCAAGATGTTTCTAACATTATAGATGAAACTAAAACTCTTAATGATCCCCAGGACATTACCCCAATGGGATTGGCCAATTTAGCTTTAGATTTGGCTGGAGAAGAGAAACTCCTGGCGAA
>CAYSEG010000042.1:0-3607 GCA_964430135.1 uncultured Candidatus Saccharibacteria bacterium | reverse complement strand
CAATATAAAAGAACTAAAAAATCATCAAAAACTTACCCGTTTTGGAAAAAATCCAAAATCATAAATAGAGAAAGATTAGAGCGAAAGTAAAACATACTCTGGCTCATCTTAAAAAATATCAAGTTCTTTCTCAGATTTATCGTCATTCATTAGAGAATTACAATCTAATTTTCAGATTTGTAGCTAATATTGTAAACTTTCGAATACTACAAAGATTACAACCTGGATAATACTTGAAGCTCTGCAAAATTAGGCGAAAACTGTCTTCAATTTTAATTATTTTGCAAAAGGTCTATAAAGAAATAATTTCAAATCTATGAAAAACAAAACAAAAATTTTAATCATCTTAGGAATTTTAGTTTTCCTTTTAGGAGGCATAGGTTTATATTATTTACAAAATAGGGAAAATAGAGAAAACGAAATAATTGAAGTATGCGAAATTTCATCTGAAATTACTAGAGTAGTTGCAGAAAAACAATTAGAACATCAAAAGGCTTCTCTTATGGAGAAAGAATTTAGAAATGGAATTATTGCTTCCGACTCTCCTATTGTATTTCGAGATTTGAATGGAAGGTGTATTTGTCATTGTTATAAGGTAATAGATGCAAACGACAATCATTATTTAGGCTATATTGTTATTAGTGCAATCAGATCTCTACCACCATTTTTGGCGTCCTCTGCCAGTAAATTACCTACTGATAACCTAGAGAGATGCAGAATTATAGCAAGAAAAAAAATAGGCGCTGCCCCTACATCCTATTCGTTGTTATATCTAGAAGATCCCGTCATAAACTTTTTTGTAAGGTTTCGGTTTGCTGACGGAAGAACTCTAATAATGAGCTTAAGTCCAATAGGAATCTTTTCTGAAGAGGAAGCAATTAGAAGACAAAAGGTGTTAGATAATAGGATAACTAAGGGAAAATCAGAATCTGAAGCACAATGGGAGAGTTTTTTAAGGAATTTAAAGAAATAATTTCAAATTCAAGAAAAACAAAACAAAATTTTAATCGGGGCCTTGATTGAAGGGGTTATTTTGATTAGTGGTTGTATTAAACAAATACAACAGAAAACTCAGGAAACGGTTATGGAGTTTTCTTCCGAACCATGCGATCCAGATATTTCTCCTTGCGATTCCTCAGATTTGGGTATTAAAAAAAATAACATGGATAGACGAGACAACTTTAAAAGTTAAGGCTTATGTAAGTATAAATTATGCTGAAGAAATTGAGAGCGGCAATTATGAGATAACCAACGACAAGATTATCTTGATATACAAATCTCCAAGATGTAAAGATGTTTGCGCACACTGTTTATGCGTTCATGAATTAGTTTATAATTTTACTAATTTGAAAAGAAAAGACTATCAATTTGGGTTAAAAAGAATAGAATAAGCTCGCGCTCTCCCAAAACTTTCTCATTTTGCTGAACTTTTACTTTGGAAAAGGAAATTAACAGCGATTTAACGGAAAATCTTGCAGGAATTTTCCAAATGCCTTTCACGGTCGTATTTTGCATAACTCCGGGAGAGAAAAATTCAAAGAAATTATAAAGTATGGTGAAAGTTCTAAATTTAAAATTATTGAAACAATAAGAAAGGGAAAAAACGATGCATTCCAAAGGGAGGAGAATTTCATTTTTCTAAGCACTTAATCCCCGATTTTTTTATATATCTGACTCTAATTCATAGTTCAGACCAAGCCATGATCGAAGAAGGAAAAGTTTATTTTGGCATAATAAATCCAGGGTAGATAATAATAATCAGTGAGGATGAATTTAGTTATTTAATAGACACAAACAAAACAGAAATGAGTTCTCAAATAGATCTACATTGGAAGGTAGAGTATGAGGATGTGCCAACAAAGAAAAAATAGGAGAGGCATTGGTGAGAAAAAAATTAAATTAATTGGGGGAAACATTATGAAGATAAGCAAAATACCAAAAGGTTTAAGTTTAATTTTGATAGTTGGAGTGATGATTTTTCTTTTGACAATTTTTATGAAAAGCAATACACCTCCGCAGGAAAAAAGTATTTCATCTACTTCAACTATGGATTCTATTAGGCAATGTCAGGAGAAGGCTCGCGATTATCTAAACAAAGGTAGATATGAAGAAGCAATAACCGAGTTAAAGAAGATAATTAAAATAGATCCTAATTATCCATACGCCTATAAAGCCTTGTCATCTTTATATGCAAAACACCAAAAGTATTTGGAAGCCATTAAGACAAGTGAAAGATATTTAGAAATCAAAAAAAATAAAAATATGTTTGATGTAAATGATATCATTTACCATGCGGCTCTTTTAGAAGTAGAGTATGGTCCAGATGAAGCTATTAAATTCTTGGAAAGCTATCGTGAAATATTTCCTCGAACAGTAGAGATTGATATTAAAGGTTTAAAGCAAGCTAAGGTAGAAGGTACGTTATATTTTCCTTATTTTAGAGAAGATAGTCCTATATTTAAAAAATAGAAATATTGGAAGAAGAAAGAAGTTTGGAGGATTGAGATGGGTTTAAAATTAAAAAAAGGCATATTTATTTTTTTCTTTCTCTCGTTTCAATTATTTTGTTGCCATTTCATCAGTATTTTAATAAATCTTGTTTGGTTTTCTTCTATTATAGAATTGACAAAAGAAATCTATCCTGGAACATGGTATAATATCGAAAGTGAAGAATTCTTCCCATCGTCCTATAAATAAAAAGATAGACAGAGAAACAATCAAATGTTTTTGGCTTTTATCAGTATCCTAATACATATTCGATTAATGGAGAAATTTAAAAAAAGTTTTTAATTAAAGGTCGAAAACAAAGGACCAAGAGTTTCTCTATAATGTAAAAATGACTCTAATTCATAGTTTAGACTAATCTGCAATTGAGGAAGAAGTTTATCTTGATACAATGAATTCAGGACAGATAGTAATTAGTGATAATGACTTCACTTATTCGATAGACAACAAATAAAACAAAAATAACTCCTCAAATAGATTTACATTGAAAGGTAGAATGTATGGATGTTAATAGTCAAAAAATAGAGAATGAGGTTTTGGTAACAGAGAAGTTTTAAAAACAAGGAGAAACTATGAAGGCTGGTAAAATATTTTTAAATTTAATAGCTCCTGTTTTACTCATAGGAATAATAGTTATCGTTTTGATTGGTTCATTTCAGAATAAAGCCCCAGTCCAAGAAGGAAGTAGCTTTTCTGAAACCCAGATTGATACTTCTGAATGGATAACTTATAGAAACGAAGAATATGGGTTTGAGTTTAAATACCCAAAGATTTATGAAGAAGTTAAGGGATGTATGTTGAGAAAAAAGGGAGATAAAATTTTTTTAGGAAATAGGATTCTAATAGAGATTATAGAATCTCAAGGATTAACTCTTGAGGAGTATGTAGATAAATTTATCCAAACCTTTGACCCTGAATTGGGAGATACAATAGAGTTTAAAAAACGATCTGCTATCGCAGGAATATCTGGAATTATAGTTGGGTATCGAATAGGACATATAGGTAGATATGGCGAAACTGCTTTTTTGCTTTGGGGAGGAAAGGTATACAAATTTTCTTCCCTTGCGGGTATTCCGTGTATACAAGGCACAATTGAGATAGC
>CAYSEG010000041.1:0-3710 GCA_964430135.1 uncultured Candidatus Saccharibacteria bacterium | reverse complement strand
TTCCGGAATATCCTTTAAAAATCTGGATGGCAGATTAGCCTGTTTGACGCCGCGGAAATTCCGGATTCTGGCGAAGACGAGATAGACTTTTTCTTTCGCTCTGGTAATCCCGACATAGCAGAGCCGGCGTTCCTCTTCTATTTCATTAGAATTGTTAAGGCTTCGACTGTAAGGCAAGAGTCCTTCTTCAAGCCCGACAATAAATACAACAGAGAACTCCAATCCTTTAGCCGCATGAAGAGTCATTAAATTGACTAAATCTTTTTTACTTTCAATTTCATCGGCGTCGGTTGCTAAGCTTACTTTTTCTAAAAACGAGCTCAATCCTTCTTGTGGATTTAAATGGTCATATTCTTGAGCTAAACTAAAGAGCTCTTCAATGTTTTCCCAACGAGCGTCATTTTTAAGAGAGCCGTCTTGTATGTATTTATCATAACCAGTTTTGTCTATGATAAATTTTAAAAGCTTAGATAAAGGAAGTTTTTGGCTTTGTCGGCGGAAACTTTCAATAAGCTGTTTAAAATTATTAAGGGAGATATGAGCTTTGGATTTCGGACGAAGGCGACGTTCGCCAGTGTCGCCTTCAAGAATTTTTTTCAGACTGACTTTCCCAATTCCTCTTGGCGGAACATTGATTATTCTTTGGAAACTGATAGTATCGTCTGGATTTTCAATTATTTTCAGATAAGCAATTAAATCTTTTATTTCTTTCCGATTGTAAAATTTTAATCCGCCGACAATTTTATAATCTATATTATGTTTAAGAAACGCTTCTTCAAGAATTCGCGATTGGGCATTTATTCGATAAAGGACAGCAAAATCTCTTGGCCTGAGAGGAAAGCTATTTATTTCGTGATTTCGCATTAAGTTTTCAATTTCTGAGGCGACGAATTCCGCCTCTGCCATTTCATTTTCTGCTTCAAAGACGGCAAGATGGACGCCGCTGGATTTTTGCGTCCAAAGTTTTTTATTTTTACAATGGGTATTTTTGGAAATAATTGAGGAGGCTGCATCGAGAATGGTTTGGGTGGAACGGTAGGATTCTTCAAGCATAATTATTTTTGCTTGAGGATAATCTTTTTCAAATTCTAAAATATTTCTTACATCAGCTCCCCTGAAGCTGTAGATACTCTGCCAATCGTCTCCGACAGTGCAGATATTTTTGTGCTCCTGGGCTAATAATCTTGTTAAAGTATACTGACTAAAGTTTGTATCTTGGTATTCGTCAATTAAAATATAACAGAAATGTTTTTGATATTTTTTTAAAATTTCAGGGAATTTTTTAAAAAGAGTTACTGTGTAAAAAATAAGGTCGTCAAAATCTAAAGCATTTGCTTCTTTGAGTTTTTTTTGATAGAGGGTATAAATTTGAGAGATGGTTTTTTGGAAATACTCGTCTGATTCTCGTCTGTAAGTTTTTTCATCAATTAGCTCACTTTTAGCCGAACTTATGGCATTAAGAACCGATCCCGGATGAAATATTTCAGGATTAATTTCAAGGCTTTTCATTACTTCTTTTATTAAAGACAACTGATCGTCTTTATCATAAATAGTAAATCTTTTTTTAAAACCGAGAAGAGAAATCTCTTGGCGAAGGATTCTGGCGCAAATACCGTGAAAGGTTCCAATTGTTGGCAATTTCTGTTTAGTTTTAATCCGGCTTTTATTAAAAAGAAGCGAAGAGATCCGCTGGCGCATTTCGGTTGCTGCTTTATTAGTAAAAGTAACCGCCAAAATATTGGCTGGATTTACTTTGTTTTTACTTATTAGATAAGCGATGCGGTGCGTTAAAACCTGCGTTTTTCCCGAACCTGGACCAGCAATAATTAAAACAGGCCCTTCGGTGGTTTGAACTGCCTCTTTTTGTTTTTTATTTAAATCTTTTAAGATATCCATTTAAGAGAAATCAAAAATCAAATATCAAAAATTAAAATGGCAAATCAAAATTGATCCCATAAGGGGTCATTCTGTCTCCGTATGGGGAGGAATTCCGAATTTCTACGGGATTCCTCATCGTCCCTTATGGGATGCTCTTCAGAATGACGTTATAAGGGGGTCATTTTTTCGTTTCGCATCATTACATCATCATTTTGCATTTTGATATTACTTTTCAAGTATACCACAATTTTACCAACAATTCCACGGATTTTTGTAAAAAAACATCTGTGGATAACTTTAAGGATGCTAAATACTATATACTAAATACTATATACTAAAAATGGCTTATTTTAGCTAAAAATCTTTCTAAATCTTGACAGAATTTTTACCTTATGATAAGTTGAGCATTGATATAAAGCTTTGATTGATTGCTTTTGAAATTTAAACAGAAAAAAACAAATTGGGATAATCTGAAAAGCATAAAATCAGGGCTATAAGGAGTTAAAACCATTAGTAGACATTTTTTAGCAAATTTTTCTTTATTAGTAAAAAGGGCTAGCATATCTCTTAGTATTAAGAAACGACTAATTCATTTTTCGGTAATTAGTTGTGTTTTATTTGCTTCATTAAATAATATTTCAGTCAGGTCAGAGGATTTACCCGACGATTTATTTGGTATGGGAGGTGTTGGCGGATACGAAATTGTTGAAAAAGCAAACCTTTCTGATTCTGAAAATTGGAATTCTATAGGATTAGCAACAATTGAAGATATTTACGCTAATCCATCACAGACAGAATTAGAAAACAACGAAGAGCTGTTGTCTTCTCTGCTTACTCTTCAGGGCAATGCTTTAATTGCTTCAGATAATTTTCTTGAATTATCCGCTCCGCGCACTGAAAATATTGAATATATTGTGCAGGAGGGTGATACGGTGAGTTCTATTGCTTTTTACTTTGGAATTAGCACTAATACAATTCTCTGGGCTAATAATTTAAGAGAAAATGATTATATTCGTCCAGGAGATAAATTAGTTATTTTGCCAATAAGCGGGATTCAATATAAAGTAAAAGCAAACGATTCAGTAGAGGCAATCGCTAAGAAATATTATGCTGATGCGGATGAAATCATTGCTTTTAATGGCATTCCGGCTGATGGGACAATTAAAAAAGGACAGGATTTAATCATACCCGACGGAAAAATTATAATGCCAAAACCACAGAGAAGGGTTTTGGCTTCTTCTGTTTCTGCTAATACATTTACGCCTAAATCCAACGGCAAAAGCATTACGACTTATAAGGGCGCAAGACATAGGTTTCCTTATGGATACTGTACTTATTATGTAGCTACAAGATACAATATTCCATGGTCTGGAGATGCTAAAAGCTGGCTTGCCAAGGCGCGAGCTTACGGATTTGCCACCGGCAATGAGCCGCGAGTCGGTTCAATTGTTGTAACAAGAGAAAGTTGGTGGGGCCACGTGGCTATTGTTGAGAAAGTATATCCAAATAAGATTGTTATTTCTGAAATGAACCATTTAAGTTGGGCAAAGAAAAGCGTTAGAGTTTTATCCCGTTCAAGCCGGGTAATAAGGGGATATATATACTGACGAAGATAGCAGATTACTGAGTTAGAGAAGGGCAAAAGGAGAAGTTGAAGAATTAGCAGAGTAAATAAATAGAATAAAAGAAATTATTTTTATGTTGGGAAATAAAAAAAATCGCTATTTTGGCGATTTTTTTAAAAAAAGAATTTTGTTTTTTATGAAATAAAAATTTTGTGCCGAAGGAGGGACTCGAACCCTCATGAAGTTGCCTTCATTGGATTTTAAGTC
>CAYSEG010000040.1:0-3731 GCA_964430135.1 uncultured Candidatus Saccharibacteria bacterium | reverse complement strand
AAATTGATACCATTACTATTGATTTAATGTGTCGTTTGATGATTTTGATGTATTGTTTAAGTTCCATTTTTAATAAATTATTCCAAATTATTCCAAAGTTAAAGATTTTATTTCTTATTTTCTTATTTTTTATTAAATAGAAATTAAGAATTAAAAATTAAATCGGCGTTAGCGATCCCTTACGGGATAAGAATTAAGAAATGGAAATTAAGAATTTTCAAATTCTTTCCATGCCCTCTCAATAAACTGTTCTATTTTTTCCTTGAATATCTCTTTGTCAAATCCGAGAGCATGCTGGCGAATAGCTTCTGGGTTGAAGCTTGCTTGGTTAAAATTTTTCACCGCCTCCATTAAACTTTCTGGAGTTTGTTCGTTAAAGAAAACTCCAGTTTTTTCTTCTTCTATTGTTTCTAGCGCTCCGCCGCCCCTGAAAGCAATTACTGGTCTTCCAGAGGCCATTGCTTCCAGTGCTACTATACCAAAATCTTCTTCTTGAGGAAAGATGAGCGCCCGGCACTTGGCGTAATAGTCTTTTATTTGCTTGTCGTTCAAGCGGCCTAAAAATTCAATATTAGAACGAGCTTTCTTTTTTAATCTTTTTATTTCTGGTCCTTCTCCAATAATTTTTAAAGGAATTTCTATCCTGTTGAATGCTTCTATGGCAATATCAAAACGTTTATAAGGGAGAAGTCTGCCAACCATTAAAAAATAATCTGAGATATTTTTGGTAATGTAATATTTTTTTATGTCAACTGGGGGATAAATTATTTCAGAACTTCGGCTGTAATATTTTTTTATTCTTTTTGCGACAAAATTAGAATTGGCGATATATCTGTCAGGTCTCCTGTCTGAGATTTTGTCCCAGAGACGAATGTAGTTCATCATAAATGGAACAAATTTTTTAGTCAAAGCAGAATAGTGAAATTCTTTTATATATTTATGAGAATCATCCCAGCCGTAACGAATTGGAGTGTGGCAGTAACAAATGTGAAGAGTTTCTGGTTTTGTTAAAATCCCTTTGGCGAAACTATTAGAATCAGAGATTACCAGATTAAAATCGCCAAGATCAAAACTTTCAATCGCCATGGGCATCAATATCGGGAAAAGACGATGGTGGCTTCTGGCTAAAGGAATTTTTTGAAGCCAAGAGGTACGGATTTTCCGATTATCAAAAGCGCCACTTGTTGAATCTTTATCATAGATGAGCGTATAAACAGGAGCATCGGGAAATATTTCACAGAGTGATTCTAACACTCTTTCTGCTCCGCCGTATTGGACGAGATAATCGTGGACTAAAGCGACACGCATAGAAAAATCAAAAATTAAATATCAAAAATCAAAAATACATATTAAAAATAAAAAATTTTTACATTTTGTATTGTCATTTTTCATTTTGATTTTTCCATTTTTTTAATTTTCTAACACGCCGATCTGTCTGTAAAAAGCAAAGCAAACGTTTTAAATAATATTTGGATGTCCATTCCTATTGACCAGTTTTCAATATAATAAGTATCAAGCTTAACCTCCTCTTCAAACTTTAGATCAGAACTGCCGCTTATTTGGGCAAGACCGGTTATTCCCGGCTTTATAGTCAGAAGTTTTTTATGGTGCTTTTGGTATTGGGCTACCTCGGTCGGTTCATGGGGTCTTGGGCCGACTAAACTCATTTCTCCTTTTAGAACATTAATTAACTGAGGAAATTCATCAAGGCGGGTTCGGCGGATAAACTTGCCGACTTTGGTTATTCGCGGATCATTTTTCATTTTAAAGAGAGGGCCGTCAGCTCTTTCATTATAGGATAAAAGTTGGTCTTTCATTATTTCTGCTCCTTTGATCATTGAACGGAATTTATAAAGATAAAATTCTTTTCCTTGGGTAATGCGTTTTAGCTTAACGAGCACTGGGCCCGGAGAGTCTAATTTTATCGCTAGAGCTATAATCAAAAAAAACGGCGATAGAACAACAAGACCGACGGCAGAGCCGATAATATCAATAGTTCTTTTAATAATTTTGCCCCATCCGTCAAGGGGTGTTTTTTTAATTTCAATAATAGGAATCCCTGCTAAAGTTTGAATTTCTATATTACTTGTTTGCGTTTGAAAAAGATTAGGAATGAATTTAAAATCAATTCTGTTTTCTTGGCAAAAATCCAAAAGGTGGGAAAGTTTTTCTCCGGAAAGCTCTGGGTTGCATTGGATGATTTCGTCAATGTTCTTTTCTTTGGAAAATTTTTCAAGGTCAGAGACAGAAAAATCTTCAAGGATTTTGACTATCCGGTAACCTAAAAACGGTTTGTTTTTTATCTCTTTAGCAATAGTTTTTCCAACTCCATTTGCTCCAACGATCAAGAGACGATGTATTCCGTATCCATATTTTCCAACTAAATACCGTTTAAGAGTACTGACAAAGAGACGACCAAGCATAACAAAAATAATTGATAAGAGCCAAAGGGAAATGATGATAAAACGGGAGGAAAATAGCTCCCGTTGAAGAAAGGCAAAAAAAGTGATAATAAGTATTCCGGCAGATATACTGATGGCAATCTGAGAAAATTCTTTTAAACTTCGATGCCGAAGAGCTAAACTATAAAGTCCAGTTATGGCAAAAATCCCGATAAAAAGAAAACTTGTCAGAATGCTTAAGGCTATGTACTCTTTTAATGGCAGTTCAAAAACAATTGGTCGTAGCTGTTGAAAATATTGGCTAAATCTGAGAAAATAAGCAGTTATAGCTGCTGAAATTAAGGCAAAAAAATCAACCGGAACAAGTAAAGCACTGAAGACTAATTCAGATTTTTTCATGGTGATTCTTGTATGAAGGCGAGGATGCGCATCCTCGCCTTCTTTATGAAAATCTTAATGGCCTAAGTGAACAATAAGCCGGGTTCTGTTTTAGACGATCATCTATCTAAGCGAGCTACTATATTTGCTCTTGCACCGGGCAGGGTTTACCATATTCTAATGTCGCCATTAGAACCTGTGGGCTCTTACCCCACTCATTTCACCCTTACCCCAAAAGGGGCGGTATTGTTTCTGTGGCACTTTCCCTAATCTTGCGATCGGTCCCTGTTAGAGACTGCCCATAAAGGAGTAAATATTATACTCCAATGGTGCCCGGACTTTCCTCTCGTTTTATAACCGCAAAGTTATAAAACCAGCGATCATCTTGTTTACTTAAGCCATTTTTATTATAGCAAATTAAAGGGTTTTGTCAAAAATTTGTACTTGACGGGTACATAGGTAACACCTTAGTAGAATTATTAAAGTTAATTGGGTTTCATAATTCAGTGTAGATATAATGCCATATAATAGAGCGAGACCAAATCATTCACTAAATGAAATCCTGATCCGTATAATTTACTTATAAACGCTCTATCATAATACACATTTTCACTTTGAATCAACATATTTCTTGATTTTTAAGGTGTTACCTATATATCTCATTATAGATAGCAATGGCGGGTTTTTAAGGTAAAGGAACGCTTTTCAAAATTCTCAAAAATCAAAATCAAACGAAAAAACAAATAAAAAATTAAATAAAATTTAAAACGAATACCTTCAAAACATTTATATTTTAAATAATTCGATACGAACGGCATCCCCCCGCGGCCGTAGGAAATAGGAAATGTGATTTGTAATATAATGAAAATATAAAAATAGAAATATAAGAAATATGGTATAATCTTATAAGAAATTTCCCCGAGCACGAAGGCTCGGGGACGGCGACAAATT
>CAYSEG010000039.1:0-3787 GCA_964430135.1 uncultured Candidatus Saccharibacteria bacterium | reverse complement strand
CTGAGGGAAGATTAGCCGAAGGCATTCCGGGTCCTGTGGTAAAAATGAGTTCTGGATTGATGGTATTAACGATTATCCAAGAAAGAAGAGCCAAAGCCAAACCGATAATTGACGAATAAACTATATCCTTGGCATCTGCCATTGTTGCCGGATTGCCGGCAGAAGTCATATAGCGAAATCCGCCATAGACAATCATTACCATTGCAATAATTCCCACCGCGGCCAAAAGAAAATTATAAAGACTGACAAGATATCCGCCAAGAGGAGCCGCACCAGAAGGCATACCTGGAATTTCAACCAAAGGCGTCCACTCAACTTTAGCACTAGCAAGATTCGCAAATGCCAAAACAAATCCTAAAAATATTATTAGAGTTAAAATAAGTTTTGTTTTCATAAAATACACCTTTCTTACTATATTTTCTTTATAAATCTTTTTACCATTTCTGTCAAGATTAAATCTGTGGATAATAAATAGTGTATTTATTTATTTTGCTTTTAATAATTTTTAATCTTATTTTTGCCCAAAGTTAACAAAAACGCAGATAGCCTCGGTCCGGTATCTGCGTCTATTTATAATAGACTATTTAAAAAAATTCTTTGTCTTGTTTTTCTCATCCTTTACTTTGAATTGCCAGAGAAAAAACTTTGAATATTCAGATTCATATCCCGTTATTTTTACTTTACCGCTTTCTCTATTTTTAACGAATAAAAAGGATCATCCTCACCTATTTTAACTCAACCGCATTTCATAAGCTTATACTTGAATTCTCGCCAACAATAATTTTGCATCCCGAAGGCCGAGAATTCTTAGAAGAAACAATAGAAGAATTTTTGCCGATTAAACTTGCTGTAAGACGAGAAGGAGTAAAGATATGCACTCCTTCCATAACCAGCGATGAATCAATTTCACTGCTGTAAATTTCCACCCGATCGCCGATTGAAGTAAATGATCCGATATAAGAATCTTTAATCGTGCAGCCTTTGCCAATTAAGACCGGGCCGCAAATAAGACTGTGTCCTAAAATTTTACTTCCCTCTCCAAGTACGACCTTTCCGCGAATTTCAACATTTTCTTCAACAATTCCCTTAATTGAAGGGGTTATTTTTTCCAAAACAAAACGGTTGCCTTCTAAAATATCCTCTGGTTTTCCTTTGTCTTTCCACCAAGCGTCCACGGGCTGCCATCCAACATTAAATCCTTTCTCAATAAGACGGCTGTGAACATCAGAAATTTCATACTGACCGCGAGAACTTAACCGAAGCCCTTCTATTATCTTGTGAACATTTTTATCATAAAGGTAAAGACCACAAACAGCATACTGGCTTTTCGGCTCCATTGGCCGTTCTTCTATTTTAATTATTTTCTTATTTTTAAATACCGGCACGCCGAAACGATGAGGATTTTTAATTTTAGCCAGCCCTAAAAGACAATTCAATTTTTCCTGAAAAAATCTGCTGATGAACAATTTTAAATCCCCCCTAATAATGTTATCACCTAAATAAAGAATAAAAGGTTCATCTCCGAGATAGTCTCTCGCTACTTTTATTACATGGCCTAAGCCAAGCATCCCTCCTTTTTGAAGAATATATTTAATCTTTATATTCCAGCGCGCTCCATTGCCAACAACTTTTGGCAATTCTTCATCCTCCGGGCTAATAACAATTCCTATTTCTTTAAAGCCAGTGCTTACCAAGTGTTCAATCGCATAAAAAATCATCGGTTTGTTAGCCAAAGGAATCAAATGTTTGTTAATTGTATAAGTCATGGGTCTCAGCTGAGCGTTTCGTCCAGCAGTAATAATTGCTTTCATCCTAGGAATGTCGCCACGAGAAGCGAATCCAGTATCAATGTGCGAGGTAAATTCTGGGAGAAACGCGGCAACCCCGTTATTTGCGCGTATTTTTTCTTTAATTGAGATTGCTTCGCTCGTTTCAGTCGTTCTCAATGACGATATTTTAAAAACCTCTTTAATTTCCTCAAAAATTTCTTTAGCGCCGGGAACTTCTTCTATGGCTGGCCGGGCATAATCAGACGGGTCATAGTCAAGGGAGCCGGTGCCGGCAACAACTACCTGCCCGTCGCTTAAAGGCCAAAAGATATGATAAACTTTTGGCGGAATAAAAATTTGGGCCATTGAACCTTCTTCAATAGTATAAGATGGAAATCTAAAATTTTCTTTGGGTTTTTCAAATCCCAAAATTACCGCGTAGCTTTTTTGATAAGTTGGAGAATCTTCGCGAAAGTCATAAAAATACCAAAGAGCTGTTCCGCTCAGAGTATAAAAATTTTCCCGTAAACGATAATGATAATGGCCCCCGCGAGGAACCAATTTTTTTGTCGCAATTGACCCGTGAATATGTTTGATTCCATCTTTAAAAAGAGGACTATCGGTCCCCCCCGGCGCCATATCACAATAGACGCCTCTCTCATCCATTACAACCTTGTTTAGATAAAGATTAAGGCCGTCAATTGTTGTAGAAAGCTTTTTTATCTCCATAGTGTTCTAAATGTAATTAACAAATTCCTGATCCCTTTCTTTAATCCTTTCCACCCAATCCATATTATTTTGATACCATTGAATTGTCTTGGGCATAGCGTCTTCAAAACTATTAGACGGACTCCATCCTAAATCTCTTCTTATTTTTGAAGAATCAATAGAATATCGGCGATCATTGCCGGGCCTATCTGGAACAAAATCAATCAAAGAATAAGGTTGCCCTAAAATATCTAAAATTAATTTTGCAATCTCAATATTTGGTCTTTCATTATTAGAAGAAATATTATAAACCTCGCCTGGCTTGCCTCGCTGGAGTATTAAATCAATTGCCTCACAGTGATCCAAAGCAAAAATCCAATCTCTAACGTGTTTACCGTCGCCGTGCAGGGGAATAGACTGCCCGTTCATTGCTCTGAAAATAAAATAAGGAATCATTTTTTCCGGATGCTGATAAGGTCCGTAATTATTGGAACAATGGGTAACAATCACCGGAACTTTATAAGTTTGCCAATAAGCGCGGCACAAAAGATCGCCTCCGGCTTTTGCCGCGGCATAAGGCACATTTGGTTCAAATGGAGAATCCTCTGTAAAATGGCGGTTTTCGTCTAAATCAACTGTTCCAAAGACTTCGTCTGTTGAAATTTGAATAAATTTAGGAACTTTATATTTTTTGACAGCCTCTAAAAGTGTATAGGGACCTAAAACATTTGCATAAATGAATTCGCCAGCCCGGCCGTGAACACTTCTGCCGACGTGTGTCTCTGCTGCAAAGTTCACCACAGCATCTATTCCTTCCTCCATAACCTGTTCAATCCTTTCGCCATTAGTTATATCATCTTGAATAAATTTATAGCGCGGATAATTTTCCATGTCGCGGAGATTCTCTAAATTCCCGGCATAAGTAAGCTTATCATAGTTAATAATTTCAATGCTTGGATATTTCTCCAGCATGTAATGAATAAAATTACTGCCGATAAAACCGGCGCCGCCGCAAACTAATATTTTTTTTCTATCTGTCAAACCTTTTTGAACAAAGATAGCCTCTGCTTCTTGCGGCAAAACGCCCAGAATAAGTCCGGCTTCTTTAAGAGAAATCTTCTCTTCTTTAAAAAGTCTGGCAACAAGTTTAATCTTTTTAGATAAACTCCGAGAGAAATATTTCTCCTTAAAAAATTGTTCAAAAGAATCTGACTCTTGATTTTCTTGATTTTTTAGATAACCTTCTTGCATAGAATTTTGTCTTTACCCTGTTAGAAAACCACTCATCGTAAGATAGTAGTTGTATAAAG
>CAYSEG010000038.1:0-4131 GCA_964430135.1 uncultured Candidatus Saccharibacteria bacterium | reverse complement strand
CAAAAAAGAATCTCTGGCGAAGATTATATTGAACATCCTCTCGAAAGCGCTTACACCGTAGCGCAGATGAATTTAGACGCCACAACTATTGCTGCAGCATTTTTGCATGATGTTATTGATGATACACCGGTTACTCTCAACGAATTAGAAAAAGAATTTGGCAAAGAGGTTGCTTTTTTGGTGGCTGGCGTAAGTAAACTTGGAAAAATGAAATATAGAGGAATTGAAAGCCAGGTCGAAGATTTGAGAAAATTTTTTTTAGTAATGGCTGAGGATATTCGCGTTGTTTTAATTAAGCTGGCTGATCGGCTCCATAATATGCAAACGCTTGATGTATTGCCGCGTCGTAAACAGAAGCGGATTGCTCTTGAAACTTTAGAAATTTATGCGCCGCTGGCTTATCGGTTGGGCATTGGAGAGATAAAAGGCAGGCTTGAAGATCTTGCCTTTCCTTATATTTATCCGAAAGAGTACAAATGGATTATTGAAAGCACAAAGGGAAAATATAATCAATGTCAAAAGCATCTTCAAAGAGTGCAGGAGATTATTGAAAGAGAATTAAAATATTCCGGGATTAAAATTATTGATATCCATAGACGAACTAAACATTTGTATAGTTTATATAAAAAACTTCTTAGATACGAAATGGATTTAGAAAAAATTTATGACTTGGTTGCCTTAAGAATCATTGTTGAAGATATTAAGGATTGTTATGGAGCATTAGGAATTATTCATAAGATATGGAGACCTTTACCAGGAAGAATTAAAGATTATATTGCTATTCCCAAACCAAATGGGTATCAATCTCTCCATACGACTGTATTTGCTGAGAACAGAATAACCGAGATTCAAATAAGAACACCAAAGATGCACCGAGAAGCAGAGGAGGGAATTGCTGCCTGGTGGGCTTATACCGACAAGAAAGGCACGAAAGAGTATATTAAAAAAAGAGTTTCTAAAAAGACTCCTGAAGAATTAAATTGGGTTAAGCAATTAAGCGCTTGGCAAAGGGAGGTTACTGATTCAAAGAAATTTTTAGAGTCTCTCAAAATTGATTTTTTTCAAAATCGTATTTTTGTTTTCACGCCTCATGGTGATGTAAAAAATTTGCCGGAAGGCGCCACTCCAGTTGATTTCGCTTATGTTGTTCATACCGAAGTTGGACATAGCTGTATCGGTGCAAAAGCAGATGGGAAAATTGTTCCTTTAGACTCATCGCTTAAAAATGGTCAGATTGTTGAAATTATGACGGCAAAAAAGATAAAGGGACCAAATCGGAATTGGTTAAGATTTGTTAAAACTCACCAAGCGAAAAGCAAGATTAAAGCTTTTCTTAATAAGACAGATGAGACAGAGAAAGGAATAAAATTTAAAATTAGAAATGTTAGTAAAAGAATTATATCTTTAGTAAGAAAAAAAGTTCCTCGCCAAATCCTGCATCGCGGTGAGCCAAAAATTGAATTAGCCGGTCAGAATGGCCTTTTGATTACAATAGCTAAATGTTGCCAGCCAAAGGCGGGCGATAAAATCAAGGGATATATTACTGTTGGAAAAGGCGCTTCTATTCACCGCGCAGATTGCAAGAATATTTTAAAAGTTAAAAATAAAGAGAGAATCATTTCTGCCTCCTGGAAATAATAAAGTTTTAAAAGAATAAAAAAAAGACGATACATCGGTGTGCCGCCTTCAATTGTTTATTTTTAGAGTTCGTTATTCAGGATATAAATTTTTAGACAAATCGTGAAATTATCTCTTCTAATTCCTCACGGCTGTAAAATTCAATAGTAATTTTTCCGTTTCTTCCCTTCTTTTTAATTGAAACTTTTGTTCCTAACGTTTCTGAAAGTCTATCTTCTATTTCTCTAATCTCAGGATCAATTTTTTTGACCGAGGTTTTTTTATTAGAAACTCCCTTTTGGTAAAATTTAGCTTTTTCTTCTGCTTCTCGAACAGTGAGGTTATTTTTTATAATCATCTCATATAAGGCTCTTTGTTTTTCTGGATTTTTTAAAACGAGGATTGCCCGGCTGTGGCCTTCGGTAATTTTACCTTGAGTTATTCCTTTTTGGATTTCAATTGGGAGTGTCAATAACCTCAAGCAATTGGCAATAGAAGCTCTGGATTTTCCAGTTTGTTCGGCTATTTCATTTTGAGTCAGGTTAAATTCATTAGCCAAGCGTTTATAGGCTTGCGCTTCTTCTATTGGATTTAAGTTGTCCCGTTGGATATTTTCCACTAAAGACATTTCGAGTTTTTGCAGATTGGATGCGCGGTGGATAATCACCGGGACCTTTTTTAAATTGATTAATTTCGCTGCTTCAAGGCGTCGATGGCCGGCGATTACTTCATAGTTATTTTCAGTTTTTGTCACCACTAATGGTTGGAGTATTCCGTGTTCTTTAATTGAAAGGGCTAATTCATTGAGACGGCTTTTATCAATATTTTTTCGCGGTTGATGGGAACCCGAAGAAATTTTGGTTGTTTCAATTAAGAGTATTCCGGACGAATCTTTAAGATTAGATTTTTTAATTTTTTGAGGAATAAGGGAAGAAAGTCCCCGGCCTAAGGGTTGTTTGGACATAGAAGTAAATTAAAAACTTAAAATGAAAAACTACAGTATAAAGTTTAAAATATTTCTTGAAAGAATGATTTATGAATTATGATTTACGATTTATGAATAATTTAGTTTTTTAAAAATTAATTCTTTTAATATTCTTAAATCATAAATCGTAAATCTTGAATCATCTTTGAGATTTAGATACTGAAATTTACCTTTCTTTTCTCCTCTAATTCTATAATCTCCTTTGCCAAGAGTCTGTAGGCTTTTGCTCCTTTTGACTCTGGCGCATATTGTAAAATAGATTGTCCGAAACTTGGCGCTTCAGCCAAAGATACGCTTCGGGGAATAACTGCTTCAAAAACTTTGCCGGGAAAATGACGCCTGACCTCTTTTGCCACTTGATGGGAAAGGCGGTTGCGTCGGTCAAACATTGTCAGAACTATTCCTAAAATTTCTAAATTTTCTTGCAGGTTTTCTTTGACAAGGTCTATAGTATTTAAAAGCTGGCTTAATCCCTCTAAGGCATAGTATTCGCATTGGACCGGGATTAGCACTTCTTTTGCGGCGACAAGGCCGTTGATTGTTAAAAGGTCTAAACTTGGAGGGCAGTCTATTAGGATATAATCATATTGAGATTTAATAGACTCTAAAGACTTTTTGAGCCTAAATTCTCTTTGGTCGGCTTCGATTAACTCTACAGTTGTTCCGGCTAAATCAGGGCAACTGGGGATTATATCACATCCAAAAATTTTAGTTTTTTTTATTATGTTGTCTATACATATTTGTCCAAGCAAAGTATGATATAAATTTTCGGCTTCTCTTTTTGTTTTAATTCCCAAGCCGCTTGTTGCATTGGCTTGAGGATCTGTATCGATTAAAAGAACAGATCTTGACATTGCCGCCAGATAGCTTGCCAGATTGATCGCCGTGGCAGATTTTCCGACTCCTCCTTTTTGATTACAGATACAAATTATTCTTGCCATACACTTTTATTATAATTTAATTTTTGAAAATTGACAAGTGGATTAAGAATAGTTAAACTAAAGATATGTTTGCCGCTGTGGTGAAATTGGCAGACACGCAGCACTCAAAATGCTGTGGGCCCAAAGCCCGTGTCGGTTCGACTCCGACCAGCGGCACAATGCATAATGCCAGATACATATTAAACTCCATAAGGCCGTAAACCTATGGAGTTTTTTAACCACTGGCATTGTTAATGCACTATTTGATTCACTATCACACTTACTCTAAAACGCCAAAGATGAACGCGCACGTTGAACGTTTTAACCGAACAATACAAGATGACTTTGTTGACTGGCGCCTTTACGAGTTAAAAAATCCTGACGAATTTAATCGTTTAGTTATTGATTATTTGATATTCTACAACGCGGAAAGAGCGCACTGCGCTTTTCAAAACGAGCTTTCTCCTATACAACAATTTATGGTGCAGCGGCATAAACAGAGATTGCTGCAAGAACAATTGCAAAATCAATCTATTAATCAACTATTTAAAATACCTCTGGAGTCTAAAATAGGGTGGCATTATACAGAACACTTGACTTTTGCTTTTT
>CAYSEG010000037.1:0-5428 GCA_964430135.1 uncultured Candidatus Saccharibacteria bacterium | reverse complement strand
AATTCAAACCGCAAAGTCTTAGATAACTCGTAAAGATTAGTAAAATCTTTAAAGGACTTAAATCGTTTTTCTGATGTTGTTTTTGACATATTTATTTAATTTATCTATGTTAATAATAAACCAACTCCCTTATTTCAAGAACTAAGGAACTTGACATATTTATTCCTAATCCGTAAAGTCTTGGACAAAAAGCATTCCAAATTCGCCGCCGTCAACCGCGCCGATGCCGATTTTTCTGAAAAATGGAAAAAGAATATTTTTTCTATGACTTGGGCTTGCCATTAAACCCTGAAAAGCTCTTTCTGTATTTTCCGAAAGGGCAATATTTTCACCTGACATAAAAAATTTTATACCGCCGGCTTTGAGCCGATCAGAGGCGGTTTTACCTTCAGGATCTTGATGGGAAATATATCCGTTTTTAAACATAAATAAAGCGTAGTTCCGAGCAACTTTTTGGATTGAACTGTCAAGTTCTAATTCGGTCAATCCCTGCTTTTGCCTTTCTTTATTAACCAGCTCTAACATTTTTCTTTCAGCTTCTTCATCAAATTTCAAATCATCTGTTTTAAAGTTTATTTCAAATTTTTTAGTGCTTTCCGGATTAACTGTTAAAAATTCCAGTTTATTGAGAGTGTCCTTTAAAATATTTCCAAAAATATTTTCAAGTTTATGATTTAATTTCAAAGGATCTTGAGCGGCAAAATTTCCAAATTTAGAAACGGAAAGTTGCTCATTAAAAAAAGAAGGAAGAGATAAAGTAAGAAAGATAGATAAAATTAAAAATACAACAACTCCCCCATATACAGTTGACACTACGCCGCCCAATAACCTGTTTAAAATTGATCTTGTAACCTTAGAGAAATATTTTGAGGCAAAGCTAAAAGTTGTAACTGATAAGAGAATTTTGAAAATCAAAAAGTTAATAAAAAAGCTTAATAGATGAACGTAAACTAAACTTATTCCAAAATTATCAACTAAAAAATCTGCAGTATATTGACAAGTAAAAATTGCCAGAATTAAAGCAAAAACAAAGGCGAAAAAATTGATTAGAATCGATGTCAAACCCTGCTTTAAGCCGCTGGCAAAGCAAATTAAAAGATAAAAAATTATTATTAAATCAATCCAATTTCCGAACATAATAAATAAATATGCCATTGCGAGGAACGGGTCCAATAAGGCGAGCGGCGAAGCAATTCCGTAAATTACAAAGTAATCCTTTATTAAAGATTATATCATTTTTCTACGGGATTGCTTCGCTCCGCTTCATTCCGCTTCCGATGACATCTTTTTTAGATATTTCGCAGTTCCAGATTCTAATTATTATCTTCCTTCATTTCTTTTTCTTTTTGATCGGTCGAATTCTCTCTTAAACCAACTAAGGGGCGAAAACCGCCTCAATCGTTTAAGAATATGAGCGCCTCGGCGTTGTTTGGCAATCATCTTTCCTTTGTATTTTTTTATTTTTCTTTGAAGTTCGTCCCTCACCTCATTAATAGCTAGAAATAAATCTTCCTTTTCTGTTTCAGCTCTTAAAACCTTTAATCCTCCCGGTATGCTTAGATTAACTTCGGCTCGAAAAATATTTCCTTTTTGGTGATGAAAGGTGGTAATGCCAATTTCTACCCGGGCAACTGTGGAACCATCAAGGTTTTCCTTGAACCGCTCTAGGCTGCCAATTTTTTGATTGATGTAATTTTTAATCTCGGGTGTCAATTCTAAATTTTTTCCTTTGATAATAATTTTCATATTTTAAAATCCAATATATTCAATTTCTTCTTGAAGTTGAATGCCAAATTTATTTCTTATTTTTTGTTTAATTAAACTGATTAATATCACTACATCTTCTGCTTTTGCTTTGCCTAAATTGACAATAAAATTAGCATGTTTTTCAGATACCATTGCACTTCCGATTTTTTTTCCGGCGAGGCCGCATTCTTCAATTAACCATCCAGCAGGAATCATACCATGTTTAGAGAATCTTTTCAATTGAGGATATTTATTTAATAATTTTAAATTTTCAATTTCAAATTTTAAATTTTTAAAGACAGATCCTGCGCTTGGATATTCTAAGGGTTGACTTTCTCTTCTTTGCCCTAAATATTCGCTTATCATTTGTTGGCTTTTTTCTTTATCTCCTTTCTCTAACTGAATTTTCGCGACGACTATAATTAAATTTTTATTGCGCTTAAAAATACTATCTCTATAAGCGAACTTACAATCTTTATTATTATATTTTTTTACCTTTATATTATTTTTTTTATCACAAACCAAAACTTGAGCTTCAGTAACCACTTCTGAAATACTCTTGCCAAATGCTCCCGTATTTCCGCAGATTGCTCCGCCAATTGTGCCAGGAATTCCAGCCGCCCACTCTAAACCAGTTAGCCCTTTACTAACAGAATATTCAACTAATTTTCCCAAATTCATCCCTGCTTCTGCATAAATAATTTTTGAATTTTGAATTTTGAATTTTGAATTTTTAATTTTTATTATTAAACCATTAAAGCCTTTATCTGAAACTAAAACATTACTTCCTCCGCCTAAAATGAAGCTATCAAGATTTAATTCTTTAGCCATACTAATAGCTTTTTTAATTTCTTCCGTATTTTTAGCAATAAAAAACCACCGGGCAGGCCCGCCAATCTTAAAAGTCGTATGGCCTGCTAAAGATATATTTTCTTGAATCTTGGGTAGTTTTTGTCCAATATCCATATTTTAGAATTTTCAATTTTCAATTTATAATTTTTATTAAATTTTCAATTTTCAAATAACTAAAACAAAAATACAAAAAGTTTTAAAATTAAGAAATTAGAAATTAGAAATTTTAAACTTAGCTTTGGGTTTTAAGCTATAATTTTGGCTTTTGAGTTTTGAACTTTGAGTTTAACTTATAGATGTCCCCCGCTCCCATTATCAAAACAACATCATTTTTTTTAATATTTTCTAGAATTAATTTCTCCGTTTCTTTTAAATTCTTGCCAAACAGAACTGTTTTATTTTTTGAGTGTTTTTTAATTTCATTAACTAAATCCAAAGAGCTGATATTTTGGTCGTTTATATTTTCTCTTCCTGCCACGTCAAAAATTTCATTCAGAATTATTAAATCAGCGTTGTCAAAAGAATTTATAAAATTCTGGAACAAATTCTTTGTTCTATTGTGTTGATGCGGTTGAAAAACTGCGATAATTCTTTTGCCGGGGAAAAATTTTCTCGCTCCGTCAATTGTCGATCTTACTTCTGTCGGATGATGTGCATAATCAGAATAAATTTCCGCCCCTTGGCAATTTCCGATATGCTCAAACCGCCGCCAGATACCTTTAAACTCCGCTAAAGTTTTTTTAATAATTTCTATATCTATTCCCAATAAAAGCCCGACTGAAATTGCTGCTAAAGCATTATAAACATTAAAAATCCCAGGAATTTGCAAAGAAAATTCCCCGAGATTTTTATTTTTAAAATTTACATTAAATTTAGTTTTACCATTCTCAAACTTAATATCATAAGCAACCAAATCATTTTTTTTATCAATTCCAAAACTTAAAATTTTGCATTTTGAATTGTAATTTTGATTTTTGATTTTTGATTTTTGATTTTTCTCGTTAACTATCAAAACTCCATCTTTCGGCAAATGCCCAATAAACTCCTCAAACGCGCTTTCATAATCTTTAATGTCTTTATAATAGTCCGTATGGTCAAGTTCAATATTATTTAAGACAATAACCTTTGGCCAATAATTTAAAAAAGCTCTCTGGTACTCACAAGCCTCAAAAATAAAATATTTGCTTTTACTTATTCTGACATTACCGCCGAATTCTGAAATTTTACCGCCGACAACAACTGTTGGATCAAGCCCTGCTTTTTCAAGGATAAGAGCGACCATTGATGTAACTGTTGATTTTCCATGAGTGCCTGAAATAGCGATTCCAAATTTATCTTTTATCAAAAGCCCTAAAAATTCCGGGTAAGTTAAAATTGGAATGTTTAATTTTTTCGCTTTTTGAATTTCCGGATTATCTTGGCCGACAGCTAAAGTATAAGCCGCTAAGCCAACATCTTTATCCAGGTTTTTTTTATTATGCCCAATAAAAATTTTAACTCCTAACTCTTTAAGTTCGTCAGTAATTTCTGACGCTTGGCAATCAGAACCGCTTACTTTTTTGCCTTGCCATACCATCAACTTGGCAATAGCAGAAAGCCCAATCCCGCCGATTCCGATGAAGTGGATTTTTTTAATTTCATTTAGATTTATTGACATAACCATATTGTCATTGCAAAAAGAAGTGTTAGCGACGGCAAAAGGATTGCTTTAGGAGTTGTATTCTTCATAATACAATGACAATTCTTATCTCTATTATAGAATTTTTTTTTAAAAAGTCAAAATTATTTAGAAGTAAAAAAAAGAGGCAAAATGAATTTTGCCTTGTAAATCTTTTTTCAGAATTTAGAATAATATTGTAATTTAATTACATATTTAATTACATTGTCTTGGCGACGACCTACTTTCCCGGGCCTTACGGCCAAGTATCATCGGCGCTGAAGGGCTTAACTTCTGAGTTCGGAATGGAATCAGGTGTAACCCCTTCGCTATAATCACCAAGACAATATAATCAAATATTTTGGTAAATGAAAATAATTATGGTTATTTCTACAGAAATGTCAAAGAAATTATTAGAATCTAGAATATAGAATTTGGAATCCAGAAAATTTGAAAGTTCTAATTTATTGTGAATTACAAAAATGGAGCAAGTAGGAATGATTTATTAGTACTGCTCGGCTAAATACCTTACGGCACTTACACCTACAGCCTATCAAGGTCGTCATCTCCGACCAATCTACGATACCTAATCTTAAGGGGGGCTTCGCGCTTTATATGCTTTCAGCGCTTATCCCTGCCAAACATAGCTACCCAGCGATGCCCCTGGCGGGACAACTGGTACACCAGAGGTTTATTCTCTTCGGTCCTCTCGTACTAGAAGAAAATCCTTTCAAGTATCAAGTCTCAAAATGAGACATAAACGCCTGCGGCAGATAGAGTCCAACCTGTCTCACGACGGTTTAAACCCAGCTCGCGTACCTTTTTAATTGGCGAACAGCCAAACCCTTGGGAGCTTCTTCACCCCCAGGATAAGATGAGCCGACATCGAGGTGCCAAACAGCTTCGTCGATATGAACTCTTGGAAGCTATAAGCCTGTTATCCCCGGAGTAGCTTTTATCCGTTGAGCTTCCACCCTTCTACTAAGGATGGTCGGATCACTAAGTTCTGCTTTCGCAACTGCTTGGGGTGTCGCCCTTGCAGTAAAGCTGGCTTATGCCTTTGTACGATCAGCCCGATTTCCATCCGGGCTTAGCCAACCTTATAAGCGCCTCCGTTACCTTTTAGGAGGCATCCGCCCCAGATAAACTACCCACCAGACACTGTCCCCGGAC
>CAYSEG010000036.1:0-5458 GCA_964430135.1 uncultured Candidatus Saccharibacteria bacterium | reverse complement strand
GAAATTGAATATTGGCGGAAGGAGTGGGATTCGAACCCACGGTGAGTTTCCCCACACACGCTCTCCAAGCGTGCGCCTTAAACCGCTCGGCCATCCTTCCAAATAAATATTTTGTAGGGGCATAAATTTGCCCCTACTTTTTTAATTTCTTCTCTGTTTCAACAATCATCAAAGTAGTTTTCAGAACCGTATCAGGATTCAAAGAAATACTATCTATTCCAGAACGAACCAAAAACTCAGCAAATTCTGGAAAGTCAGAAGGCGCTTGCCCACAGATACTCACTTTTCTTTTATGTTGATGAGCGACCTTTATTAAATATTTAATCAATTTTTTGACTGCTTCATTTCTCTCATCAAAAATATAGCTGACAATTTTTGAATCGCGATCCAATCCTAAAGTAAGCTGGGTTAAATCATTTGAACCGATTGAAAATCCGTCAAAAATTTTAGCGAAGTCTTTGGCTAAAATAATATTAGAAGGAATCTCTGCCATCATATAAATTTTTAAATTCCGCAAACGACATTGGCCAATGCCGCTTGCTTTTCTTTTTAATCCGCTCTCTTTTATTATTTTTAAAACCTGCCTCGCTTCATCAAGAGTCCGGCAAAAAGGAATCATTACAATTACATTATCAAGGCCAAACTCGTCCCGCACCTTTTTAACTGCTTGGCATTCTAAAATGAACGCTTTTTTAAATTTCTCGTTATAATAACGGGAAGCTCCGCGCCAGCCAAGCATTGGATTATCTTCTTTCGGTTCAAATTCTTTGCCGCCGATCAAATTAGCATATTCATTTGTTTTAAAATCAGAAAACCTAACAATGACATCGCGGGGGTAAAAAGCCGCGGCAATTTTGCCGATTCCTTCGGCTAACTTATCAATGTAAAATCGTTTTTTGTCTTTCCACGCAAAAGTCAACTTTTTAATTTCGCTTTTTATTCTCTTGTCTTTAAGCCGGCTGAAATTCACTAAAGCCAAGGGATGAATTTTAATATAATTATTAATAATAAATTCTTCCCGAGCTAGCCCCACTCCGTCATTAGGAATAAATCTTAAAGAGAAAGCTTGATCCGGCTCGCCTAAATTCATCATTATTTTTGTCTTTGGCCTTTTGAAACTGGCAATATTTATTTTTCTGACCTTAAAAGGAATCAAACCTTGATAAACCTTTCCGACTTCTCCCTCGGCGCAACTGACTGTTATTTTTTGCCCATTCTTTAAAATCTGAGTGGCTTTGTTAGCGCCAACTATGCAAGGAATCCCCAGCTCACGAGAAACAATCGCCGAATGGCAAGTTCTTCCGCCTTCATCAGTTACAATCGCTGAGGCAATCTTCATTACCGGCTCCCAATCAGGATCAGTCATTTTTGTTACTAAAACTTCCCCTTTTTTAAATTTTTCAATATCTTTCACGTTTAAAATCACCTTCACTTTTCCCTGGCCAATCTTATTTCCCACGCTCAAACCACTAATTATCACTCTCGGCTTTTGGCTTTCGGCTTTATTGGCTTTCAATTTTTCTAAAACATACTCTTCAATCACGTCAACATCTTTTCTGCTTTGGATTGTTTCCGGCCGAGCTTGTAAAATATAAAGTTTCCCGTCAATTCCGTCTTTTGCCCATTCTATATCCATTGATCTTCTATAATGATCTTCTATTAAACAAGACCATTTTGCCAATTGGAGAATTTCTTTATCTTTTAAAGAAAATTTCCTTTGTTCGTTTTTAGAAACTGGGACATTTTTTGTTGTCGATGACATATCGACAACCGCAGGTGACATAATGTCGCGTTGCCTTCCTTGGTATCTTGCAGGCGACATTCGCGAATGCCGCCTTCCATCTGCATAAACAAGCTTATATTCCTTTGTGCCAAGCTGCTTTCCAATAATCGGCTTGAATCCTTTTTTTAAAGTCGGTTTAAAAACATAAAATTGATCAGGAGTAACTTTACCTTTAACAATATTTTCTCCCAGACCATAAGAAGCATTAATCAAAGTTACATCTCTAAAACCGCTTTCAGTATCGCAGGAAAACATTACCCCGGACGACGCCTTATCTGAACGGACCATTTTCATTATTCCTACTGAGAGCGCGATTTTTAAATGGTCAAAACCCATATCCTCACGATAAGAAATTGCTCGGTCAGTGAAAAGAGAAACAATACATTTTTTTACCGCCAAAAGAAGAGCTTTTTCTCCTCGGATATTAAGGTATGATTCCTGCTGGCCGGCAAAAGAAGCATTAGGTAAATCTTCGGCCGTGGCTGACGATCTAACCGCAACATCTAAATCCGTCGCAGGCGACATTCGCGAATGCCGCCTTCCATATTCTTGGCTTAATTTATGATATGCTTCAATAATTTCCCTTTCTAATTCTTTTGGAAATTTTGACGCCATTATCATTTCACGTATCTTCTTTCCGCGGGTTTTCAAATTCTGAATATTGTGCGCATCTAATCCTTTTAAAACTTCTGCGATTGCTTCTTTCAAATTTTGAATTTTGGACTGCCTGCCCGCAATGCTTCGCATAGCGAGGCGGGCGGGTAATTTTGATTTTCGATTTTCGATTTTTGATTTTTCAAGGAATTCCCAATAAGCAAAAGAGGTAGTCGCAAACCCATTTGGAATCCTGATTCCCTTCTTAGTCAGCTTCTGATACATTTCGCCAAGCGAAGCGTTTTTGCCGCCAACAAGCCCGACATCTTTATTGGAAATTTCATTGAACCAAAGAATGAATTTTTTAGATCTGTTTTTCATTTTGATTATTATAGGGGTTACGCGTTTGTTCTGCCATCTCGCAATTGATGCGGGGCAGAAATAGCAAGAGAGACAAACGCGTAAGCCCTACTTTAATTTATTGTTTATTAAAATAAATCTTTTTCGTCCTATAAGAAACTATAGCTAATTTAGTCATTTTGAACAAAGGTTTTGGCAACTTATTCAAATCATACCAGCCCCAGCTTTCACACTTCTCAGGCTCTCTTAATTGAACTCTGCCCCTTTGGTAGTCTGCAATTACCCCGATATGAAGATAATGCTTTGGTTTATAATGACGGACATTCGCTAAAAATTGAAATTTAATATTCTTAATCACCAGTCCCGTCTCTTCAAACGTTTCTCTTTTGGCGCAGCTTTCTATTGTTTCCAAATAATCTAAATGCCCGCCCGGAAAAGCATATTCCCCTTCTCCGTGAGAACCTTTCCGTTTTCCTAACAAAATCTTTCCCTTGAAAAAAATCATCACACCGACCCCAACTTGTGGAAATTTTTTGATCATTGGTTTATTCTTATGTTTTAAAAATGATTTTGTAATTTGTAAACATTAAGCTAAATTTTCTACA
Source organism: uncultured Candidatus Saccharibacteria bacterium (assembly GCA_964430135.1). Lineage (GTDB taxonomy): Bacteria > Patescibacteriota > Minisyncoccia > JAHIHE01 > DAOWLE01 > CAYSEG01. Next base: position 2,116 of record CAYSEG010000036.1, on the reverse strand, counting down.
AATTTTTAATTCTTTAACCAATAAATCGCAGAATATCGGTTCTTTGAAATATGGGAAGTTTTCAAATATTTTGGCGGCAATGAAATAAATGGAATTTTCTTGGTAATGTCGCTTTTGGGAGTTACGGCAAGGGTGCATAATTGTTAATATTTATTATTTTCTCTTTTTTCATCCGGCTCCGCCGCCTCCGCCGCCGCCTCCTCCGCCAGCTCCGCCGCCTCCTCCTGAAGCACCGCCGGCTCCGGAGCTTGAAAAGGCGCTTGTAAAAGACGAGGAAAAGCTTTTGCTAAAAGATAAGGGAGAAAACGAACCCGCTGAATTTGAAGCAGATCCTGGCGCATAAGCAGAACCTGCATACCAAGTCGGCTGTGGCAAATGCATTGTCTCAAAGGCTTTTGCCCATTTTTCTTCAACATCGAAAATCATCGCGTACGGCAGGTATTTTTCAAAAAACTCCGGCTTTAAATTCTGCATTCTGTATTTTTCCGCCGTCTCCAAATACATTTTAAACCCAAGCCAATCTTCTTTTAAAATTATCCCTTTTTCTGAAAGCCGCGCGTCGTATTTGATAAAAGCCCAAAGTCCGACAATGCTAACAATTGTAGTTAAAGCCAAAATAAAAAACTGGCCAACCGCGACACTAAATGCAAATAAAAATAAAATACCGATAACCAAAACAGACCAAATGCTTTTTTCTTTTTTTTCAACAGTTAACCCGATTTCAAACGCTCCGGTATCCAATTCTGTCTCTTTATAAATTTCGTCTTTGACTTTCTGAATTTTCTTATATAATTCCATGCTTTTTTTTCGATTCTTTCTTAATTCTTTTGTAGAAAAATAATCTCTAAAATGAAAAAGTGCTTTTAAATATTTTTTTTCGTAATCTTCAAGATTAGGATCATTTTCATATGGTTTTGCTTTTGTAACTGTATAATCAGAGTATTTTTCATTTTTTAAAAACACTAAAAATACCAGCGCGAACAACGATACAAAAACAACTAAAACAACTAACGGTGGCTTTTCCAAACTACTAAAGACAAAGAACCCAATAATAATTATATAAATTAACGCCGCCAGCAATAAACATGACAGAATCTCAAATTCAAATTTCGTTCTTTTCTCTTTCGTAATCTTCACATATCCTCTTACAGCCAAATCAACAATAGTCGCGGCAAGACCTTTATTTGTCAATTTTTCTTTAGTGATAATTTCTGCCATTGCCGGCCTTAAATTTTGCGGCGGTTCGTATCGCGGAACGATTGATCTTTTTCTTTCCTTTGATTTTTCTGTGCGATACCAATAAACAAAACCAATAATTACACTGGAAAGAAAAATTATTATTGAAAGAATATAGCCGTAATAAATTTTAAAAAAATCTTTCCAATACGCTGACTGGGAAACAATGCCTTTTGGAAAACCGGCCGCGATAGTAAAATTAGTATTCGGTTCTAAATTCTTCCCAACAAAAACTGCCTTAGTATTTTCATTTTCAAAATAACAATTTTCCCTTGCGAGTGTTTCCGGAATATTTTCCGAATAAAGATGGATTAAATCACTTCTAAATTTCTCTCTATTGGGCAAACTTACTGTCACTTTGACATTTTCAATAAGAGCGCTTCTATCCGATGGAATAGCATTCCAATAAATTTCATCGTAATTTTTCAAAAAACTTATTCCGCCATGGACCTTATATTTGACGGTCCAGCTTTTTTCTTCATTAGAAAAATTACGGCGCGCAAAATTCCACTGAATATGTTTCTCATTATTTCTTGATTTAATATCTAGTTCACTCTTTGGAATCCTATTTCTATCTCCATCAAAAACTTCAACATCAGTTATTAAATCTATGTCTTTCAACGCGACATCGCGGGTAAAAAATCCAAAACTGCCGTCAAGATTGTATGTAGCCGTTTCTATAACATCAAAAGTTGAATCTCTATTAATCTGTATATCAACTTTATAATCTTCGTAATAATAAGATTTTGCCCAAACATTTCCGGCAAAAAAACAAAAACCGGATAATATTAAAAATAAAAAGATTATTTTTGTTCTTTTCATTATTAGACCCCTTCCAAAATAACTTTTATATTTATAAAAATTCTAATAAAATAAAAAT
>CAYSEG010000035.1:0-6016 GCA_964430135.1 uncultured Candidatus Saccharibacteria bacterium | reverse complement strand
GGAGCAAAAATAAGCAATAAGCAATAAGCAAAATAGAGTTATGAATTTCCTTATAACTTATGACTTAATAGGAAGGGGGGTGAATAAAAATGCGGAAAATTAAGAGTTTGGCATTTTGGGGAGTGATTTTTGGATTATTTTTTAGCTTAATGCCTATTTTGGCAGTTAGTGCAGAAGCAGAAGATGAAACGCCCAGCAGTAAAATGCTTCATTTTACTATGACTGTTAAATGGGGAAATGTTGATGGTAAAGTGGAAGATGCTGCGGAAACTAATTTTGATGGTTCTGTAAATGTAGATGAGACAGCTCGAGTCAGCCTTCTAAGAACTTTGCTTTTTGATAAACATAACAGCGATGCGGATAAAATTATCTCAAAACATGATCCTGTTTCCTGGAATTCATTGATTTATGGTCATTGGGATGGGGTAAGAGTTGTTGTTTCTTCTCCAGCGAATAAAGACATAACAATAGAGACTGCTCAGGGAAGTGTGACAAAGACCGCTGAAGAGTTTTATAATATGACTGAAACTTTTATTGAGGATGTTGGTTCGGGCAGGGAAATAGTTATAAAGATTCATCCAGCACCTGAAAACCCTCATTTCTTCTTAACAGTTTTATGGGGAAAAGTTAAAAGAGCGGATTATGCTTTGAGATGCACGCCCGGAACAGAAGGCACGGCCAGATGCATTCTTCCTATAGTTAATTTTAGCGGTTCATTTAAAATTGACAGCGGTGGAACATTATCATTGGTAAGGACCCTGCGCTTTGAGTTCCCTGATAAGGTTACCGGCGTTACTGATAACCAAATAGATTGGAATTCCTATATCCAGTCCGGGATAGATGGAATCTTAGTAGATCTGAAATTGGATTCAGCTTCCCTTGATGAAAATGATACGATTACTCTTAGTTTTAATAAACACAATTGGGAAAAAAGTTATAGTATTATTGATCTTTATCATAACAATTTAACTATAGAGGTAAAATCCGGTTACGGAGTAATTTTAAAACGCTGGAGAAGACCAAATCGGTCGTTGATTAGAGCTAAGGGAACCTCGACGGTTTATATGTTAGAGGATGGTATTAGAAAGTTAATTCCTTCCCCCGATGTTTTTAATGCTCAAGGATTGGATTGGTCAGACATTGAGGAGGTAGATCAAGAAGAAGTTGAGAGTTATATTGAAGGTGATACATTGGGTTATCGTGAAGGGACCGTCATTCAAGGTTCAGGGCCGACTGTTTATGTAATTTCTGAAGGCAAGAAAAGGCCGTTTGTTTCTGTTAACGCCTTTAATGGTTTAGGATACAAGTGGGGAATCATTAAAAGGGTATCTGACGCCCATTTAAGTCTTTACGAGACCGGCGAGGCTATCAGTGAAAATTCTTCTTATCCCGAAGGAGCCTTGATCCAGCAAGAAGGCGATCCGACTGTTTGGCAGATAAAAGATGGGAAAAGAAAACCGGTTCCTTCTATTAGTGTATTTAATGCCAATAAATGGGGTTGGAATTATGTTTTAAAGGCCAACGCCGAACAACTAAATAAATTTAGTCAAGGTAATGCTGTGGGATATCCTGATGGAAGCTTGCTTGCCGACCCTTCTGGTAAGGTGTATAAAATTGATCAAGGCAAAAAGCGCTGGGTGAGATCGGCTCGCGATTTCACTAGAGCTGGTTATAAATGGAACAAAATTATCTCAGTTCAATCTGCTGATGTTGATAAATTTGAAGAAGGCGATGATATTGTCGGAAATGATTTAACTTCTTAAGTAAAGTTAGATTTTTAGATTCTTTAGATTCCGAATCCTTTAAGGATTCGGAATCTTTTTAGAAAATCTTTTTAGGAATTCTGGCAAAGGCGGTATATCGATGTATCGCCTTCTTTAATTTTCTTTTTTATTCTTGTGGATTTTGGATTAATTTGTTATACTAAAAATAGTAATTTTCAATTCTTCAACATATTAAATCAAATCCAAAATTTAAATGACAAAAATTTCCTAACCAGACTGTCCGGAATCTTGGAATTCAACCTTCAGACTATATAGGAGGGTTTGGCTTATTAAAGCTATTCATCTTGCGGACTAAAGCGTGAATTCCGGTTTTAGACAGTCTGATTAAAAAAAGGTTTAAGTATTTGAGATTTGAGTTTTGATATTGAATTGACATTTGGATTCTGATATTTGACATTTATAAGCGGTTGCAGGGTTTAAAAATTAAAGTATTAGAAATTAAAAATTATAAAATTTTTATACATTCTCTATCTTGAATTTGTGTAGTATTTGTTTAATTCACACTTAATTCGGGATAGAGAAAAATTATATGGAATCTTCAAACGAGGAGAATTCTCAGGATCAAAATGCTGGTTTTGGTCGTGGATTAGGCCAGGGATTGGGTCGTGGCGGCGGACAAGGAAGACAGCCGGGCGGTTTTGGATTAGGCCCGAGCGGCGAGTGCGTTTGTCCGAAGTGCGGTGAAAAAGTTACGCACGAACGGGGGAAACCTTGCTATGAACACAAATGTCCAAAGTGCGGAACAATGATGACAAGAGCGAGGTAAATTATAAAAATTCTGATTTAGATGTCATCGCGAACACCAGCGGGGTCCGCAATGGCAGATGGTTTTATTACGACGTCAGGATTACCTGCCGGCGGGAGGTTTTGTTGTCCCTAATGGAGCTTCTCTGGCAATAATATAAAATACGAACAAAGAAAGGAGATATTTCTATGCAAAAAACAGATGTTTTAATTATTGGAGGAAGTGCTGGAGGTTTGACCACGGCAATATCCGCCAGAAGAAATTATCCGGATAAAGTAATTACTCTTATTAGAAAAGAAAAGCAGGTTCTTATTCCCTGTGCTATTCCTTATTTATGCGAAACTATTGGTTCTACAGAAAAAAATTTAATCAGCGACGAAATACTTTCAAAAAATAACATTGAGCTTATTGTTGGTGAAGTTCGTTCTTTGGACAGAAAAAATAAAGTAGTTAACACAATTAAGGAGCAAAAAATTAGATATGAAAAATTAGTTTTAGCTACCGGTTCTCTGCCGGTTATTCCTCCGATTGTCGGTGTGAATCTTAAGAATGTGTTTGTAGTTAAAAAAGATGTCCGCTATCTTCAGCAAATGCTAAAAGTTTTAGAGAAGGCCAAAAATATTGTTATTATCGGCGGAGGGTTCATTGGTCTTGAGTTCGCTGATGAATTAAGCAAAAAAGATAAAAACATAACTATTGTTGAAATGTTGCCCCATTGTTTGCAATTAGCTTATGATGAAGAGTTTTGCCTTAAAGCGGAAGAGGAGCTGGAAAAGAAAGGTGTAAAAATTTTAACTAATAATATTGCCGAAAAAATAGAAGGAGAAGATAGGGTTGAATATATAAAATTAAAAAAAGGAGAAAAACTTGAAGCTGATGCGGTAATCCTTGGAATTGGCGTGGTGCCGAATGTTAAGATTGCTGAAGATGCCGAATTAAAAATTGGCCAGACTAAGGGAATATGGGTTGATGAATATCAAAGAACATCTGATCAGAATATATTTGCTGTTGGAGATTGCGCGGAAAAAACTTCTTTTTTTACCAAAGCTCCGTTTGGACTTAAACTTGCCTCAATTGCCGCCAGAGAAGCAAGAATCGCCGGGGCAAGTTTATTTAACTTAAAATATAGAAATGAAGGAACGATTGGAACATTCGCTACAGTTATTGGAGGAGTGGGGTTTGGCGTTTCTGGGTTTACAGAAAGGAAAGCTCGGGAAGAGAAGATTGATTTTGTAAAGCAAGAAGCGTCAACGGTTGACAAGCATCCGTCGGCAATGACCGCTTCGTCAAAAATTTTTGTAAAGCTGCTTTTTAGGAAATCTTCAAAAGAAATAATTGGTGGTCAAGTTTTGGGCGGGCCAACAACCGGGGAGGTGACAAATATTATAGCGGCAATGATTCAGAATAAAATGAAAGCGGAAGAGATTATTAAATTCCAACTCGGCACTCATCCGGCACTTACCCCATCTCCTGTCGTCTGGCCAATTATGGAAGCGGCAGAGAAGGCGATGGGTCAATTTTAGTTAATTTCTCGGATTAGTAAAAATGACAAAAGAATCTGTTTCTATTTTAAGTATAGTTATCAATCTAATTTTAGCTTTGTTAAAGTTAGGAATCGGATTTTTTGTAGGGAGCGCTGCTCTTGTTGCCGATGGTATTCATTCAAGTTTAGATATTGTTTCAAGCGGAGCAACTTATTTAGGGATTAAAGTTGCCAGGAAGCCAGCGGACAAAGAACATCCATATGGCCATTGGCGAGCTGAAACTATTGCTAGTTTTGTTGTTATTTTCTTGCTTTTAATTTCAGTTGTTTGGATTATTTATGAGGGTGCATCGAGTATTATTAAAAAAGAATCTATCCAAATTACTTTCCCCGTTCTTTTAATTGTTGTTTTTTCTATTATTATTAATGAGGTGATGGCTCGCCTTAAATTTAATATTGGGAAAAAAAATGATAGTTTGGCTTTAATAGCTGATGGAGAACATTCAAGAGCCGATAGTCTTTCTTCGGTGGCTGTTTTAGTCGGTCTTTTCTTAACTCGTTGGGTTACTCAAGCTGACGGTGCTGCTGCTATTTTTGTTGGTTTGTATATTCTTCATGAAACATATATTTTGTCAGGACAGACTATAGATAATCTTTTGGATGTTGCTAATCCAATTATTGAAGAAAAAATTAGGAAAATTTGCCAGGATGAAGAGATAGATTTATTGCAAATCAAAAGTCGAAAATTAGGAATGGAAAATTTCGTCGAACTCAAAATAGGATTGAATAGACAATGGAAAATAGAAAGAGCTTCAGAGGTGACTAAAAATTTAGAAAAATTATTACTTAAACGGGTAGAAAATTTGAAATTTGTTGTCATTCAAGTAGTCTCTCACGATTTTAAAAGGGGTTATATTAAAGCAAGAAACGGACATCTTACTCAATTCAAGAATATGGCTCAGGCAGTAAGTTTTGAAAAACGAGGCATAAGAACAATTATTTCAGTTAAGGATGGTAAGTTTTACAACGATTTTGGTGCTCCTGAATATTTAGTTATTGATCAGGACAAAAATGGAGACATAATTCAGAAAAGGATAGTTAAAAATCCATATTTTACTGTTGGGCGCGGGCATGGAGTAAGGTTTGTCAAGGCCATTGAAGCCGATAGGATAATAACCGGAGAGATTGGATCAGGCGCCATGGTTATACTTAAAGAAATGGGCGTTGGATTTGAAATTATTCCAAAGGATACTGCTATTGAAGAAATAATTAAAGAAAAATTATCCAGTACATAATTTGTACGGACCTTGACAGGGTTTTTGGTTATGATAAACTGTAGATAATTACTTACTAACTGGTAAGTTAGTTTAAAATAAGAGGAATGAGTTTATGAATCTAAGAAATAAAAAAATAGCAGTTGGAACAAATAGTACAAAAAGCCAGATTTTAAGAAAAGCTGAAGATCTTTTTTCAAGGTATAATTATTATGCTGTTTCTATGGATCAGATCGCTAGATTAGTTAATACCACAAAAGCGGCTATTTATTATTATTTCAAAAGTAAGCGGGATCTTTATCTTCAAATACTGGCTAACTCTTTTGGATTGCTCGGTGATTCATTGGAAGTAGTTTTAAAAAAAGAAGATGCAGTTGAACGGAAGCTTTATAAAGTTATTAAAACCTATATTGATTTTTGTTTAAATCAGAGAGAGATAGTTTCTTTTTCAATGCAGAAGATGTCCAAAGAAGATTCCGTTATTATAAAGTTTGTTAATAATCTGAGGTCGGAGATTGTTGATTTGTTAGAACCGTTGGTTAGGGAAGTTTTAACAGAAAGGAGAGTGAAAGAAGGTAAAAAAATAACCGCCAAAATTGATACGCGCTTAACCACATCTCTCCTGACAGATATGATGGATGCCTTTGTAGTTCGCCAGAGTTCGAATAAAAAAGATAAATTAGATTCAGCCAAAATCGCTGATCAAATTATGGCGTTAATTTTTTCTAAA
>CAYSEG010000034.1:0-6254 GCA_964430135.1 uncultured Candidatus Saccharibacteria bacterium | reverse complement strand
TGTTTTGGTTCAGCAAGAAATTATAAACATATTATCGGTTTAACTTTAGGAACTGGCATTGGCGGCGGAATTATTATTGATGGAAAACTTTACCGGGGAGCCAATAATACCGCTGGCGAGTTTGGACATACGATCGTTGAAACTAAATATAACTTTAAATGCTCCTGTGGAATTAGAGGGCATTTAGAAGCTTTTGTTTCAGGTCAAGCAATGGAAAATTTGTATAAAGAATTAAGCGGAGAGAAATTGGACAGTTTTGAAATTGAAAAAAGAGCTTTAAGAGGCGAAGAAAAAGCTCTGAAAGTAATTAATCTTACGGGCAGCACTTTAGGAAAAAAACTTTCTGATATGATTAATTTTTTTAATCCTGAAATTATTATAATCGGCGGAGGATTAAGCAGAATGAAGCTTCTTTGGAGGCCAATGATTCGGGAAACAAAAAAAAGAGTTTTCTTTAAGCCATTGGCTAAAACAAAAATAGTTAGATCAAAATTAGGAGACAAGGCCGGAGTTTTGGGGGCGGCAGTTTTGGCTATAGATTAATATTGTGATAAATTTGTTGAATTACGATATATTTATTCAAGTTATCTTTCTATAAGCTTAATTTTTAAACATTTAGAAGTTAGAAAATTAGACATTCAATAGAAATTGAAAATTAAGAATTAGAAATTTTAACCTTTAATCAAATGACCTCGTCAAACTATTAGCAAAATGTTTATTTAACTCTTAGAGTTTATTATTTGTTTCAGATATTGTCCTGTCCAGGACTTTTTTATTTTTGCCACTTGGCTTGGTGTTCCTTCGGCAACAATATAGCCTCCTTTTTCTCCGCTTTCCGGACCCAGATCAATAATCCAATCAGCTGATTTTATAACATCTAAGTTATGTTCAATAACCAAAACAGTATTGCCTTTATCGACTAATTTATTTAAAACGCTTAATAATTTTTTAATATCTTCAAAATGAAGACCAACAGTTGGTTCATCGAGAATATATAAAGTTTTACCCTCACGATAAGGACGGGCTAGTTCAGCGGCCAGTTTTATTCTTTGGGCTTCACCTCCTGAAAGGGTGGTCGCTGATTGGCCAAGTTTAATATATCCAAGCCCTACATCGTCCAAGACTTTAAGTTTTTGATAAAGAGAGGGGGTGGATCTGAAAAAATTTAAAGCCTTTCCGACACTCATCTCTAAAACATCAGCGATATTCACTCCTTTATATTCAATTTCCAAAGCATCGGGTTTATAACGGCGTCCTTGGCATTTATCGCAGGGAATATAGACATCAGGCAGATAATACATTTCTATTTTTTTAAATCCTTCACCACGGCAGATTTCACATCTTCCTCCTTTGATATTGAAACTAAAATAAGAAGGCTTTAATCCTCTTTTTTGGGCTTCTTGAGTTTGACCAAAAAGCTCTCTGATTAATGTAAAGATGCCGGTATAGGTGGCAGGATTGGAGCGTGGGGTTCGGCCGATAGGAGCCTGATCAATATTAATAACTTTACTGAGAGCCTCAAGCCCTATTATTTCTTTATGTTTACCTACTTTCGCTTTTGTATGATGGAATTTTTGAGCGAGCCTGCGTCCCAGAATATCATCGACGAGAGTGCTTTTTCCGGAACCAGAAACTCCGGTAATAACTACTAATTTACCCAAAGGAATAGCAACATCAATATTTTTCAAATTATGCTCTCTAGCTCCTTTAATTATAATTTTGGTTTCAGTTTTCTTTCTATTTTTTGAAGGGAAAGAAATTTTTTTCTTTCCGGAGAGGTAAAGCCCTGTTAATCCTTTTGATTTTTTTATGAGAGAAATATTGCCCTGGGCAACAATTTTACCGCCAGCTTCCCCTGCTCCGGGGCCTATATCAAAAATATAATCCGCTGTTTGGATAAAAGCTTCATCGTGTTCAACAACAAGAACGCTGTTTCCTAAATCTCTGAGATTTTTAAGCATATCAATAAGTTTTATTGTGTCTCGCGGATGGAGCCCGATTGATGGTTCGTCTAAGATATATAAAATACCAGAAAGCTTTGAACCAAGCTGGGAAGCAAGTTTAATTCTTTGGCTTTCGCCAACTGACAAAGTTTCAGAGGATCGGTTTAAAGTAAGATAGCCTAAGCTTATATTAGCCAATAGTTTGAGACGTCTTAAAATTTCTTTAATGATTGGTCGGGCAATTTGGCTTTGCTTTCCTCTTTTTTCTTTTATAAATTTTTTGAAAAAGTCTATAGATTGCGTAATTGACATTTCAACAATTTGATCGATTGAGACTCCGTCTATTTTTACAGCTAAAATTTCTTTTTTAAGACGTTTACCTTTACAGGCTGAACATTGAACCTTAGCCATATACTTTTCAAGTTCGTTTTTAATGTATTCAGAATGAGTTTGGTGGTATCGCCGCTGGAGAATTGGAATAACTCCTTCAAAATCGCTTTGCTCTTTTTTTAATTTATTATCGATTCCATATAAAATTATATCCAAAGTCTTTTTTGGCAGTTTTTCTACTGGTACATCTAATGGAAACTTATAAATTTCGGCTAATTTTTTAAAAATCTGAAGATATTTTTGCCAATTATCTAAAAATAAAGGCCTAATGGCCCCTTCAGCTAAAGTTAATTTTGGATTAGGAAAGAGTTTCTTTGGGTCTATTTCAAGATGATAACCAAGTCCGGTGCAGAAAGGGCAAGCGCCGAGGGGGTTATTAAATGAGAATAGTTTTGGTTCAAGTGTCCCCATTTTTATGCCACATTCCTGACAGAAAAAATCTTCACTGAAAATTATTTCTTTTTCAATTCCTTTTTGCTTTTTTATAATAAGTATCTTTTTATCTCCCAGTTTAAATGCTGTTTCAATAGAGTCAACTATTCTTTCTTTATCATTTTTTCCGTCTGCATTGCCATGTAAAGCATTGGGGGCGGCTTTAAGCTTTAGCTTATCTACAACTATTTCTATATTATGCGGTTTTTCTTTGTCTAAGATTAAATTTAAGGAATTTTCCGTTAGATAAACTTGTCCGTCTATTCGAACTTCGGCAAATTTCTGCCGGGCAATTCTTTTCAAAGTTTCTTGATGGTTGCCTTTAGCTTCTTTGACTAAAGGAGCAAGGATGGTAATTTCTGTATCAGGAGAAAAGTTTAAGATCTCACTTATAATTTTTTCTTTAGTATATCTTGTCAGTCTTTTTTTGCATTGTGGGCAATGAGGCACACCTGCTCGGGCGAAAAGAAGACGAAGCCAGTCGTAAATTTCTGTCATTGTTCCGACTGTTGAACGGGGAGATCCTAAAGTGCTTTTTGCGTCAATGGCTATGGTTGGAGCAAGTCCTTCAATTTGATCAACATCCGCTTTGGCTATAGTGCCTAAAAATTGTTTAGTATGACCGGATAAGTTTTCTAAGTAGCGGCGCTGGCCTTCGGCGTAAATTGTATCAAAAGCCAGAGAAGATTTTCCAGAGCCGGAAACGCCGGTAATTACAACAAGTTTTCCACGAGGAATGTCAAGGTCAATATTTTTTAGATTATGAGTGCGGGCGCCTCTGATTGTTATTTTGCCGTATTTGTAAATGTTATTTTTCATAAGAAGTATCTATTTGTTTGATCTTATTGATCTTATTTAGTTTATAATAAATTTTGAGTTATTTCAAGCCGTGGAGGTTGTACTGTAAAGATTTTACTGTCTTTATAAATCGTCTAAATTTTTTTAATTTTAAAACAGCAACTTTTGTATAAATTTGTATAAAAATGTAGTTAGGGTTGCATTAGTCACGCCGCGTTTTATTTGATAATCTAAAAATTTTTTAATATCATCACTGGTAGCAGACTTCGGGTTTTTGTTTACAAACCTTAAGGATTTGCTATTATAAAAAAGGTAGGTCTTTATTGTTTTATTTGAAAATCCTCTAATTCTTAATTTTCTCTCAAGATTATAAAGTGGTTTTCTCTCAATTCTTGTTGTTCGTTTTTTAGAAGAAGTTTGTATATTCATAAGCCATTCTGATTACACATTTATCCTACCGAAAAGTCGAATTTTAGTTAATTTCCTGACAAGTTCGCATATAACTTGTTCTGCGGAAATCGCTCGCTCCATTCACTCTTTCCGCAGAATGCGCCGCGGGCTTCACTCTTGTTCTGCTTGTCGCTTGCGGAGTTTATCCCGCATAATGCGAAGCATCTGTGCGGGGCTCGCGACTTCGCAGAACAGCGGGCTATACAGAAATTTTTCCTCACCCCGCCCGCTCGTAGGGCGGGGTTCGTCAGAACTTCACATAGCCGCGGCATATTATATGACATTCCGCCTCTTTTGCCGCTAGAGAGAGAAGTTTTATAAAAAAATACCTAAGCTGGGTGAAATAAGATGAAAGAGGAAAATTTAGAAAAAATGATAAAAGAAATACACTGGGCATATAAAATCGCTGAGAAATTGATTGAGAATAATCCAGATAAAAGGAAATTCGTTTGTGCTGCAGGAATTACGCCTTCTGGTAAGGTTCACATAGGTAATTTTAGAGACATAATAATCTCCGAACTTGTATATAGAGCATTAAAAGATAAAGGATACGAAGCAGAATTGATCTTTTCATGGGATGATTTTGACAGATTAAGAAAAGTTCCTCAAGGAGTTCCTCAAACTTTTTTAAAATATTTAGGCATGCCATTATCAGAAATTCCAGATTCTTATGGTTGTCATGAATCATGGGCAAAACATTTTGAATCAGAGTTTGAAGAACTAATGCCGGAACTTGGAATAAAAGCACGGTTTATATATCAATCTCAGATGTATAATGAAAATAAATATTATGAAGGGATTAAAATAGCATTGCAAAATAGAAAAGAAATCGCTGAAATTTTGGGAAAATTTAGGACTCAAGGAATGTCAGAACAAGAAATAGAAAGTTATTTTCCACTTCAAGTCTACTGTAGAAAGTGCAGAAAAAGCACTACGACTAGAATTATAAATTACGATGAAAAAAATAGGATTGAATATAAATGTAAGTGCGGGCATCACGAAATCGTAGATATCTCAAAAGAAAATATAGGTAAATTAAGTTGGAAAATAGACTGGCCTATGCGATGGTGGTACGAAAAAGTTGATTTTGAACCTGGAGGAGCAGATCATGCTACCTCTGGCGGTAGCTTTGATGTTGCAAAAACAATAGCAAAGGAAATTTATGGAATCGAGCCACCATTATTTCAAGGTTATGGTTTTGTTGGAATTGAAGGAATAGCAAAAATGTCGAGCTCAAAAGGGGATGTTATTACACCTAGACAAATTTTACGTATCTACGAGCCCGAACTTTTAAGATGGATTTTTGTCAGATCAAGCCCTGAAAAATTTATTACTTTGTTCTTTAAATCTCAGATAGTAAGACAATATGATGAATTTGATAATGCTATCAGAAAATTTTATGAAGGAGAATTATCGCGAGTTGAGAAAAGAGAAATAGAACTTAGTTGTATTTTTCCTAAACATTTTCCTAAAAAAGATAGGTCTCCATTTAGACAAATAGCCTCTTTTGGACAAGTAGTACAGGGGAATCTAGAGGAATTAAAAAAATTATATAAGAGAATAGGCTTAGAATACGATGATAAACTTATTAAGACACGTTTAGAAAAGTCTCAAAACTGGATCGAATTATATATGCCAGAATTAAGAATAAAATTGAAAGAAAAACCAAATATAGAATATTTCAGAAATTTAAGTGAAGAAGAAAAAGAAGAAATTAGAAAATTAATAAAAGAGATGGATAAATACTGGACTTTAGAGAAACTTACATGGCTTGTTTATGAAATACCTAAAAAACCTTGGTTTTCAGAACAAAAGAAAAAAAGAGCACAAAGGAATTTTTTTAAGAATGTTTATAGAATGCTAATTGATGCTGACACAGGTCCAAGATTGCCAACTTTTTTGCTTGCACTTGGTGAAGAAAAAGTTAAATATCTTTTAGAGATAAAGAAAGATGAATATAAAACAAATATAGGCCGGTAGCTCAATAAGGAAGAGTACCAAGGAAGATTCCTCGGAGATCGCAGGTTCAAATTCTGCCCGGTCCATTACCGTCTTAAAATATAGAGGAAAAGAATATGAAAAGATGGAAATACAAATATGAAGAGTATGCAGAACTATCAATAGAAAAAGCAAAATCAGAAGGCAAAGAGTTACATGCGAGAAACTTAAAAGGTAGAAAGGGCGAACAGGAGGATATAGAATTTAGATTATTTAATGACGGCTTCGGGGCGGAACGCTTCG
>CAYSEG010000033.1:0-6400 GCA_964430135.1 uncultured Candidatus Saccharibacteria bacterium | reverse complement strand
TTAATAATTTTCTAAAGGAATGTCGGCTGGTAATCAATTCAGAAAAAATAAATTGCCGCGGCATAGAGATTCACCGCTAGTGAAAGCAAGATAATCGCAGCCTTTTTCGGCCTTTTGCGTTATGGTTATAGAAAGGTCGAAAAATAAGTTGCATTGAATTAACTTAAATATTCAGAGTTATGGAGTTCAAAGATTTAGAAAAAAATAGAAAGCATAAAAACACCAGACGTTGAGATTCAAAGCCACAAACAAAGGTTAAAAATGGCTTTGCTTGCCCAGCACCAAAAACTTCGTTTTGGCACTGGGCAGGATTCTGGATATTTTTGGAATAAAATTATGTTAAAAGGAGAGAAAACTGGCTTAAAGAAAGGAATGCGAGATCCTGGACAGTTTTTCATCGCATACCAAGATGCTAACACAGGTAAGATAATAGAATCCTTAAAGAGCGAGCCTCGTTAGAAAACAATTTTTTCAAATTATACAGACAAAATCTTGTTTTGGTTGTGTGTGATTGCAAGATTTCTAATGGGGCGAGTAATTTTTCTTTCATAAAGGCGACAAATCGCCAGAGAATTAACAAAAGCAACCCGACAGGGTTGCCTTTGTATTTGTTGAGAATCTTGAAACTTTTTGTGCAAGCTCTGCCCGAAGCGCCGGCGGGGCGGCGGAATTTGTCCCGCCCGTTTAAACGGACGGGGCTTAAAAATTTCCTTATATTTCGGGATTAAATCAAAGGATGGGCAAAGCCCGAATTGGAAGGAGTTAATAATTTTTTAGCATTTAGCAATAAAGTAAAAAATTATAGTATAATTTTTATTAATTTTTTGTATGAATACCTCTATCAAAAAATACTTTTAAAAACAGATAAGCAATTATGCCGCCGGTTAAAGCGGTAGCAAGCTGCGGCCAGCTCATCATCACCGCTACCTTTGTGGCTACTTCCCTTTTTAAAAGCAGGTTGATTACTATTGAACTGGTGCCGAAGAGAAAGAGGAATTTTAGGACACTGGCCGAAATTACACCCAGCCAATAATTTTTTTTCCTTAAATAATTGAAGGCAACAATTAAAATGGTATTTCCGAGCATAATAAAAGGAACCATTGGCGCAAGCACTGGCGGCAGAAGTCCAGCGGATAAAGCAATTGTACTGGGAAGCAGGCCAATAAAGATAGCGTTTTGGACACCCAGCAGGGTAGCGGCTATAAAGAGGGTGGCATTAACAATAGGTCCGGTAACCGGCTGAAAGTGGAATAAAGGAGCAATGGTAGCTACTCCAAGAAGTAGAACGAAAGTAATTGAGTTGACAATTGTTTTTCTTTTTAGGGCTAAGATTTTTGTTTTCTCCATAAAAATGCTGATTAGAATAATTAGTGCGCGCCTTTTGGTAAAATTTTAAATCCTTCTCTTTTTTTCCGCTGGTATTTAGTATGACAAATGAGATGAATTTTTTGAAGAGTAAAAAAATCCTTGTAAACTCTTTTAACTATAGGGTTTTCGTGGGCTAACCTCATTTTTTTTGCTTTATCAGCCCGGTAAAGGCCATCGGCTCTATGTTTTCTTATTTCAGGGTCGGTTGGCACTGGTTGTCCGCCTCCGCCAATACATCCGCCTAAACACGCCATAACCTCTACATAATCATAAAGGTTAGGCTTCTTTTTAAGTTCTTTCAGGATTTTTTGAGCGTTGCCAATGCCGTTAACTATTGCCACTCTAATCAATTGGCTGTTCATTTTAATCTCCGCTTGACGTATTCCTTCCATCCCGCGAACTTGCCCAAAATTTAATTTTAGTAATTTTTTGCCGGATTGTCCCGCACCGAATTTATTTTGGCGCGGAGTTAATTTTTCATAAGCAGTCCGCAGAGCAGATTCTATCATTCCGCCAGTGGCGCCATAAATAACCCCGGCGCCGGAAGGAAATCCCAGGGGATCATCTAAATTTTGTCCTTTTATTTTTTTCAAATCAATTTTATGCTTTTTGAAAAGATATGCTAATTCACGGGTTGTTAAAACATAATCTACCGGAGTTAGGCCGTTGATCTTTAATTCGCTTCTGGTGATTTCATATTTTTTAGCCACGCATGGCATAATGGAAACCACCACAATTTTTCTAGGATCGATTTTTTCTTTCTTTGCCCAAAAAGTTTTAATTAATCCTCCCAGAATTATGTGGGGCGAACGGACAGTGGTTAAATTGGGAATAAATTCTGGGTGGTAAAATTCAATATATTTTACCCAGGCAGGACAGCAGGAAGTAAACATTGGCAGTTTTTCTTTGCTTTTCAATCTTTCTATTAATTCATCTGCCTCTTCACAGGTGGCAAAATCTGCTCCAACGCTGGTATCAAAAACTTTATCAAAACCCAATTTTTTGATACCGGCAGCTAATTTTTTAGTTATTAGCGCTCCGTAAGGCATATTAAATTCTTCGCCGATACTGGTTCTGATAGCCGGGGCAAATTGAGCAATAACGATTTTATCCTCTGTCTGCTGGAGAGGTTTTTCTACTTCTTCAAATTCTCCGACCGCTTCCAATGCTCCGGCAGGACAGTGAACAATGCATTGTCCGCAATAAATACAGTCTTTGTTTTTGTCTTTAGAAGGAACTATCCCTATTTTATAACCTCGTTTTTTTATTTCTAAAAAACCGATTCCCTGTTTTTCACAGATATCAACACAATTGCGGCAATCAATGCATTTAGAACTATCAAAGATTAATGATGGGCCAAATTGGTAAACAGGAAAATTGGTTTTGCGGTCAGGAAATCTGGCAATTTTAACATTATATTTTTTAGCTAATTTTAAAAGTTGGCAGTTAAAATTCCAAACACAATCGTTGCATTCTTCGTAATGCTGAGCAAAAATTAATTCCAAATTTATCTTTCTCGCCTTTCTGATTTTAGAAGAGTTGGTAATAATCTTCATTCCGTCCTTTATAACTGTCCGACAGGCGGGCTTTAAATCCGGCACACCCTTTATTTCTACCACACAGATCCGGCAGTTAGACTTTATATCTAAATCCGGATGGTAGCAAAGCGCTGGAATTTCAATTCCGTTTTTCTTGGCCGCTTCTAAAATAGTTTGGTCTTTATCGGCTGTAATTTTTTTGTTATCAATGATAGCTTGGATTTTTTTTGCCATTTAAACTTTATAAATTTTGTTTATTAAATCCCGAAAAGGAATAGCGATACTTTTGCCCAAAGGGCAGAAGCTGGTTTCTTTTAAAACAAACAATAAATCTTCTAATAATTTTTTATCAATTTTATTTTTGTTCAAGATTTCATTTATCCTATAAACGCCTTCCCTGCAAGGCAGGCATTTGCCGCAGTTTTCTTTAAGGAAAAAATTAATCCATTTTTTCATCAGTTGGACGGGCTTTGTTTTTTTTAGATTATAAACAATGATTGCTCCGGTTCCTTTTACCGGCCGGTTTATTTCCTTGTCTGTTAGAATTTCACCGGCCGCTCCGCCGCCCGACTGAACAAAGAAATTAAAGCGAGGAAAATTATTGGTTTTTTTTAAAATTTGTTTAATTGTCCATTTGACCGGCAATTCATAAACGCCTTTATTTTTTACATCGCCGCTTAAAGAATAAAAACGGGTTTCTTGGTAGTTATTTTTAGCTATTTGGGCTACGTAATAAAAAGTTTCTACGTTATTAATTAAGGTGGGATAACCCCAGAGACCTGCCTCTGAAGGATAAGGAGGTTTAGCTCGCGGTTCTTCTTTTTTTCCTTCAATAGATTCAAGCAGGGTGGTTTCTTCGCCGCAAAGATAGCCGCCGGTTTCTTTAAATAAAATAATAGGCGATCTCCCGATTATTTTTTTCAGCTTATTCTTAAATTTTTGGTAATAATCTTTGCGGAGATAAATATATGCCGAGCTGTCGTTAATAACTTCAAGGGCGATTTTTATCCCGTCAATTATTTCTTCGGGGTAATTTTTTAGGATAAAACCATCCTTGAAGACATTTGGTTCGCCCTCCGACCCGTTGCAAATAATATATTTTCTCTTGGCTCGGGATTTTTTAACCATCTCCCATTTTAAGCCTGTAGGAAAACCGGCGCCGCCTCTGCCCTTTAAATTGGCTTTTTTAAGCTTTTCTATAATCATAGTTATTCAAATCTTCCTCTAATAATAAAATCAATTGCCTGACTTTCTGATAAGCCTCGAGTCATTAAAGTTTCTAATTCTTTTTGATTAACTTTTCCCACTGATGCTTCGTGAGTGATTCTCGCTTCCGGATTTTTAACGGTAACCACAGGAATTGACTGGGCAGTTGAGTTGCCGACAACAATTTCTTGGCAGTCAATATGCCCTCTTGCATTTTTTGCTTTTATTCCTGCTTCTGTTTCTCCTCTAAAAAACATTTTTCCGCCGCTAACCGCGACTCCTCTTAATTTATTCAGACTGCGGGAGTCTTTTCCGCTTAATAAAATTTTATCATAAATTTCTACATTATCTCTTTTTCCGTTTCCAATTACTTTATTAACAATTTTACAAAAAGCGCTTTCTTTTAATTCTGCCTCAAGAACAATTTTTAATTTTCCAACGCTTCCCTGGTTTAAAATAAACTCGTTTTCAAAAATTGCTTCCGGACCGATTGAAACTTTAAAATTTGGCAAAACTTCAGCGCCGAAATTTTCTCCGTGATAATGCTTTTCCTGATAGGCAAGCCTGGCGTTTTTTTTCAATTTTATTTTCGCCTCCATCTGATGAGAAACCTTTTTTGCTTGGGGGAAAGTGCAATGAGCAAAAATTTTTGCTTCTGCCTTCTCTTCTAAAACTATCTCCGGTAAAATTATCTGTTTTCCTTTTTCCCCTAAAACGCCAAAACAAAGGAAAATCGGTTTTTTTATTGAAATCCCTTTCTTAACAACCATCTTTATTTTTACTCCGTTAGAAAAAGCCGCTTTCTGTTTTCTAACGGAATTCGCCCCTTCTTTAAAACTTTCGGTTGAAATTTTTAAACCGGGAATTTTTTGGACCGATATTACTTTATTTGATTCAACATAAAGACGGGGGATATTGGTATCCTGCGTTAAAATAGCATTTATTCCGCATTTTTGGGCCGAGTTTATAAACTCCTTTGGCAGTTTATTTTCTGGCATATTTTCTTTCTTCCTGAAAATTGGCAATATTTTCTCATCACTTTTCTAAAATTTCCGTCGCAGATTACTTTTCCTTGATTTAAAAATGTGGCTTGGTCAGTTACGCCTCCGAGTTCTTCTCGATGAGTGATTAAAAGGATTGACGCATTGGTTTCTCTTTTGATATTTTCTAAAATATTGTAAAATTCGCGATAAATAATAATATCAAGTCCCGAGTCCGGTTCATCTAAAATCATTAACTTTGGTTTCATTGCTACCACCGAAGCAAGCTCTATTCTCTTTCTTTCTCCTCCGCTTAAATCTTGATTGATTTCTCTGTTTAGAAATTTTTTAGGTTCAAGCCCGACTAAAGCAAGAATCTTTTCAATTTCGTTTTGGGTAATATCCTTGTTGCCCGCTCTTAAAAATTTCTCAACAGTTATTCCTTCAAAATACGCCGGTTCTTGAAAAGCTAAAGTTAGTCCCAGCCTTGCCCTCTTGTCAGTTGATAATTTAGTTATGTCTTTGTTTTTTAAAATGATTTTTCCGGAAACAACTTTGAATCTCGGACTTCCCATTAGAGTATAGGCTAAGGTTGATTTTCCTGAACCGTTTGGTCCGATTAAAATATGAATTGATTTTTCCGCAATATCAAATGAAATATTTTCTAATATTTTCTTTTTATCTTCTTTTGATTCAACAGAAAGGTTTTTAACCTCTAAAAATTTTTCCATATTCAATGTTTTGATCCGCGCCTTTTAAGGCTTCAAATATATAAATTATCGTTTAGAAGATACGGGATTTGTTAAGTCAGCCAATGTAATCGCGTCTAAGGCAGAATTTAAAGTCTTTTGAATTTTCTTCCAGACTTTTTTTATAGGACATTTCTTTTTGGAAAGGTAATGTCTTTTTTTGCACCGAACCGAAAATATTTCTTTGTCCTCTGATACCTTTAGTATTTCTCTTATGCTAATTCTTTGAGGAGGTTTAGCTAAAAAGTATCCTCCCTTTACTCCTTTCCTGGATTTTATTAAGCCCTCTCGTTGCAGTTTTAAAAATATCTTTTCTAAAAAATTAAAGGGAATTTTCTCTTTTTGAGAAATTTCTTTTGCAGAACAAGTTTTTTGGGCTTTTGCCAGATACACCATTGCCCGTAAACTATAGCGTGATCTGATGGAGATTTGCATAAATTTCAATAAATTGGACTATATTGGTCTGATTTAATAAATATATCAAAGAAAAATTATTGTGTCAAGTGTTAATTTATGTTCTGGATATAATTGATTGATTTTAGCAATGAGCTTTGTTAAA
>CAYSEG010000032.1:0-6789 GCA_964430135.1 uncultured Candidatus Saccharibacteria bacterium | reverse complement strand
AGCATCGTTCAGTAATTGCGACCAGTTTTTTGCTTAAATCTTTTTAAAAATATAAAAAGCCTCTGCTAATGCAGGGACTTTTTATTATTTCCGTTTCGACAAAGAGTTAGTATCTATTCATTTGGCCAAAGTCTCGTCGTCCTTTATTAAATCCGCCTCCGCCGCGGGAATCACGGGAACCTCGATCAGTCATTGGTCGTGCCTCATTCACTATAATTGTTCTTTCTTCCATTTTATGCCCATTGAACTTTTCAATGGCTTTTTCCCCTTCTTCGTCAGAGGACATTTCAACGAAGCCAAACCCTTTACTTCTTCCAGAGAATTTGTCAGTTATAATCTTTGCTGATTCTACTGAACCGGCTTCACTGAATAAATCTTTAAGTTGATCTTCAGTGGTTTCATACGGGAGGCTTCCAACATAAAGTTTTTTTGCCATGATATTGCTTTAATAATATACAGTGCGCGTCTGCTTGTCGGCAGACAAGGTAAATAAATTTATCCCGTTAGAAAGTTCTGTCTTTTTATGGGTGGAAAATGGGATTAAATTTCCGTCATTTCTAACGGGGTTTACTTTGCAACACACTTACTTTATTAACGCATTTAATTTATTTTAATTTTCTCTTGTTTCGACCGCGCACTATTATTTATAGATGCAAACAAGGTAAAAATATTATAGCAGATATTTTAATATTGCGCAATACAAACGTATTTAACATTCTAAAATCTTACCGAAAGGGTATTGGTTCTGCTTTCAGTGTTATTTTTAATTGCTCAACCAAAATCTATTTTGGTGCCAGTTAAATTACCAATGTTGACAAAGCACATTTTTTATGTAAACTATAAAGAGAGGTAAGAAAAATTGGAACAAAGAAAAAAGAGTTAGATAGAATTGAAAATGATGTTTTGTGGGAGCAGGAAAGAATAAGAAAAGTTAGGGAAATTTTGGAAAACTGCGAGGTTTCAGAAAAAGATATACTGGAGATTTTAGAGAAAAATAGAGAAATATTTCTGAGACTTTTTCGTACGCTTAATTCAAGAACGCATTCAAGAAGAAAGCATTTACCCTTTAATTTTCTAATAAGTGCAGGAATTCCAACGAATAAAAGAGGAGATGCCAAGGGTATTGTAAAGCGTCTATTGGTATTAGGTATTTTTAACATAGATAGCGGAAAATCTGTTAAATTTTCAGAAGTCGGCAAAGAAATTTCCAAAGTGCTATTTAACAAAGAATTTAGATTCCAAGAAAAACCAGATGCAACTAGCTCTTTTAAAAAAATAACTTTAAATTTAGGCGTTTAAGATATATAAATACATAAAACGCCTTATTTTTTTTAACTGTTTTCATTGACCAATAAAGGAAAAAATGATAGAGTGAATTAAAAGGAGAGGTGCCGGAGTCCGGCTGAACGGGGTGGTCTCGAAAACCACTAGGGCATTATGCTCTCGCAGGTTCAAATCCTGTCCTCTCCTCAGCAGATCTTCCTCCCATAAGGAATTCAAATTGCAGCAATAGTTTGTATTTGAGATTTTGGATTAGATAAAATTAATTTTCATCAAAAGAAAAATTGCTCCATAACTGTAAAATATTCACGCTCGCACAGGTTACTTTTTATGTCTGAAATAAATATCAAAAATTCAGAACTTCATCGTGTAACTTCAACCGCCATTATTTATAAACTCCCGCGCCAAAATTTTGGTAACGGAGGCAAAGATAGAAAATATTTGATTATTCAACGGAACCAGAATAAAAAATCTTTTCCGGGCAAATGGACTGTTCCCGGCGGGGGATTAGAAATAGACGATTATATAAATATTCCAAAAACCACATCGGAGCATTGGTATTTTGCTGTAGAAAATTCACTAAGAAGAGAAATAAAAGAAGAAGTTTCTTTAGAAGTTGGAGAACTAAAATATCTTTTAGATATTATCTTTATTAGACCTGATGGCATCCCGGTGGTAATTTTAAGCTATTATTGCAATTATAAGTTAGGTAAAGTGAAATTAAACGAAGAGAATATTGATTATAAATGGATAAGCTGTAAAGAAGCGAGAAAATATGATTTAATAGAAGGAATTTTAGAAGAGATTCAAATGGTTGATAAAATTTTACAAACACACCCCCAACCTTTTTCTGGGAAGAATAATTTAAAAAATCTCTTCTTGAGAAAAGCTGGAGGTATATAGAAATCTATGACTAATTTAACTTCTCTTATTTTCAATGATTTCAATGAAAATATCCTTATTGTAATAATTATTGGAATATTTTTAATCTGCTGGGTTGTTCTTCTTGAGTTTAGGCTTCGAAAGATAAATCGAAAATTCAAAAATCTTTTTCAGGGTTCTCAAGGCAGAAACTTGGAAGAAATTATTTTAAAACAATCCAAAGATATAAAAAAACTTGAATCGGATACCCAAGATCTTTTTAAGATTAACGAAGAAATTCACAGACTTGCGGCGCACGGAATTCAAAAAATAGGAGTTGTTCGTTTTAATCCCTTCTCTGATGTTGGTTCCGACCAAAGTTTTTCTATAGCCCTTCTTGATTTCTATAATAATGGTTTAGTTATCTCAAGTCTTTATACGCGCGAGGGTACCCGCATTTATACTAAGCCGATTAAAAATAGTTCTTCAGAATATCAACTGTCAGAAGAGGAGAAAGAGGCAATTGGAAAAGCGATGGGAAATTTTAAATAAACTCAAATTTCAAAAGTCAAAACCACTTGAGCTAAAATTAAATTATGTCTTCAGAAACAAAAAAAACAGTTAGTATCGGTCCTTCTATTACCGTGAAAGATTTTGCGGCAAAATTGTCCCTTCCGGCATCAAGGGTTATTTCGGAGT
Source organism: uncultured Candidatus Saccharibacteria bacterium (assembly GCA_964430135.1). Classification (GTDB taxonomy): domain Bacteria; phylum Patescibacteriota; class Minisyncoccia; order JAHIHE01; family DAOWLE01; genus CAYSEG01. The sequence goes on along the minus strand of CAYSEG010000032.1, from coordinate 3,948 downwards.
TGATGAAAAACGGAATTTTGGCTAGTATCAACGAAAAAATTGATTATGAGACGGCGGCTATTATTGCCGAGTATTTAGGATTTGAAGCAAAAAAAGAAAAGGAGCCAGTTGTTCAAAAAGGAGGTTTGAAAAAAAGAGCCGGCAAGTTAAAGCCTCGTCCGCCAGTGGTGGCAATGCTCGGCCATGTTGACCATGGAAAGACAAAATTACTTGACACAATTCGGAGAACCAATCTCGTTTCTAAAGAAGCCGGCGGAATTACCCAAAGTATTGGAGCTTATCAAGCAAAGGCAAAAGGAAAATTAATTACTTTTTTGGATACTCCGGGACATGAGGCTTTTCGGGCGATGCGAAGACGAGGAACGCATTTGGCAGATATTGTTGTTCTTGTTATTGCTGCTGATGACGGAATAAAGCCGCAAACGGTTGAAGCTATTGGCTACTGTCAAAAATCAAAAATTCCTATTGTTGTGGCTATTAATAAAATAGATAAACCTGAAGCTAATCCCGAAAAAGTTAAAAGCCAGCTTGCTGAATATGGAATTGTTCTTGAAGAAAGAGGCGGTAAAACTGTATCAGTAGAAATTTCAGCCAAAACTGGTCAGGGCATTGATAATTTATTAGAGATGATTCTTCTTGTTGCTGATATGGCAGATTTAAGAACTGATCCGGCTTGTCCTGCTGAAGGCTTTGTTATTGAATCATTTCTTGATTCAAGAAAAGGGCCGGTAGCAACAATTTTAATCAAAAACGGCACATTAAAAAAAGGAGATTTTATAAGAACTGAAACCGTTATTGGCCGCATTCGCAGACTGGAAGATTTTCAGGGTAACGAGATTAAAGAAGGATATCCTTCTCAACCAGTTATTATTATTGGATTGAATAAAATTCCGCGGGCGGGAGATGCTTTTGAAGTTGAAAAAAGTATCAAAACGGCTAAAATTAAAGCGGCGCAATTAATGAAAAAAGAACAAGTTATCCGGAGAGAAGAAGATATTTTGTCAATCAGTAAAAAAATTGAACAAAAGACGATAAAGGCAATGATTAAAAAATTAAATATTATTCTAAAGACCGACGGAAAAGGGTCTCTTGAAGCAATTAGTGAAGTCCTAAATGCCATAAAATCTGAAGAAGTTGCTTGCGAAATTCTAAAGTCAGGCGTCGGAGCTATAAGTGAATCTGACATTAAATTGGCTAAGATGTCAAAAGCGCTTGTGTTTGGCTTTAACGTTAAAGTTATTCAGAGGGCGGCGAAACTGGCAAAAAAAGAAGGTGTTGAAATAAAACTCTACGATGTAATTTATGAATTAATAAAAGATATTAAAGAAAAACTTTCAGAATTATTAGAGCCAGAAGTTATCCGTACAGATTTAGGCAAGCTTAAAGTAATAGCTATTTTTAAAACCGGCAAAGCCGCGACAGAAGCGAGACAAGATATGGTAATTGGCGCTACGGTAATTTCTGGAAAAGTTAAAAAAGGAGCTTTGTTGGATGTGATTCGCGGGAAAGAAAAAATAGGACGAGGAAAAGTGGAAGAACTTCAAATGGAAAAGAAAATTATAGCAGAAGTGAAAGAGGGTCAAAATGCCGGAATTCATTTTAAAGGAGACGTTAGAGTGAAGTTAGGGGATGTATTAGAAGCTTACGAGGAAATAAAGAAAAAGAGGACGCTTTAGTGTTGTGATGTGCTAAACTTTGACGGATTTTTTGTAAAACTTTTAAAATTTAAAACCCCAATGATCAGGCTTAGATTTCTTATTTCTTAGTTTCTAATTTCTATTTATTTCTTAATTTTCTAATTTTTATTGAATTGCGATTAAATAGAAATTAAGAATTAAAAATTAAATCGGCGTTAGCGATCCCTTACGGGATAAGAATTAGGAAATAAGAAATTAGAAATTTTATGTCCAATAGAATTGCTAAAGTTAATAAACTTATTAAAGAAGAAATAGGAAAGATTATCTTTCAGGAAATAGAATTTGACAAAAATATTCTGGCTACCGTTACCGAGGTTGACACCTCAGTTGATTTAAAATATACTAAAGTATTGATCAGTATTTTGCCGTTTGATAGAGCCGAAGAGGTGTCCGAAGTTTTAGAAAAAAATATTTATCATCTTCAACAAATTTTAAATAAGCGTCTTGTTATGCGATCAGTGCCGAAAATTGAATTTAAAATTGATCGATCCGGGGGGAATTTAGAAAGAATAGATGAACTTTTAAAGGAGGATTAGACTTTCTGATGTTATTCTGGACAGAGCGAAGTATTTCGCTAACGTTCAGTATAGACTCCGCGAGAAATTTCGTGGATATTCGACGAAATCCTTCGTCTCTTATGAGATTCGGGATGACATCCTCAAATAGTCTAGAATAAAATGTTGGAAGAACAATTTAAGCGAGCAATTGAATTAATTAATAGGCATAGTGATATTCTCCTTTTTACTCACCAGACGCCGGATGGCGATGCAATAGGATCGCTCTTAGCAACGGCGATAGCTTTAGAAAATTTAGGCAAAAGAGTTATTCCGTTTTGCGCCGATTCAGTGCCGGAAGTATTTTCTTTTCTGCCAAAAATTGAACGAGTAGAAAATAAAATCGGATTTCAAAGTCAAAGCGTTGTTATTCTCCTTGACTGCCAAGATTTTAAACGGACCGGAATTGACGAGAAGGATTTTAAAATACTGGGTAATCGCTTTAATCTAAAAGAAATAGATTCGATTGTTATTGATCATCATCCTGAAGAAAATAAGGGCGTATTGCAATACACTTCTGCCAGTGTAAATATTATTGAGCCGAAAATGGCCGCTACGACCGAGATATTATTTGAGTTGTTTGAGAATATGAAAGTCAAGATTAACAAAGATATCGCTACTTGTCTTCTAACCGGTCTTATCACTGATACTGGAGGATTTCAGCATTCTAGTACAGATCCAAAAGTAATGCGCATCGCCGCCATTCTTTTGACAAAAGGAGCCCGCTTGAATAAAATTATCAGAAATATTTTTCAGAATAAAACTATGCCTTCTTTTAAAATTTGGGGCCGGGCGCTTGAAAGAGTAAAAATTGATAAAACTACAAAAGCAGCTGTATCTTTTTTAAATCGAAAAGATTTAGAAGAATGCCATGCAACTCTTGAGGATCTCTCGGGGGTGGCAAATATGCTTAGCACCATTCCAGAGGCAAAATTCGCTCTTTTTTTAACTGAGTATGAGCCGAGAAAAATTTCCGGGAGTCTGAGGAGCGAAGAATATAAAGGAATAGACGTGGCTCGTCTAGCGCGTCGACTCGGCGGTGGCGGACATAGACTTGCCGCTGGTTTCGAAATAGAGGGAAATCCTGAAGACGCCTTTAAGATTGTTAATAGAAAGATATTGACGGATATATAATAAAAAATTGATTGCATATAAAAATAAGGATTCTGACAATCCTTATTTTTATTTTAGCAGATTCTGATTATCTTTTAATGAAACATTTTTTGCTTTGTCTACAATTTTTGCTCTGTTCTTTTTGCCCGTTCGCCCGCGACAATGGATACAGCGATTCTTTTTTCCAGAGATATTGAATTCCAAATATTCTTATGTCGTGAATCGAGTGGATTTACTTCCAAAGCTGTTATTTTATCTGGATTAATGATTTCGGAATAATCGAACGCTAAACCTAATTGTTTTGCCGTCGTTGACATTATTTTGTCATTAAGCACTAATGCACTTTTGATTTCTTCTAGGGTTCTACAGGGTGGGGTTCTGTCTTCTATCTGTCCCGCAAAGAGCTCATATGAAAACAATTTTTCCGGCAGATTATTATTCTTAGCTGTTTCGTGTACTCGTGGCAATAAAATCCCAATTGCTGGAACAATCTGTCCGCGACTCATTATAAAACGTTCCCTTTCAATGCCGAAAGTTCTCATTTTCTCACCTCCTTTTGTTTGCTTTTAAATGAGCAATCAGCA
>CAYSEG010000031.1:0-7367 GCA_964430135.1 uncultured Candidatus Saccharibacteria bacterium | reverse complement strand
TTCTCAATGTTTTTAAAAAATAAAGGAAGAAATAATAAGTTTCTTCCTTATTTTGAATTTTTGGAGTTATCATTGATTATACCGATCATTTATCCTCTATGAAAATATGTATTTTCGTTTCCTCTTTTAGGTCTGTGCTGTGCAATACTATCGCTGGTATTTCATTTAAAGTGATTATCGCTTTCCACCATTTCCCTTCTTCTGCCTTCTCAAATTCTATAGGCGCATCTCCAAAAACTGTCCACATATAATTTATCGGTGATATCTGACCCACTAATTCTTCTTTGGTCCCTTTTTGCGACTTATGAACAATAATCTCTCCTCTATCTTCTTGTTCTTCCTCATCGTATGCATAAGCAAATATAACTGCACTTGTTTTGAAATCAATCTCCGGTACATACTTTTTTAACTCTGTTTTCTTTTCTTCTACTAGTGTCCTTAAAATAGGAGTGCCTACTTTATAGAAAAAATCTCTACTTATCTTTTTTTGTAAATCAGAATCGCTTATCAATTGTACTAATTCTTTTAGCTCAGATACAGAGATCTCTTTGCTGAATTCTCCTATTTTCACTTCTAAAGGTTCTGTTATTCTCTCTATAAATTGCGATAGGATCACTTCTTTTGTCTCTCTCATTCCTTCCTTGAGTGCGATAAAACCCAATCCTAATCCTGTTAACTCCATGGTTTTATGGCCGCATTCTTCACAATAGAACCAGCTTTCACGTCTTTCTTTATCTTCATACTCTGGTATTCGCTTTAAACAACATTCGCAAAGACCCCAACTTTTTTCTTTCACTCTTTTCGGTTTCATTTTTTTTCTCCTAAATTTTTTATCTCCTCTTTGAGAGAAAACTATCCACCAGTCGGATAGATGGACAAATTCTTCCCAAAGAGAAAATCATTGATTTTTAAAAGAACAGATGATATTTTATCATATCACCTTAAAAAAATTTGTCAATCCCTCAAAATTCTGCTATTATAAGTTTAATGAAACCAATAATTTTAATTATTCTTGACGGCTGGGGTATAAATCCTGAAATACAAGGAAATGCAATCGCCCAATCCAACACCCCGACAATTAAAAAACTTGACCAGTTTTATCCGTCTATTAGCCTGCAAGCATCCGGCATTGCTGTCGGACTTCCCTGGGGCGAAATGGGAAATTCTGAAGTAGGACATCTCAATTTAGGATCTGGAAGAGTTATTTATCAAAATCTGCCAAAGATTACTTTAGCCATCCGAGATAAAACTTTTTTTAAAAATAAAGCTTTTTTAGAAGCAATAGAGCACACCAGAAAAAATAATTCTGCTCTTCATATAATGGGGCTCCTTTCAAACGGCGGAGTTCACAGCCACATAGATCACCTTGAAGCACTTTTGAAATTAGCCAAAAGAGAAAGTGTGAAAAAATTATTTATTCATCCTTTTACTGATGGAAGAGATACTTCACCTACTGAAGGAGTTAAATTTATTGCCGCACTGGAAAAAGAAATGGATGAATTGAAAATCGGTAAAATTTCCACCATTTGCGGAAGATATTACGCTATGGATAGAAAGAAAAATTGGGACAGAACCCAAAAAGCATATGACTCTCTAACAATAGGTGTTGGCATTAAAAAAGAAAATGCAATTAAGGCAATTAAAGATTCCTACGAAAAAGATATCACTGATGAATTTATAGAACCAACCATAATAAAGCCAAAAGTCAATATTGATTCGGAATCTAATAATGAACAAACTACCGGATTGATTAGCGACAATGACGCTGTTGTCTTTTTTAATTTTCGGGAAGACAGGGCAAGACAATTAACCAAAGCTTTTGTTTTACGGGATTTTAAAGGATTTGAAAGAAAAAAAGTGGTCAAAAATTTATGCTTTGTCTCTATGACAGAATATGAAAAAAATCTTCCAACTATTGTGGCTTTTCCTACGAAAAAAATTAACTGGCCGATAGCTCGTGTAATTAGCGAAAACGGGCTTCAGCAACTACATATTGCTGAAACAGAAAAATACGCCCATATTACTTACTTTTTTAACGGAGGACGGGAAAAACCTTTTAAAGGAGAAGATAGAATTCTTATTCCTTCGCCGCAAGTAGCTACTTATGATCAAAAGCCGGAAATGAGCGCACCGGAAATTACCCGACGGCTTTTATTTGAAATAAAAACTAATAAATATGATTTTATTGTGGTAAATTTTGCTAATTTAGATATGGTTGGACATACTGGCAATTTAAAAGCAGCCATTCAAGCTGCTGAAGCGATTGACGGATGCCTTAAACAAATAATTGAAGCGACTTTAAATCAAGGAGGGGGGCTTATTATTACCGCTGACCATGGAAATGCTGAAGAAATGATTAATTTAAAAACTGGAGAAATTTTGACCGAACATACAACCAATTTAGTGCCTTTTTGGCTGGTTATCCCTCAAAACAGAAAGCCAGAAGATAAAAACAAGATAGAATACCCTAAAACTCTTCCCAGAGGAATACTTGCTGATGTTGCCCCGACTATTTTAGAATTAATGAAACTTAAAAAACCTGCTGAAATGACGGGCAAAAGTCTTATGCCTTTATTAAAATAAAAAGTATTATTTTTTAAGTTCTATCACCTTGTCAATAATCCCGTACCTTTTCGCCTCTTCGGCCGACATATAGAAATCTCTATCAGAATCTTTCTCAATTTTCTTTATTGACTGGCCGGTGTGATGGGCTAAAATTCTATTCAACCTGTCCTTAATTTTAACGATGTGCCGCGCTGAAATAGCCACATCCGAAGCTTGCCCTCCGGCTTCTCCCATAACCTGATGAATAAGCACCTCAGCATTAGGAAGAGCAAATCTTTTTCCTTTTGTCCCAGAAGTTAAGAGAAGCGCCGCTCCGCTTGCCGCCATCCCTACGCAAATTGTCGAAACATCATTAGCCACAAATTTCATTGTATCATAAATAGCCAGACTTCCAGCCACTGTTCCGCCAGGTGAATTTATATAAAGCTTAATATCCTCTTTCGGATCCTGGTTTTCCAAAAACAAAAGCTGGGCGATAATTGTATTTGCCATCAGGTCATTAATCGGTCCTCCAATAAAAATAATCCGATCCTTTAGAAGCCGTGAATAAATATCATAAGCTCGCTCGCCGTAAGTGGATTTTTCAATAACGGTTGGAATTAAATTCATAATAGAAAATCAAAAGTCAAAAATCAAAAGTCAAAATTGCCCGCCCGCCTTGCTATATTCGCCAGAAACGCTGTATCTACTGCAAGCTGGCGAAACATTGCGGGCAAGCAAATTAAAATTCAAAATTACCTCTAAAAACTAAAACTTTTGACTTTTGAATTGTGCTTTTGAATTGTGCTTTTTAAATTTTGAATTTAACAATTATTAATTACCAGACTTAAATTTTGTTCAAGGCTATATTTTCCAAATATTTCAATACTTTCTCATTAGTAATCACTCCTTTAATATATTCTTTCAATTCATTTAAGTCAAGCTTCTTTTTTGCTTCTTCGACATCAGAAAAGTTTTTTAAAACTTTATTAATTTCTTCTTCTACTTCTTTTTCGTTCGGTTTAATTTGTTCAAGCGCGGCAAGTTCTCTTAAAACAAGTCCAGTTTTTACTCTCTTCTCGGCCTGACTCCGCCATCCGCTTTTCAACTCCTCCTCGGTCTTTTTTGCCTGCTGCAACCATTTTTCAAAACTCAAACCCATTCTTTCGGTACTTGCCTTAAATTCGGCAAGCATTTTTTTTAATTCTTCGTTTGTTAAAATGTCCGGAACTTCTATATTATTTCCCTCAAGCAATTTTTCTAATAATTTAAGGCGAAATTTTTCCTGCTCCTTTTGCTCTTTTTCTAACTTTATGCCTTCCTTAATATTATTTTTTAATTTCTCAAGACTTTCAAATTGACCCAAGCTTCTGGCAAATTCATCATCAAGCGATGGAACAATCCTTTCTTGAACTAAATTCATTTTGACTTTGAAATCAACAAGCTTTGCGGCTAATTCTTTCTGATGATAACTCTCTGGAAAAAGAAGATTGAATTCTTTCTCCTGTCCCTGTTTCATTCCGATAAGCTGTTCCTCAAATCCGGCTACAAAGTGACCTTCGCCAATAATCAAAGGATGATTTCGGCTTTCCCCTTTCTCAATTTTTACCCCATTAACTCTTGCCTCAAAATCAATTTCCACCCTATCACCTTTTTGCGCTTCCCTGTTCACCGTAACAAGCTTTGTCCGGGAAATTTGTAAATATTCAAGCGACTCGGCGATTTCTGCTTCGGTAACTTCTGCTTTTTGAATTTTTAATTCTGCGTTTTTAATTTTCTCTTTCCAATTTCCCAATTTTACTTCAGGCAAAACAGCCACTTTGGCTTTAAATTTCAAAGAGGATTTAGGCGCGATTTTTGTAATTTGGACCTCTGGCTTGCCAATTGCTTCAATTTTATTAGAAACTATCGATTTGGAATATGTTTCAATAACACACAAACGACCCGCTTCTTCATAAATTTTAAATTCACCTAAATGCTCTTCAACAATTTTCCTTGGCACCTTGCCTGGACGAAATCCCTGAATTTCTGTTTCTTTTGAAAGATTTTCCGCCGCCTTATCTAAATAAGATTCCACTTCCTCTTGAGGAACTTCTATATCCAATTCAACTTGAGATTTGGGAAGTTTTTTAATCTGGATTTGCATAGCGTTTGTCATTCCTGCAGAAGCAGGAATCTACTTAACTTGTAAGATTGTAATAATAAAGTTAATTAATATAGAAATGATAAACCGTAGCAGTGGATTCCCGCTTTCGCGGGAATGCTAGAAACTCTTGATAAGATTTTATAGAACCAACGATTTAAACATTACAAAACCTTAATAATCCCCGGCGCTATTTGTTTCTTGCGGGATACAATTTTCGGTAAAAAAACTAAATCATCTTTTGCTTTTTTATTAAACCCTTTTTCCGCAACTGATCTTTCTTTCTCACTAACAACAAACAAATAACTTTGTTGTTTTATAATATCCACCACCGCGAAAAATATCAAATCTATTTTTTTCTGTTTTTTTATTTGAGAAAGCAATTTCAAAATTTCCTGCTTTTTTTCTAAAACCGGCTCAGGTAAGACTGTTTCACAAACTCCAATTCCAAAACTTATATTTTTCTCATCATATTTTTTAAAATCCATCAAAATCAAATCTCTAATATTTATTCCAGAAATATCTGATTTTGCCTTAAACATTTTTTCAGCCAACTTATTAATATTTGTCTTGCAAATTTCAGCTAATTTTTTAGCGATTTTAATATCTTCTTTTGTCGTTGTCGGAGAATTAAATTTCAGAGTGTCGGAAAGAATCGCCGAGAGCAAAAGAAACGCAGAGTTTTTATTCAGCGCGAAATTCTTTTCTTGAAAAAGTTTAAAAATTAAAGTAGCAGTGCATCCAACCGGTTCCACGTGAAAATAAATTGGAAAAGCTGTTTTTATATCTCCGCTCAACCGATGATGATCCAAAACCCCAATAATTTCCGCTTTTTCTATTCCATTTCCTGCCTGCTCAAATTCATTATGGTCAACCAAAAATACTTGCTTTTTCGCTAAACTTTTAACCATCGCTGGCGGCTTTATTTTTGCCTGCTGTAAAACAAATTCCGTTTCTTTATTTATTTTGCCAATCCGGATTGCTTTAACCTTTTCGCCAAGTTTCTGAAAATAATCTTTCATTACTATCACCGAGACAATTGAATCAGTATCTGGATTTTTATGACCGCAAATATAGAACATATAAAAATAATTATCCTAAAGCTCAAATTATTCCAAACTATTTTAAATGAAATCCAAATGACTAAAGTTCAATCCCCCTTTATTAAAGAAAAAGGGGGGTCAGAGGGATTTTTAACACTTGAATTTTGAAATTTTATTCTTTCTTCTTCTTTTTCATCTTATCTTTTTCATCTTTTTTCTTTTCTATTTTCTCTTCCCTGCTTTTTTCTTCACGAACTTTATCTTTCTTTTCTTTTTCTTCTTTTTCCTTTTCATCCTCACTTTTTTCTTTTTTCTCCATCACAACATCAATTTTCCATCCAGTCAATTTTGCCGCCAGTCTTACATTCTGACCGTTTTTCCCAATCGCCAAAGAAAGCTGGTCTTCTGGCACTTCAACAATAGCTTTTTTTCTTGCTTCATCAATATTAACAGAGGCCACTTTTGCCGGAGCAAGAGAATTTTTTATAAACTTAACAACATCTTTACTCCACTCAATAATGTCAACTTTCTCCTCTCCGAGTTCATTGATTACAGCTTGAATTCTTGATCCTTTCTGTCCAACACAACTTCCGATAGGATCAATACCTTCCTTAGCGCTTGTTACCGCCACCTTTGAACGTGAACCAGCCTCACGGGCAATATTTTTAATCTCTACTGTACCCGAAGCAATCTCTGGAACTTCTAATTCAAAAAGTTTTCTAACTATTTGAGGATGAGTATGAGATAAGACCACCCCTGAATCCTTTAAGCCTTCTTCCACTTTAAGAATATACACTTTAATACGCTGACCAAGGCGATAGTTTTCTGAAGTAATTTGTTCTTGAGGAAATAAAATTCCTATTGTCTTTCCGATATCTACAAAAACATTTCCTCTTTCTATTCTTTGGATTATTCCGCTGATTACTTCTCCCTCCTTGGCTTTATATTCATCAAAGATAGCCTTTTTCTCTGCTTCTCTGATACGTTGAATAATAACCTGCTTAGCTGTCTGAGCGGCGATTCTGCCATAGCCAGACGGGGTTTCAAGAGAAATCATTATTTCATCGCCAATTTTTGCGTCTTTTTTAATCTTCTTCGCTTCCTCAAGCGTTATATTCTTTTCCGGATTAAACGTTTCTTTTCTCTTCTCAATATTTTTTTTCTCTGCGTCTTTATCTTCCTTTTCTAACTTTTTATCTTCTAACTTTTTTTCTGTCTTGTCTTCCTCTTCTTCTTTTTTCGGCTCCATAACTGTCTTTACTAAAAAAATTTGAGTTTGAGCAGTCGCTCCATTAAACTTAACTCTAATATTCTGCCCCTTTTTCCCATAATCCTTTTTATAAGCCGAAGCCAAAGCCGCTTCAATCGTTTCAATTACCGCTTGGCGCGTTATCCCTTTTTCTTCGCATAATTGATCAATGGCTAGATTAAATTGTTTTGGTTCCATATTTTTAATTTATGAATCATAAATTCTTTTAACGTCTTCAAAAATAGTCCGTTTCAATTCCGGACTTAAACCCCACCGCTTCACTATCACTGCCAGTATAACAGATTTAAAAAGAGTGTCAAGAATATGTATCTAACGGGTGCATAGGTAACACTTTAGTAGAATTATTAAAGTTAATTGGCGTTTCGTA
>CAYSEG010000030.1:6056-7689 GCA_964430135.1 uncultured Candidatus Saccharibacteria bacterium | reverse complement strand
TTGCTCCTGGGGTCGGACTCGAACCGACAACCCACTGGTTAACAGCCAGTTGCTCTACCATTGAGCTACCCAGGAATTTAGTTTTCTACCGAATAATTTATATGGAATTTAGTGCAGGACAGGCGACTAAGTGCTTAACGAACACCTGCACTGCCCTGGAATTTTTATAATCCTATCATAAAATGTTAGATTTGTCTATGATAGCGTAACAGACTTCCAAACTAATAACCAAAGTGGAATGTAAAGCGAAAAATGAAAAAATAAAAACGACAAATCAAAATTAAAAATTTTTCATTTTTTATTTTAATTTTTTAATTTTTTTAATAGTAGTCCATTATCTTATTCGCCTCTTCGTGTTTTCTTATCCTTTCCAGCGCTTTTGCTTCAATTTGACGAATTCTCTCCCGGGTTACTCCAAATTCCCGACCTATTTCTTCCAAAGTATGAGTAACGCCATCCTCTAGTCCAAAACGCATTTTGAGAATCTTCTGTTCTCTGGCTTTCAGATCAACTAAAATTTCTTTCATATATTTTTTAAGAAGTTCTTTTCCGGCGGCGTCAGTCGGAAGAATTGTTTCAGTATCTTCAATAAATTCTCCCAAGGTGCTTTCTTCCTCTCCTTCGCCGACCGTCGCCTCTAAAGAAACCGTGTCTTGTGAGATTTTCATAATATGTCTCACCTTCGCTAAATCGACTCCCATTTCTTCAGCAATTTCTTCTGGAAAAGGCTCTCTGCCTAAATCCTGGGTCAGACGGCGATTCACCTGAGTAAATTTATTGATTGTCTCCACCATATGAACCGGAATACGAATGGTCCGAGATTGATCAGCTAAAGCTCTAGTGATTGCCTGGCGAATCCACCAGGTAGCATAAGTGGAAAATTTATAGCCTTTTCGCCAATCATATTTTTCCACTGCCCTAAAAAGACCAATATTTCCCTCTTGAATCAAGTCTAAAAGAGTCAAGTTTGGACTACGGCCAACATATTTTTTAGCAATACTAACCACTAACCGAAGATTAGCCTCAGTAAGTTTTTGTTTAGCCGAAGCATCGCCCTTTTCTATTCCTTTAGCTAACGCTACTTCTTCTTCTGAGCTCAAAAGGGGAACTTTGCCGATCTCCCTCAAATACATCTGCACTGAATCACCTGAAATATTTTCCAAGCCAAGATTCGAATACTCCTTTGGCTTCCTTTCTTTAGTATTGAAGTCCGTCCCTGCGGTCCCTGACCTTTTTCCGGTCGCTGAAGAAACCTCAATTGCTTCACTCCCTTTTTCAACCTTAATATGAGCTTCATCAAGGGCTTTATAAAGACGCTCCAACCCTTCAAGATCTTCTTCCACAGAACCGGCAATCTGTAAAATTTCAGCTTCAGTAACAAAACCAAGAGATTTACCCCGTTCTATAATCTCCTTAATCTTCTCGTCTCCAATAACCTGCTTCTTTCTGGTTATTCTCTTTTTTTCTTTCTTTATAGTTCTCTTTAATTTTTTCCTGACGATCTTTTTATGCCCTATTTTTTTAGCCGTCTTTATTTTTCTCTTAATAACTTTCCTTTTTTTTGCTGTTGATTTTTTTTCTTTTTTGTCAACTGCTTTCTTTTTTGAAAATCGTTTCTTTGAACTTGCGCGGG
>CAYSEG010000030.1:2563-5956 GCA_964430135.1 uncultured Candidatus Saccharibacteria bacterium | reverse complement strand
TTGCGCGGGTAGACTTTGCGCGGGTAGACTTTGCGCGGGTAGACTTTGCGCGGGTAGACTTGAAACCTGTCCGCGCGGTTCCCGCCGTCTTCATTTTCTTTTTCTTTAACAGTTTCTTTACACTTCTTTCAGCTCCTTTTCTAATCTTTTTCTTCTTTTTGCCAGAAATGCGAACTTTATTTATTAGACTACCTGTTTTCTTTTTAATCTCTATTTTTTTTTGTCTTTTCATTGTAGATTTCATAAATTACAAAAAATCAAACTGTCTAAAAACGCATAAAAATGAATGTATCATTCTGAATCCTGAAATAAATTCAGAACAAGTTTTATTTCAGAATCTATTGTCTTATTCACAAACTGTTGTTTAGATGATAAAACATTGAAGATTCTGAAACAAATTCAGAATGACAATTCTTAGACAATTTATAATTTTATAAATTTTTATCTAACTGACTCAACTCTTGAGACAATCTGCGAAATTCTTGAGTCAATATTTTTAAAGTTTCTTTGTCTTTTTCTCCTTCCGCTTTCTTAATATCTTTTTCAAGCTTTTTCAGCTCGTCTTTTATTTTTCTCTCTTTTAATTGCTCTAAACAGTACTGGGCTTCTTGATAGGGAATTTTATTCTCGTCAAAATCATCTTCAAAATCTTTGCCTAACGCATATTCGGCTTTTAGGGTCAAAAGATTAATTTTATCTTTTAAGGAAGGTCCAAGGGTTGCTGTGAAATCTTTTAATCCTGAAGACAACATTGACCAATGCCGCCCTCTTTCCAAATATTTTTTTAATTGCTCAAAGATTTCAAAATTCTCTTTGTTTGTAAATAAATCTGTTTCGGTCTTTTCAATAAGATTTTTTAATTCCCGAGGCCAAATCAAAAAAAATCCTAAAAGCTGCTCTTGAAGATTTTGAATTCTGTCTATTGGTAACGGATTCCTCGGCGGCACATCCTGCCGAGGACGAATTCGTTCTTGGAGCACGCTTCTTTTCATTTCTTCAGCTAAAATTCGCTCATCTGTCTCAAGCTCCTGGGCTAATTTTCCTATCCAATGAGCCTGCTCAACTTTATTGGGAATTTTTTTTATTACCGGCAAAAGAATCCCTGTTATTTCTTTTTTCCCTTCAATGTCCTTCGAATCAAAAGAAGAAAAAGCGTTTGAAAAGTAAAAGTCCATAACTGATTTAGCATTGCCAACGGCTTCAAGCCATTGGTGATAATCTTCTTTAAGATAATCAGCCGGATCTTTCTTGTTAATCTCAATTACTTTTACGTCCATTCCAGAAGAAATTGCCATATCAATGCTTCTCTTTGTCGCTGCCGCGCCCGCTGAATCCATATCAAAAGCGGTTGCTAAACTATTAGTCATTCGCTTTATTAATCTAATCTGCTCAAAAGTCAAAGCTGTGCCGGATGAGGCAACAACATTTTTTACGCCCATCTGCCAAGAGGCGATTAAATCGGCATAGCCCTCAACTAAAATACAAATATCGGCTTGGCGAATCCACCGGCTGGTTTTATTAAGTCCGTAAAGAGTTCTCCCTTTATTATAAATCAAAGTCTCGGGAGTATTAATATATTTTGCCTGCTTTTCATTGGCATCGGGCATAACTCTGCCGCCGAATCCTATTACTTCTCCGCTTAAATCAAAAATAGGAAAGATAATTCTATCGCGGAAGCGGTCGTAGACTCCCCTTAATCCCCCTTTATCAAGAAGGGAAGCAGAAAGATATCCCCTTTTACTTGTTCCAGATTCTGAATCTTTGGAGGATTCAGAATTTTTAATTCTTTCTGATTTAACCGCTAATCCTGCTCTGGCTATTTCTTCGGCTTTATATCCTTTGTTAATCAAAAAATTCAACAATGCTTTCCAGCTTCTCGGCGCATAGCCGATCTGAAATTCGCCAATTACCCTCTCGGAAAATCCTCTTCCTTTTAAATATTCTTTGACTTTCTTGCCTCGCTCAGTCTGCCTAAGATGGGCAATAAAAAACTTGCTACTCCATTGGCAAATTTCATAAAGCCTTGTTTTCTCGCTTTGAAGTTTTCTATCAGGAGCTCTTAATTCAATACCGGCGCGTTTTGCCAGAATTCTTAAGGCATCTCTAAATTCAACTCCTTCTATTTTCATTATAAACGCAAATATATCTCCGCCTTCGCCGCAGCCAAAACAATGCCAGATTTGCCGCTCAGGCGAGACAATAAAAGAAGGAGTTTTCTCGTTATGAAAAGGGCAGAGAGCTTTCCAGTTTCGACCGGCTTGACTAAGTTGGATATAGCTGGAAATAACTTCCACGATATCTAACCGGGATTTTATTTCATCAACCGGAGAATTGAACATATTAAAAAACTCAAAGTTTAAAGTTCAAAACTTAAAACTACAGCTCAGAACTCAAAACTAAGATTAAGATTATGAAGGAGTTTTGAGCTTTAGGTTGTGGCTTTGAGTTTTGAGTTTTGCGTTTTGAGCTTCTAAATTTAAAGCAATAGCTTATGTCTTTTATAATTTAAAATTTCTATCTAATTTCTTCTATTTTTGCTTTCACGTCCTCGCTTTCCGGATTCAATTCCAAAACTTTTTCAAATTCCTTCAGCGCCTCATCACGCCTGCCTTGCTTTGCGTAAATCACACCTAAAGAGTAATGGGCATTGGAATGATTAGGGAAAAATCTAATTACCTGTTTAAATTGACTGATCGCCTCATCGGTTCGACCTGTATTATAATAAAGCCGGCCAAGTTGAAAAATTATTTCGGCAAAATTAGGATCAGAAATTAAAGATTGTTTGTCTATTTCCTCCAATTTCTTAATTGCCTCCTTGGTTTTTCCTTTCGCCTCAAGCCCGATAGCTAATTGACAATAAGCGTCCCAATAATCGTTTTTAAGTTTAGTTGCCCGGTTAAATTGATTGATAGCCTCATCAAGATTTTCCTCGTCAGTCTCCCCAGAAATAGAAGACCCGCTTTCAGCTAAATAAAGATGAGCTTTGCCCAATTCAACGGTTAAAACTGGATTAGTCGGTTCAAGTGAGATCGCTTTTTTAAAAGACTTTACAGTCCAGATTTCGGCTCCTTGAGCTAAAAACCGAATATCGCGATAGACCAAGCCCAATGTTTCTTGAACGACAACATTATTTGAACTGATTTGACTTGCCGCTTTTGCCTCGTTAACAGCTAAATCAACCATCTTTTGAATCTTGCTAATATCTTGCTCATCTCTCGGCTTTGCCAGTTCAAAGGAAACTTCTTTTAAAATAATTCTTGCCAAAGAAACTTTATATTCTGAGCGATAAGGATTAAGTTTAATTGTTTCTTCAAGACCGTTGATTGAATCCTTACGATTAGAACAGGTCAACGCCTTTTGATAAGCCACATTAGCTAAATAAAATCTTATGCC
>CAYSEG010000030.1:0-2463 GCA_964430135.1 uncultured Candidatus Saccharibacteria bacterium | reverse complement strand
TATTCTTCCAAGTATACTTTAGAACCAGCGTATGTCATTCCTAACCCTATAAAAAGCCAGAAGCAAAAATTCAGCGTTGTGTTGGAAAGATACAAAAACTGAAAAATAAAAAGCACAAACCAACTTAAAAATAAAGGAATTGCCAATCCTCCATGCCCTCCTTCTCTTTTTCTAACAATATAATCACTTAACAATTTAACCGTAAAAACAACGGCAATAATCAACCAGCTGATAAATCCCAAAATTCCGGTAGTTGCAATCCGTTCCATAACCTCTGATCCTGCTTTATCAAACCTAATAGCCCAATATTGGTTTTGGTTGAACGTTTCCGGACGAAATAGAGAAAAATCATAACTGAATGTTGCCGGACCTGAACCAAGAATAGGTTTTGCTTTTAATGAATCCTTGGTAATCTCAAAAGCGGTTTTTTTATCTAAAACAACCTCTTGAGGCAAGCTGCTAAACCGTTGAATGGTTACATCGTTAAATTGTTTAATAAAATCCAAACGAGGAAGGTTTATAACTGCCAGTAAAAGAATACTACCGGCGAGCAGTAGAAATTTTAAAAAATTTTTGAATTTCAATTTGTATTTTTGGCTTTTGGCTTCTGGCTCTTGGCTTATTAATACTCCTATCGCCAAAACAATCACCATCCCCAAAAAAATACTCAACACCTCAAGCGACCCGCCAACCGTATTAAATGTCCGGCTGGCTAATATTGGAACAGAGGCGATAACCGCTTTTGGCAAAATTTTCGCCAAAATTCCAAAGACTGACAAAAAACTGATAATTACTGCAAAAAATGATGAAGCGAGAAAACAATTTAATAATCCCGCAGATCCCGAATCCTTGTTGGATTCTGGATCTTTCGTCTTAAAATTATTAAGAATCAAAAAATACAAAATCCCTAAACTCAAAATCTCCAAAAGCGAGCCGTTAAATCTGCCATAATATCCAAAGATGCTTGAAATTTTATCAACGCTGAAGATCGTTGAAAGAATCATCACGACAAGAAAAATAACAATCGGCAGATTAAGCGGCGTCTTTCGGATTTTTATTTCCTTCTCAAAAACAATCATCTTCACCAGCCAAACAAAAAAGGCAATTTCTGTTAAACCAACCAAAAGATACTGCTTGTTGAATTCAAATATCTCAAAAGTAAAAGGCAGAAAAAATAAAGGCATCAGAAAAACAAGCAAATAGATGCAAGTTCTGATTATTCTGTCACAGAATTTCGCCGCCTTTCCTCCATTGTCATTCTGAGAAACTTTAGCCCCGAAAGATCCTGAAGCTGCCTCTGCTGACTCCAGCCTCTGACTGAAGCCATCTCGTGAATCATCATTGGCTTGCATTCTATCTCCGGCCTGAAAATTCTCCAAATTCCGAATCCTTGAAGAATTAGGAATCCTTTCTTTTTTAACTTTTATTTTAATAGAATCAAAAATTTTTTCCATATACTCTCCTAATAATCCTATTTTACTCTCTTAAATGATTTTGTCAAAAGACCCCCTATCTCCCTAATATCCTCGATACTCCCTTCTCTTTCGATAAAACTCTTCTGTTAGACCACCTTCTCGCCTGTATTTTTCTTTTGAAGAAATTATCAACCCGCCTATAAGATAATTAGCTTGGTTAATCAAAGTAATCATTAAGTTGACAGCACTCTCGGTATCTCTGGGAAGATTGGAAAAATTAGGGGAATGAGGCAAAGTCGGTGCTGCTTTCAATACCCTCCAAATCTCCCGTTGGTTCAAGTCTCTAACTTGAATCATTTATTTCTTTTCTATCTCATTCGCGAATAACTATCTGTCTTAAGCCAGTAATTTGTATTAGCTGAAGACCAATACCAATCTTCGGGTCTGATAACATAGGTTCTTTTCATTGGATTTTCGTGGATATATTTTAATTTTTGAAAGAAAAACTTTTCCGAATCAACTAATTCTGGCATATTGGTTTTATTCCATAATTCTTGTCCTTCTTATCCTTCTTTCTGATTATCAAATAATTCCAGTAGATTAGGCTCTGTTTGTCTCATATTTTTTAGAATTTCTCTTGAGGTAAATTTATTAAAATCACGGATAAATCCTATTATATCTTGCGAAAGTATCAATAAATGAATGTGATTGATCATAAATACAAATCCATAAAGTTTGAGTCCTTTGTTTTCCTGAAAGAATTTTAGAGAATCGGCGATTATATTCCAATGTTTACGCCTGCCAAGGACGTAATACCAGTTTTTTTATAATAAAAGCGAGAAAATATGTTCTATTGTTTAGGTTCTTTAATGCTCGGATAGAGGGCATAGATTATTAGGTGATTTATGGAAAGAGAAAGAAATCTTTGGTTCAGGGGTTCAGATCAGAAACCTGGACCAACGAGGAGTTAAAGATCTCTGGACCAACGAGAACATTCTGCTTTCCTGAACGCGCGGCTTGAACCATCTGGTCATAGGTCCTCGTATAT
>CAYSEG010000029.1:0-8059 GCA_964430135.1 uncultured Candidatus Saccharibacteria bacterium | reverse complement strand
ATTTAGTTTACAATCAAAACAAAAAGGTTCAATCGAGGACGATTGGACCAACAAAGGGAATTTTAATACTTTACAAAAGGAGTGACGCACGAAGCGGAGCGGAGTGTGTTATGCATGATTCAATTGATAGACTTGTCCGCTCTTTATCTTGCAAGCCTCCGTAGCTCAATTGGCAGAGCAGTTGCCTCTTAAGCAAACGGTTACAGGTTCAAGTCCTGTCGGAGGCACTCTTGTCTTCATTTTTCTCAATGGGAAATTAAAAGTGATTTTACTCCAATGGACTTCTTCGGGGATAATTATAGGGGGAATTATAGACGCTTCTAAAAGTGTCTTTTTTAATTAAGACGCCATTCCGATAAATTTCCCGTTCAAGTGTTGCTTTCATTGCCCCGTTGCGTTTTTTGTCATAAATATAAGGTCCATTGATTTTTATTTCTCGTCCGTCATCAGTGCCGTAAAATTCAAAAATAAGTTCGTTTCCTTTGATTTTTGTTTGAATTAGAATATGGTTCGGAGTATCATTAATAAATCTAAGATCAGGATGAGGGGGGTAAATAGTCGCGTCCATTCCTTGAGGATTGTAGTACTTAACCGGGTAAGCATGAGGAACTCTTTCGGTAATAGGGAGCCCTGAATGTAAAGCAGCCCTAAAACAGGTTGTTGAAACTTGGCAAAGTCCTCCGCCGTATTCCGGGACAGTTTTGTTGCGTTTAATAACAAGTTCTGGTTTATAACCAGTAGAAGGACCTATTGGACCGAGGGTTTTGTTAAAAGAAAATTCTTCTCCAGGCTTGATTAAAACGCCGTGAAATTTAGCTGCTCCTATTCTAATATTATGGCGTCTGTTTTTGGGAGAGCCGTAAAAATTAGAAGTGCCGCGTCCAATAAGTGAAGTGATGCCCAAATTTTCTATGCTTTCAGTAGTTATTTCCGGTTTTTCTTTTAAAACTTTTAGAGTTATTTCTTTTTCTTTTAGTCCTCCGCTGGCCGCGCTTAAAATTTCTTTGGAAATCAAATCGGTATTTTCATCAATAGATAATTTTATTCCCTCTCGGCCTAAAGTAAAAACGGTTACTCTGCCGTTTTTAATGGTAAGTTCGGCATTGACCGGTTCTTGATTGATGGTCGGGGCGGCGCTGTTTAGGTATTCTTTAATAATTTCGTTGTTTGTTCTAACGCCGAGAATTTTATTGGAAGAACGGCGAGGAAAAGATTTGGGAATTTCCCGTTCTTCAACCGGCAAAAATTTCAACCAAGAGGCAATTTTTTCTTTTTCAAGAAGCCAAATTCTATCTTCATATTTTAATTTAAAGGTTGTATTTATTATTTTTTCGGCTTTTATCTTAGCTTTTTCTGTTTCTTCGTCTTTGATTTCCGGAGATATTTTTTTTAATTTAATTTGAATAGTTTTATTTGAAAGAGAACCCGCTCTTTTTTTGAGATTATTCTTTAAAAGTTCTCTTTTAATTCTAACGCCTTCTTTGCTTGGCATAAGACTGAAATGGTCTTTTTCAAAAATAAGTCCGGCATCCACCGAGGGTGTTTCTATGGACCATAATTGATCGTTGATACATCTGTTAAATTTGTCTTCTTGTAATTGATAAGCGATCTCTATCTCTCCTTTTTTAAATAAAATTTCTAATTGTTCTTTAAGGTTTAACCAGGGATTTTTACCGCGGCCCAACCTGTAAGCAAGAACCGCATTTTCGTTTGGACAAATGGTTATTCCTAAATCTTGAGGATTGATTTTCCATTGTTTGTCTTTATATTTTAAAATAACTCCTTTTTCATTCCACCAATTTATTTCGTGCTCAAGTAATTTTTCAGCTTCCGTAACAGTAAGTCCTCCTAATTCTATGCCGGCTATTTTTACCGACGGATAAATTTTCTGGGCGTATACAAGATTCAAAGTTACAAAAAAACTTAGAAAAGCGATAATGGGTATTAATGTAATAGTTAGGGCGGTTGTTTTGAAATTCATACTTAATCTTTCTGTTGGCTCCAACCTTCTGACTGGAGTCTGTTTGTTAAAATTTACATGGCGGCTCTATTCTGGAGAATGGGGCCAACGGCCGGATTTTCTTATTCTCTTTCTAACACTTCGCCAACTGCCTCGCCGGTAAATCCTTTTCCTTTTAAAAATATCGCCAGCTTCTGATAAAGTTTGTTTGGTGACAAATTTTCTCTTTTAAGCGTTTTTTTCTTTTTCATTAGAACTTCTTTGGCTAATTTTATTTCTTTAGAAAGAGGTAAAAGTTTTTCTAAAGTTTCTTCAATAATTTCCCGCCGCACGCCTCTTTCCGTTAATTGTTTAAAAATAAGCAGGCGGCCAGATGGGTGTCGTTGGATTTTTTCTTTTATCCAAAGGTCGGCGAATTTCTTATCGTTAAGCAAATTTTGCTCTTTTAATTCTTTAATAATATCTTCGATTGTTTCTTCATTAAGCCCTCTTTTCTTCAATTTTTGTTCCATTTCAAAAAAAGTTCTTGGGCGGATATCCAGAATTCTGTAAGCGTATCTTAATGCTTTAATTTTTTCTTCGTTGGACATATTTCTTAATTCTTAATTTTTATTTCTTAATTCTTATCCCGTAAGGGATCGCTAACGCCGATTTAATTTCAATAAAAATTAGAAAATAAGAAATAAATAAGAATTAGAAATTGAGAAATAAGAAATTTAATGCCTTGACTATTAATTTCCTTTCATCTATCATTATAAATGAAGAAGGGCAATATAACAATAACTTTTATGAACAAATCTTTACCTGAAATTTTTACCAAATTTACCACTCACCTGAAACAAGCTTTAATCGCGGCGGAAAATGTTTCTCGCCGTTACAAGCATGATTGCGTTGATATTGAACATATTCTTTATGGAATTTTACTGCAAAAAGGAAGCGCCGCCTCTAATATTTTAAGAGGAAAAAAGATTACTCCGGAGATTTTCAAAAAGATTTTTGGAAAGTTGCCAATTCGGGAACATTGGCGAGAAGCTTCCTCTCCAAAACTTAAAATTATTTTTAAAAAAGCGATTGGACTTGCCAGCCGTTATCATTATAAATATATTGGCACCGAACACATCCTTTATGTAATTTTAAACCTTCCCGATTCTAAATCAGAGAAGATTTTTAAAGAGTTGGGAGTGGATATTTCTGAAACAAAAAAACACCTTGAAGCTCTTTTTGAAAGTAATTCTCATTTTCCCGACTTGGAGCGGATGCTTGATTTTATCGTTAAGCCTCAAAAGGATTTTTTAAAGGAACAGCAGGAAAATAATTTGCCGAAAGAAAGTAAAACTTCAGCTTTGGATTACTTTTGTATTGATCTCGTCCGCCAAGCTGAAGAGGGGTTGCTTGACGCGGTTATTGGTCGGGATGAAGAGATTAGAAACTTAACCAATATTTTAGGCAGAAAAGTTAAAAATAATCCAATACTTATCGGGGATGCCGGGGTCGGGAAGACCGCCGTTGTCCAAGGATTGGCTCAAAGAATCGCCACTGGCTATGTTCCAGAAACCTTAGCGGCTAAAAAGATATATAGTTTAGATTTGGGTCTTCTTGTCGCCGGAACCGTTTTTCGAGGGGAATTTGAGGGGCGCCTTAAAGATATTTTATTTGAAGTCCAAGAAATGCCTGAGGCAATTTTATTTATTGACGAGATTCATACAATTATTGGAGCCGGCAGTGCCAGTGGTTCTCTGGACGCGGCAAATATTTTGAAACCGGCTCTTTCCCGGGGAGAAATTCAATGTATTGGAGCGACGACTTCTGACGAATACCACCGGTATTTTAGAAAAGATCCGGCTCTTAAGCGGCGATTCCAGCCAATTTTAATCAAAGAACCGAATCAGCAAGAAACTTTCAAAATTCTTTCAGGTCTCCGTCAGATTTATGAAAAATATCATAATCTTAAAATAACTGATCAGGCAATTGCTTCAGCGGTTAGGCTAAGTGAGCGATTTATCACTGATAGATTTCAGCCGGATAAAGCAATTGATCTTCTTGATGAAGCGGCTTCTCTGGTAAAAAACCGCGAGAAGCGAATAAATTATTTTAAAGAAATTCGCCGAAGGTCTAAAGAAAAACAAGAAATTGCTTTTGAAAAAGAAAAAGCAGTCAGCCGAGAAGCTTATGAGGAAGCAATGGATTTAAAAGAAAAAGAAGAAACTTTAGGGCGCGAGATCGAATCGTTGAAAAAGAGACAAGAGGCTCAATTTAATAAGGGTCCGAAGAGAATTGTCAAAGAAGAAGATATCGGACAAGTTGTTGCTAATCTCACCGGCATTCCAATAGCTCAATTAATTACTTCCGAAGCAAAAAGATTAAATAATCTTGAGAATATTTTGGCTTCCGAAATTATTGGGCAGGATGAAGCGATCTTTGCTCTGGCTTCAACGATTCGCCGGGCGCGGGCAAACATTGCCAGCCCCCAGCGGCCGCAGGGCTCTTTTATATTTTTAGGTCCGACCGGCGTTGGCAAGACCGAGTTAGCCCGGGTTTTGGCTAAAAAAGTCTACAGCGATAAAGAAGCTTTTATAAAGATAGATATGTCCGAATTTATGGAGCCTAACAGCGTTTCTCGTTTAATCGGAGCGTCGCCCGGATACGTCGGTTATGAAGAAGGAGGAAAATTGACGGAAAAAATTCGCCTTCATCCTTACTCAGTTGTTCTTTTTGACGAGATTGAAAAGGCGCATCCTGATATTTTCAATATTCTTCTCCAAATTTTAGAAGACGGCGAACTAACTGATGCCACCGGGCGCAAAATTAATTTCAAAAATACCATTATTATTATGACTTCTAATATCGGCACCGATGATTTTACCCAGGAAGCGCTGATAGGATTTAATCTAGAAAAAAAGCAGAGAACAGACAGCAAGAAAATAAAAGAAAGGTATCAAAAGATAAAATCCAAGACCATTGAAAAACTTAAGGAGATATTTCGCCCGGAGCTTCTTAACAGAATTGACAAGGTGGTTGTTTTTAATCCTTTGGATCTGACGGATATAAGAAAAATCACTCGGCTTCAGCTTAATTTTCTCAGAGAAAGATTAGCCGACCAAAAAATTAAGATAAATCCAACTCCCCGGCTTGTTCGCTTTATTGCCCAAAGAAGTTTTGACCCAAATCAAGGAGCAAGACTCATTCGTCGGAATATTGAAAATCTAATTGAAAATCCATTGGCTGAAAAGATAATCTCCGGAGAATTTAAAAAAGAAAATTTAATTAGGGTGGATGTTGAGAATAAAAAGATAATTTTAAGTTTGAGATAGAATTTTGGACTAACAAATGGAATCTCTTGCGGGACGGAGTTTATTATTACAGCAAACGAATGACACACTCCTTTTCACTTCGCTTCGTGTGTTAATCTATAATTCAAAGATTCCTGATTTAAAGATTCCGAATTCTTTGAGGATTCAGAATCTGGAATCTGAGATCTAGAATCCGGAAGGAATCTAGCCATTAAGACAGCATAGGAAATTTTGTGTTAAAACTTTTTGAAAGAATTAGAATTTTTCTCTTGGATATTCTTTTTCCCGTTCAATGTTTGGGCTGTGGTAAAGAGGGACAATGGATCTGTGATGAGTGTTTGGAGACGATTAAGCTTACAGATTATTCTGTTTGCCCGGTCTGTAAAAAAAATTCCGTCTCTGGAAAAGTTTGCTGGCTTTGTCAAGATAAAACTGCCCTGTCCGGTCTTTTAGTCGCTTGTTCTTATAAAAATGAACTTTTAAAAAAAGCAATCCATACCTTTAAATATAAATTTGTTCAAGATCTTTCAAAACCTTTGGCTGTTTTTTTAATTCAGCGTCTTGAGACTGTTTTCAGCTCTGAATTCTTCCCGGCATTTTGGAAGGATGAAGTTTATTCTTCGGAATTTTTAGTAATCCCAGTTCCGCTTCATCAAAAACGCTTTCGCTGGCGCGGTTTTAATCAAGCTGAACTTTTAGGAAAAAGAGTAAGTAATTTTTTTAAGTTGCCTTTCGGGGGGAATGTTTTAATTCGTCGACGTTATACTGTGCCTCAAACTGAAATTAAAAATAAAGAAAGAAGGAAGGAAAATATTAAGGGAGCGTTTAAATGCATTCGCCCGGAAAGAGTAAAAGCCAAAAGAATAATTTTGGTTGATGATGTTTGCACAACTGCTTCAACTCTTAATGAATGCGCTAAAGCGCTTTCAAAGTCCGGAGCTAAAGAAATTTGGGGGTTGGTCTTAGCAAGAGGATAAAACAAATTGAAAATTTAAAAATTAGAATGTAAAATGACAATGTAAAATTAAAAATGATTTAATGCAAAAAAGTTTTATGTTTAGTTAATTTTGCATTTCGTTTTGTCATTTTGATATTTGATTTTTTAATTTTTCTTGGAAGGGTGGCTGAGTGGTTAAAAGCAACGGTTTGCTAAACCGTGGCCGTCTAAAAAGCGGCACGTGGGTTCAAATCCCACCCCTTCCGCATCCTGTGGATAACTTTTGATTTTTTTAGCTCTTCAAGTAGGCGACATTGGCCAATGTCGCCTTTATTGAATTTTTAAAAAAAACAATATCGGCTATCCAATATCATATTTTGGCTTAAATAAGGCAAAAAATAACATTATATTTAGAAGGCAATCCCTTGAGAAACCGCCTTCTTTTTTATTTGTTGTTTTACTTGACAAAGTGGTTTATAATAATGGTAAATAATAGTAAGTTTAATCTTTATTGGTTTAGTCGTCCATCCTTTGATTTTTTTAGCTCTTCAAGTAGGCGACATTGGCCAATGTCGCCTTTATTGAACCATGAGTTTAGTTTACAATCAAAACATTTAGTTCAATCGTGGACGATTAAACTAATATTTAATTAGCTTTTCACTTTTAATTTTGTATTATCGGCTATCCGATATAAAAAATAATGCAGAGAAAATCAATCTCGTCGGAGATGGAATCCAAGAATAAATCCAGCGCTTCTCAGAAGGCGCAGGAAAAATATATTTCCTTGGCCGAAGCGGCAGAATTTACTGACTACAGCCAGGATTATTTAAGTTTGCTTTGTCGCAAAGGCAAACTCAAAGGAATAAAAATCGGCCGCAATTGGGCAACAAAGAGAAAATGGATAGAGGATTATCAAGCCGTTGCTCAAGACGGTAAAGAAGATAAGCCGGTTAAAATAAATGTTGAGGTGAAAAAATCTTGGTCTGAATATTGTTGTGAACATCTTGGGGCATTTTTCCAGAGGCGTCCTTGGCAAATATCTCCTGCAATTCCCGGCATTTTTATAATCGCGACTATTATTTTAATAGCGGCTTCATCATTGTTTTTGATTTCAGGAAACTTTTCATCTGAGTCTGAGAAGGCGACATTTGCCAATGCCGCCTACAATCTGGAAAAAGCAGTTGATGGATTTACCAACCGAAAAATTACTAAATTTGCCCATTCAATTGTTTTATTGGATGGGTCTTTAAATACAATTAACAACACAGCAGAGGACAGAATTGCCAGAAGCGAACTTTTAGAGTTGGCAAGAAAAGAACCTTATCAGAAAACCAGCAAGGTAAAAAATAAAATTGTTCAAGGAATAATTTCTTTGAGCGATTCTTTGGATGTGATTGGCGAAACGGCAGGCAGGGGCGTATCGCAATACATCTCTAATAGAATCGTAAGAGCGGATAAGTTTATTGGTCAGAAAATAAGTAAACTTTCCCAATCAAAAAATATTATCTTGACATCAATTTTTGGTAGAGAAAAACAAGGCCGGGTGGCTGGTGTTTCAATAGGAAAGTTTAGGTCAGAAGACCTAAGCCAACAAGGAAATGAAAAAGATTCGGAATCTAAAAGTATCCTTGCCTTCAGAAATTCATTCAGAACTATTTGGGAGGGCCTGACAAATTATTTGGCGAATATTTTTATGCCGAGAGAAAAAGTGATTGTCCAGAGAGTTGAAGTACCAGCTAAAAAAAATTTTCAAGAAGATTACGAGTCTTTGAAAGATTCGGAATCTAAAAGTGGTATTGTGCCGTCCATAGAATACGGCAGACAAGTAGAAAAAGGGAGTGTTGGTCCGCCCGGCCCTCAAGGTCCGCCCGG
>CAYSEG010000028.1:0-8456 GCA_964430135.1 uncultured Candidatus Saccharibacteria bacterium | reverse complement strand
TTTTTACCGTCTGGTCTGATAACTTTATCTTCTCTAACAGTAATCCAAGGATTTTTATAAATAGCTTTACTTCCTAATTTTTTCCAAGGATTTTTCATCTTAAAATTCTGGTTTTTAACTTTGCGCTTTAAATTTCGAGCTTGGGCGAATTATACTTCTATCACCACCGGCAAGACCATCGGTCTTCTTTGGGTTTTTTTGTAGAGGAATTCGCCGATTAAATCCCGGATGCTGTTTCTAACATAAACCCAATTGGCTGGCTGGCCCTTGGCGGTTTTTTGAGTAATAATTTTTTCCACCTCCCGACGAGTCTCAGCCAGTAAAGCCTGTGACTCCTTCATATAAATAAATCCCCGAGAAATAATATCAGGAGATCCCCGAAGCTTTCCAGTTTTACTGTCAACAATAACAACAACAGTAAACATTCCGTCGCGCGCCATCATTTGCCGATCTCGAAGAACAACCTGGCCTACATCACCTACACCTAGTCCATCAACCATCACATAAGAAGAATGAACCTTTTCTCGTTTTACTCGTCCCCCTTTTTTGCTAAATTCAATCACCTGGCCATTATCTGGAATAAAAATATTTTCCGAAGGAATACCTAAATCTTTTCCAATTTCCCCATGAAGGCGACGCATATAGTAATTGCCATGGATTGGAATAAGCCAGCGAGGCCTTACAAGATTAATCATCATTTTAAGATCCTCCTGATGGGCATGACCACCGGCATGAACATCCATCATTTTGTAATGAATAACTCGAGCGTCCTGCCTCCAGATACTGTCTTTAACCGTCTGAACAGTCCTTTCATTCCCCGGTACCACCGATGAAGAAAAAATAACCGTATCGCCTCTATGAAGAGAAATGTAGCGATGTTCTTTATTAACAATTCTCATTAAAACAGCTTTATCTTCCCCTTGGGCACCGGTGCAAATAATGACAATATTAGAATCAGGTAAATTTACTGCTTCCCGCAATTTAATTAAGGTTCCTTTTTTTATTTTCAACCACCCTAAATTTCTGGCGATCTCAACATTTGTCTTCATACTGTATCCATCAATAATAACTTTGCGGCCAAACTTTTCAGCCAAAAATATAATTTCTTGAATACGTGAAATCAAAGAAGCAAAAGTTGTAGCAATAATTCTGCCGGATGATTTTTCAAAAATCCTTTCTAAAGTATCTTGAATAGTTTTTTCAGAAAGAGAATGACCGGGTGTTTCTGCCTCGGTTGAATCAGAAAGAAGCGCCGTAACTCCTTCCAAGCTTAACCGAGCGATCTTTCCGATGTCAGCCGGTTTGTCGCCTACTGGAGTTGAATCAAATTTAAAATCACCAGTATGAATGAAAAGGCCAACCGGTGTATGAATAGCTATTCCGAAGCCGCCGGGAATATTGTGATTAACATGAAAAAATTCCAAATTAAATGATCTTAAATTAATCTTATCAGTTTCTTTTATGGGAATTAAATTAAGCTTAATATTATTAGGATAATCCTCCTGCCGCTTTTTAATTATTCCCAAAGTAAGCGAGGTGGCAAAAATTGGAGGATTTCCCAAAGAACCGATTAAATGAGGAATGGCGCCAATATGATCATAGTGGGCATGAGTAATAATAATCCCTCTGATATTTTTTTCTTTTCCGCGGAGATAATCAATATTAGGAATAATGTAATCAATGCCGGGCATATTTTCCTCTGGAAACTGAAGTCCCATATCAATAATAAGAATATCCTGACCGTACTCAAAAAGCATCATATTCCGGCCGACTTCTTCAAACCCGCCCAAAGGAATGATCCGTAAATTATGCTCCCGTTTTAAAATATTAGTTTTTTGTTTTTGAATTTTTGAAGATTTATACATAGCTTAAAATTTCTAATTTTTAATCAATTTCTAATTCTTTAATTTCTAAACTGCAAATTGTTATTCTGAATCCCGAAATAAATTCAGGGTAATTTATTTTAGAATCTTCAAAGTTTTCCACCTGCAGCATCCTGAGCGCTGCGCGTTCGCCCGTCAAAGATTAGTGCCGAAAGAGGGATTCGAACCCTCACCTCCAAATGGAGACTAACTCCTGAAGTTAGCGCGTCTACCAATTCCGCCATTTCGGCTTTAGGCATCGACAGGCAAGTCTGTCAATTTCGCCACTTACCCATTTTCTTCCTGATAAACTTTTTCGCTCTGATATATTTTAATATAGTTTTCAATTAAAGCTATAAAAGGAGGAATAAAAAATTAGGAGACGAAAAGAAAAACAAGAGAACATTGCCACCAAAGGCAAAAATCATAAACAATAGAAGAGAACCAACCTTAAGTGGAATATTTTTACTTCAAATTTAATTTTTAACTTTCAACACCTACGAAACATAACACATATACAACGGCCGCATTATATGTGTTATATTTTTATTCGCCCCGCTCTTCCATTTTTCTCTTAAACTTTTACTCATTGCCGCAAGATTGTAACTTGCGATATATTCTTATTATTAGTCTGTGATTGATATATAAAAGTTAAAAAACTTTAAACGAAAATATGCTACGGATTGCAAACTCGCAACAACCAAAATTGCTACTGATATTTTTTATCCCAAATTTAATTTTCGACGTCTACAAAATATAATAGATATAATGCGGCCGTTGTATATGTGTTATAATTTCAATTTGCTTT
Organism: uncultured Candidatus Saccharibacteria bacterium; assembly: GCA_964430135.1. Classification (GTDB taxonomy): domain Bacteria; phylum Patescibacteriota; class Minisyncoccia; order JAHIHE01; family DAOWLE01; genus CAYSEG01. The sequence continues at coordinate 5,786 of CAYSEG010000028.1, read as the reverse complement.
TTAAACTTACCAAACTTTATTAAATTTCCAGCCAAGTTTTTTAGATATCTCTTTATAATCCTTCAAAAGGTTTTCCGTGTCTTGATCGTTTTGATTTTTACCAATGATATAATAAGTGGAAAGAATTAAACCAAGATAAGAATTAATATTCAATCTATAAACATTTTCTTCCGTGAAATATTTTTGATTCAAACAAAATATTAATCTTTCTTTATTTGGTTGTCTTAACATTCCGTGGCTTCCATTAGAAAATCCATCACCATTTGAACCTATTCCTTCTAAAGTTTCAGCAACTTTTCTGCTTACTATCCGAGCTACTGTTGTATATTCATCCGACGCCAAAAAGAAAATATATTTATATTTCCTTAAATTTGGAATCTTTATATTATTTATGAATTCTTTTATCTTTTTCATATCCTCTCTAAAAAGCCAATAAATCATTGAACTGTAAGTGCTGACATTATAAGTTGGAGGTTCTTGAAAAGAAGGAAATACAAAAATATTTTCTTCCTTTATAAATTTTTTCGCCGGGGCATCTCTATTACAGGTAATTAAATTCGGTTTAAATCCCCTGTCGGAAAGAAAAGACGCCATTGTTAATCCGTCTTTACCTCCAGACGCATTAACAATATTTATAGAGGCAAAATCTCTTTTAATTACTTTTTCAAAGAATCTTTTATAATTCGAAACATTAAGAGAAATTCCATTAAATTTTTCAGTGAACAATTCTCCTATGCAGGCAGCGGTTCCGCTTCCCAAAAAAATATTAGAATCATCTCTTTTAATTTTTAATTTCGGATATTCCCATTTCTCTAAATTCTCAATTGTTTTTATCACATAATAATCAAGATGTTTTATTTCTTGCCGCATATTTTTAAATATAATCAAACTTTTTATCTTTTTCCAGTTTTTTGATTATCTTTTTAACTTCCTGTGATTTATCTTTTTGACAAATTAAGATAATATCATCAGTAAAAGCAATCACTAAATTTTTCACGCCAATTGTCGAAACAAGTCTATTGGTTGTTCCATATACCATAATATTCTTAGAATCAATCCCAATATGATTTCCCTTAATAAAATTTCCATTAGGAGAAGAAAGGCAATCTTTCAGCACTGACCAACTTCCAACATCGCTCCAACCGACGTTAGTGGGGATAAAAGCGACATTCTGGCAATTTTCAGTAATGGCGTAATCAAAAGAAACATTATCCATCTCAGAATATTCCTTCCTGAGAGTTTTTTTAAAATTTGGTTTTTTAAAAGCCTCTTTAATCCTTTCGTATATTCGGTAATTATCAGGAACGAATTCTTTGATCAATTTTTTTATCAGAGACGGAGAAAAAATGTAAATTCCCATATTCCAAAAATATTTGCCGTTTCTGATATATCTTTTCGCTCGTTCCAGATTTGGCTTTTCTTTAAAAAATACAACTTTGTAAATACCCTGACCATTGATTTTCTCAAGTAATTTTCCTTTTTTTATATAACCAAGTCCCGTATCAGGGAAGGTAGGAACAGCGCCAAAAGCCAATAGATAGTTGGGATTTTTCTTAATAAATTTTTCTCCGAGAATAATTGCCTTAAGAAATTCTTCTTTTTTCTTTATTAAATGGTCCGAAGGTAAAATTATTATTGGTTCTTTAGATTTCTTTTCTTTTGTTAAAGCCATAAAAAGAGCAATCGCGGCAACTCTTTCTCGGGCTTGCGGTTCGGCAATAACATTTTCTCGCGGTAATTTGGGAAGTTCTGAAAAAACTTCTTTTTTATACTCCTCGCTAGTTAAAACGAAAATATCCCCAAGAGAACTTTTGCCGATAAAACGATCTACTGTCTCCTGAAGCATTGTTTTGTCGCTCAAAAGTCTTTGAAATTGTTTCGGCTTTTGCCTGCGGCTGATTGGCCAAAGGCGAGTTCCTTTGCCTCCGGCTAAAATTAAAATTTTCACATTATTTTCTTAAAACTTGATGACTTTGGAAATGACACACAGAACAGAATTTTCTAAACGAATGACATACGAAGCGAAACAGAATGTGTTATTTATTTGCTACGATAACAAACTCTGCTACACTTCATTTACTATTCTATCACTTATATAGAACGTAAGCTTGATACTGAAGTTAAACTTATCTCCGCACTCTCCTCGTCTTAATATACCAATTTTCTACGTCACAAAATCTTTCAGAAGGCAAAACCACATTTTTTAGTTCAATGCCTTGAATTTTCCTGTTGACCGCATAAAGATAGGTTGGACTATATAAAAATACTGCTGGTACATCATCGACAATAATTTCCTGAAATCGACGATATTTCTCCGCGCGGACATCGGGATCAAGGTTTGTTCGTCCTTCTTCTAAAAGCGTATCCACTTCTTCTGACGAATATAAAGCGAGATTCAACCCCGGATCCTTTTTTTGAGAAGAATGCCAAAAAGCAAATGGATCTGGATCACCTCCCAAGACTTCCCCAAAAAGCAAGGCTTCGTACTCACGAGGGTGGATATAATTTTGTTGGATTTCTGCCACTGGAGGTGTTTTGACATTAACTTTTGCTCCTATTTTAGTCCATTGATCCTTTAAAAGATTGGCTGTTTTGACTAATTCCGGCCAATCAGTAGTAATTAAAGTAAACTCTAAATGTAAGTCTCCTTTTTCACGAACACCATCTCCATCTTTATCCTGCCACCCGTCTCGCTCAAGAATATTATTAGCATGCTCTACGGCAAAATCATAAATCTTGGTTTCTGGATTGTAACCTAAAAGATAAGGAAGAATTGGAGTCTCAACCGTCTCACCTTGTCCTAAAAGTACCTTATCTATAAGTTCTTTTTTATCAGTGGCATAAGCCAAGGCTAAACGAACGGTTTTGTCAGATAAGATCTTGCTTTTGTTTTGATTAAAGAAAACAGCAAAATATCGAGGAATAGACAACGAATATAATCTAAGACTTTCTCTATTTCTTATCTTATCAATATTTGCCGCGGAAATGTAATTTATACCTGAAACCTCTTTTTTATTATAAGAAGCTATAGCTTCTTCTTCGCTTGGATAAAATTTAAAATTTATTTTTTCTAAATATGGAACTTTGCCATAATAATTTTTATTGGAAGTAAGGACAAATAATTTTATCTTACCATTTTTATCTTTTTTAAATTGACTGGATTTATAAGGACCGGTCCCGATTGGTTTTTTAAGATTATATTCAGCAAAAGGAAAATTACTTGGACCTATATATTTCCAAATATGACAGGGAAGTATCCCAACAGTAAGATTGCTTAAAAACGGAGCATAAGGGGTTTTTAATTTAAAACGAACCGTTCGCTCATCAAGCTTTTCTACTTCAACACCCTTCCACTTTCTTCTGAGAGGACTTTTATAATCAGGATTTTGAATTGTTTTTATGGTAAAGACGACATCATCAGCCCCAAAAGATTCTCCATCATGCCATAAGATACCTTTTCTTAGAAAAAAATCATAAATCCTGCCGTAATCTCCAACTGCATATTTTTCGGCAAGATCAGGAACAAGTTCACCTTTTGAATTATATTTTAAAAGACCGGAAAAAATCAACTTAGACAAATCTTGATCCGGATCATTTGTTTGAGCTAAAATTGGATTAATAAAACGGGGCTGACCAACTATTGCTTCTGTATATTCCCCTCCTTCTTTTGGAACAACTTTAGTTTCTTTAAGCCAGCTTTGAAAACATAAAAAACTGCTGGCAATGATAATTAAACCAAGAAGACTAATAATAAGCATCCGTTCTTTTTTAGTCAAAAGCCGAGGCAATCTTTTAAACTGACTCCATTTAGGTAGCTTAAAACTAGTCTTTCCGCCAGAAGCTTTATTTTTTAGGTTTTTTTTAAAACCAAAGAAAGACTCTGTTAAAAAAAATCTTGAAGTTTTATTAAGTTTCTTGGAGTTACGAATAGATTTAAGCTTATTGGCAATTATAATTTACCCCATTAGAAATAATACCCTCTCTCACGCAGAAATTTCTAAAGGTTTACCGAATAATCACATTTGCAAAAGCTGTTCCCAAAAAGGCAATTGCCAGAATAATTGTAGAAATAAAAAGAATCTTTTCAAAACCTCTTTTTGTTCTATAAACTTCATCTTGCCCGCCAAAAACAGATCCAAGCCCTGCTCCTCTTTGTTGTAGAAGAATAGAAACAATCAAAAGGATTGAAATTATAATTTGGACAACATTTAGAATTTTCATTTTACTATTTCTTAGATAAGCCAGAAACAAAAAAATTAACTAAACTAATAAGAATTACTCCCCAAAGAAGGGACCAGAAACCGGAAATAGTAAGTTCGGGAACCAACCAATCTACCAATGCTAAAAGAATCATATTAATAACAATCGTAAAGGTGCCTAAGCTTAAAAGTATTATCGGGGCGGAAATTAGCTTCAAAACTGGTTTAACAAAAAAATTAATCAATCCTAAAATAAGACCGGCAATAATTAAAATAGTCCAATCGCCTTTAAAGCTGATCCCATCAATTAAATAGGCAGCTAAAAGAATAGCTAAGGCATTGGTTAAAATTTGAATCAGAAATCTCATATTGTTGCTTATTTTAAAGCATTCTTTAGCTAAATTAACTTACTCTTACATTCTACCAGATATCTATTTATTTTTCAAGAGTGGTCCGCCCATTTATCCGGCAGTTATATTTTCTCGTTTTAAGATTTTTATCTCTTTATCTTTAATTTTCACAATCAAAAATGAGAATATCTGCCAAATCTTGCGTCAATTTTACTTTCTAATTCTAAAGTTTTTCCTGTTAAACTTACTGTTATTTTCATTTAATACCTCCTTCTTTTTCTAATATAGAATACCATTCCGTAAAACTTTCTTACTTATAACTTTTAAATTTTAATTATTCTTCCTCCTCCTCCTTCCACATATTTCTCGTGATACAAAGATTTTATTTCTGAGATATATTGAGTGCAATGAGTGGAACAAATCAAATCCAAACTCTTTTGAAAGCAAAATATATCCATTTGCACCTGTATCAAAAATAATTTTTATTCCTTTGGTTTCTACCAATACAGACTCCCCCAATCAGCTTGGAGATCACATCTTACAGCAGTATTATCATAAACAATAGTAACTTTCATAACAGAGGATTTGCAAGATTATTTTTATATTTTTTCGTTTACTTCTTTTTTCCCTTCTTCTAATTCCCTCTCTTGCTCTGTATCTAGTTCAAGCAATAAAGTCTGGAATTCTCCTACATGCGTTTTTTCTTCTTTTGCTATGTCCAGAAGAATTTTCTTAATATTTTCATTTTCAGTCATGGCTGCCATTTGCTCATAAAGGCTTACAGCATCTAATTCAGCTATCATCCCGAGTCTTAATATCTCTTTGTCCAAATCTTCTTTTTTTATTTTCTCAAGATTTATAGGTATTTTTGACAACATATTTTTCACCTCCTTTTACAAAATGATAAATAATTTATTTAAATCTTTTCATTTGAGCCCGAAGCTCAAGATTTCATATAACGTTCTACAGATAAAAGAAGCCAGCTCTCTAAGCCATCTGTAAGCATTTCTTAAATTTTAGTGGATCTATCAAAAAAAACAATCTTTCCAGCACCTATGGAAATATACTTAGAAAGCTGGACATGGGCTGTTAAAAATCTGGTTTTTTGCCAAGACTTTTTAATTCACTTCTTCTTGCTTTGAGATGTGCTTCTTCAAGGTCAATTCCATAGTGTTCAGCGACTCTTATAAGACAATATAATATATCAGCCAATTCATCAGCAATATCTTCTTTTGTT
>CAYSEG010000027.1:0-9124 GCA_964430135.1 uncultured Candidatus Saccharibacteria bacterium | reverse complement strand
ATCTATGAAAACTTTAATTAAAAACAAAATATACAGAAGAATGTTGTTTGGTGTTATTGTAGTCGTTGGTTTAATAGTTGTAACCAGTTCATTTTCTACAGCAAGAGGCAATAATTTCTTGTTGGCCAATTTATTTAACGGTACCTCAAGCGACACCGAAGCCGTTTCTAATAAAAGAACAGTTGTTGTCCAAACTAAAAAAATATCTTCTTTAGAGGATATTACTCAAAATATTTCCGCTTCTTCCGTGACTAAACCTTTAAGTAAGGCTGAAGTCAGTTCTAAGATGACAGGCAAGGTTGTGGGCGTTTACTTTAAAGAAGGAGAATGGGTTAGTGCCGGGCAAACTATTATTCAATTAGAACAGGATCAAACCCTGCGAACAGCTTACAACAACGCCCAGGCCAATTTAATTAATACCCGCACTTCAATGAATCAAGATATAAAGGCGGCTAAGGTCGCGACAGAAACGGCAAAATCAGCATTAGAAAATACTAAAGTTAATACACAAGAAAATATTAAAAATGCTGAATTGGCGGTTAAAGCGGCTGAAGTTGCATTAGAAAACGCAAAATCATCTTTGGATGATACCAGAATCACAAATGAACAAACAGTTCAAAATTGCTATAACAGTATTAAAACGACTATGCAAAGTAATTTATCAACCATTAACACGGCCTTGACCGCCGTAGGCGATATTATTGGTGAAAGCCCCGGTAACGCTTCTTCTAATGATAGTTATGAGGATGTGCTGGGCGTTAAAAACTCTCAAAGTTTGCGAGACACAAAAAACTTATTTTGGCAGGCTAGAAGCTACTACGAAATAGCTGAAAACAGCTATAATGATTTAGATATAAATTCTTCTTTTAATAAAATTGACAGTGTTGTAAATACAGTCGACAGTGCTTTGAATTTAACAAAGCAAACATTAATTCAAACCAGAATATTATTAGACAATACTATAACATGCAGCGGCTTTCCGGCTTCAAGCTTGGCCGGCTTGAAAACATCTATTGACACTAATTTAAACGGCCCTTACGGCATTAATGCCGCTATTAGCACGTTGCAGGCTAATAAACAAGCTATTATTAATTCCATACTGGGAGAAACTGCGGGAAATGATACGGCTCAGTCGGCTTATGAGGCGGCTAAAACCGCACTTGAGCAAGCAAAACAAAATTTAATTTTAACAAAAGCGCAAGCTCAGTCACAAGTAGAAGCAGCACAAAAACAACTTGAATCAGCTGAAGCGAATTTGGTCAGCGTTGAAAAGCGGGCAGAACTGCAGATTGCTGCCGCTCAAGGGCAACTAGATTCCATACAAGCGCAATTAGATAATACTACGATTACAGCGCCTATTTCCGGTATAGTCAGCCGAAAATATATAGAAGTAGGAGAAATGGCAATGGCCGGTAGCCCAGTGGCTGAAATCGTAAATACCAGGGGTATAGAAATTGAATTGTCTTTAACTGAATTTGATATTGGTAAAGTTTTTATTGGTCAAGAAGTTGAGATTAGATTGACGGCTTATCCTGATGAAAAGTTTATTGGAAAGGTTTATTATGTCAGTTCTGTGGCTGATCCAGTAAGTAAAAAGTTTCCTGTTAAAATTCAATTGGAAAATACTGATGAAAGAATCAAAGCCGGTATGGTGGCTGATGTAAAAATCATTACCGACAAACAAAAAGACATTTTAGTAATTCCAAAATCAGCAATATTCAAGGAAGAAGGCGTTGAAAAAATTTATGTTGTGGAGAATTCAAAAGTTAAGATAAAAACTGTTAAAACCGAAGTTATTGACGAAAATAGATTAAAAGTTGTGGAAGGGTTATCCGCGGGAGAAGAAATTATTGTTAATGGAAATTATGATCTTGAAGACGGCGATTTAGTAACAATAAAAAATCAATAATCCTATGAAATTAGCAGATTTTTCAGTTAATAAACCAGTAACTATTCTGATGATTGCTTTAATTATTGTTGTTTTGGGTACTTTGTTTTTTTCTAAACTTGATTTAGATTTGCTGCCGGAAATTGAATATCCGGTAGTTTCGGTAGTGACTACTTATTCGGGTGTAACCTCGGAAGATATTGAAGAAGTTCTAACTAAACCTATTGAAGACGCTGTGTCAACTATTCAAGATGTTAAATCAATTAAATCTTTTTCACAAGAAGGTTTGTCTGCGGTAATGATTGAATTTAATTGGAGTACTAATATTGACTCCGCGGCTCAAGATATAAGAGATAAACTTGATTTAATTCAAGATTTCTTGCCAGCCGACACTGAGAGACCTTTAGTAGTTAAATTGGATATCGGAGCAATGCCGATTTTGAACTATGGAGTAACCTCAGAGAATTTAAATACTTTAGAACTGCGTCGTCTTTTAGAAGATAATATTAAAGATAAATTAGAGCGGCTAAATGGAGTGGCCTCTGTTCAAATAATGGGCGGTCGGCAAAGAGAAATTCTGGTTAGTTTAGATAAATCATTATTAGAATCTTATGGTTTAACTCAATCTCAAGTCATTCAAATTCTTCGCGGGGAAAATATTAATATTTCCGGCGGTCATATTATTGAAGGAATTCAAGAATTTACCCTACGGACTATTGGAGAATATGAAAATTTAGAGGAAATTAAAAATACAGTTCTTTGTGTAAAAGGAGGAGCACCGGTTTATCTTAAAGATGTGGCTAAAATAATAGATACTTACAAAGAAGAAAGAAGTTATAGCCGGACCAATAAAAAAGATAGCGTTTTATTGCTAATCAACAAACAATCAGGTAGTAATACTAACGAGGTGGCTGACCGGGTGACTAAAGAATTGCCTGAATTAAAGAAAAACCTGCCCAGCGGCATAGAGTTTAATTTGGTTTTTGATCAAAGCAGATTTATTAAAAAAGCTACTGGTTCAGTGGTTCAAAATGGGATTATTGGCGGGTTTTTAGCCGGCTTCCTCATTTTTTTGTTTTTAAGAAATTGGCGGCCAACCTTGACTATTATTACCGCCATTCCTTTATCTTTATTAGCCACTTTTATCCCTTTATATATAGCCGGCTATACTCTGAATATAATGACTTTAGGCGGTTTGGCTTTGGGGATTGGAATGATGGTGGATTCAGCTATTGTGGTGATAGAAAATATTTATCGGCATTTGGAGCAAGGCAAAGAACGAAAAGAAGCGGCAAAAGTCGGCGCTTCTGAAATTGGGATGGCTATTACTGCTTCCACTTTGACTACCATTGCGGTATTTTTTCCTCTGGCTTTAAGCGGCGGAATAGCCGGCCAAATTTCTCGGGGATTAGCTTTAACTGTTTCTTTTGCCTTAGCCGCTTCTTTATTTATTGCTTTAACTATTGTGCCAATGATGGCTTCAAAAATATTCAAAAAAAGAACGGCTAAAGAAGATAAAGAAATTTCGGGCAGCCAGAAATTTGAAAAAATTCAAAATTATTATAAAAGGATTCTTGTTTGGGCGCTTAATCATCAAAAAAAGGCAATTTTAATCACTGGAGGGTTGTTGATTTTATCACTTTGTTTAATTCCTTTTATTGGCACTGAATTTATGCCGCTTGGCGATCGGCCAATGTTAATTTTGCAATTAAAGATGCCTCCGGGTACTTCTTTAGAAGAAACCAACAAAGTAGTTGGCCAAATAGAAGATGTTATTTTGGAATTGAAAGATGTTGATAGTGCGAGCAGTTTTGGGGGGTTAGTTGAAGGCGGCAAAATGGATGTGGGTATGGGCTTTGGTTCAGCTAGTGTTGATGAGTCAACTATTATGATTAAGTTAAAAGATAAAAAAGATCGTCAGTTATCCAGCCAAGAAATTCAAGAAATAATTAGAGAAAATTTGCCTAAAATCAGAGGGGTGGAAGTTACTTTTACGGATATGACTCAACAAATGTTTGGTTCAGATAATCCTATTGAAATAAAAATTTTTGGCAAAGATTTGTCTCGATTAAAAGAAATTAGCTATAAGATGGCCGAAAAAATATCTCAAATAGAAGGGGTGCGGGATGTCAAAAATAGCCTGGCTGAAGGCAAGCCGGAAATAGCCATTAAAATTGACCGAGAAAAAGCCGCTCATTTAGGGCTTTCTGTCGGTCAAATTGGCGCCACGGTTAAAAACTCTATGCAGGGGGTAGTAGCGACTAAGTTTCGTCAAGCCGGAGAGGAGATTGATATTAGAGTTCGCTATAGTCCCGAATATCGACAAAATATTGAAGATATTAAAAGACTAACCATTTTTTCATCTTTGGGTAGATCTATCTTATTGGGGCAGGTGGCTGAAATATCAAAAAAGCAAGGTCCTGTTAAAATTGACCGGGAAGATCAATTGAGAGTAGTTTTGGTGACCGCAAATGTCGTTGATAGAGATGTCGGTAGTATTATGGAGGATATTAAAAAAGAATTAGCTGATTATTCATTGCCAACTGGTTATTTTATTGAATATGGCGGTTCATATAAACAGATGCAAGATAGTTTTAAAGTATTAAGTGGCGCTTTAATTTTAGCAACTCTGTTGGTTTATATGGTAATGGCTTCGCAGTTTGAATCTTTAATCTATCCTTTTATAGTGATGTTTGAGATACCACTGGCGTTTATTGGTGTTGGGTTGGCTTTATCTATCACCGGACAAACATTGTCTTTGCCTTCCTTTATTGGCATAATAATGCTGGCCGGTATTGTGGTAAACAATGCTATTGTTTTAATTGATTATGTTAATCAACTACGCAAAAGAGGAATGGATACATTGAATGCTTTAATTGAAGGTGGTACCACCCGACTTCGTCCAATTTTAATTACTTCTTTAACTACAATATTTGGAATGATGCCTATGGCTTTAGCCAGACAAGAGGGGTCAGAGATAATGCGGCCAATGGCTATTGCTGTAATTGGCGGTTTATTGGTCGCTACTGTGTTGACGCTGGTGGTAATTCCTGTTATTTACAGCGTTGTGGAAGGTATTTCTCGTCGAGCAACGGTAAAGATAAGTAGTGCTTTTAATAAAAAATAAAAGGTTGTAAATCTATGTCCTCGGTTCTGTCTATCACTTTTGCCTAGGTCTTGCCGTTTCTACAAAGTATGCTGAAGACTGGTTGTTTGATAGTCTCGAATCCTCTTGTTTGTTTGCTTCTTTTCTGATATTTAAGCCGTTCCTGAAGCTTTCTGTTTTTCATCTGTCTACCCAGAAACTTTCGTCAACCTTGACATATCCGTTAAAGACATCCGGCACGTCTTTAGTCATTTCCATTCTTAACAGAGTTAATGTTTTAAGAAGTTTGTATTTAGAAACATTAACTTTAGTAAAGAATAATGTTGGTTGAATATTCAAGGACGAGTTTGGAGACGGTTTGTTTTAAGAGCTTATTAGGAATGTTTAAGGGATTAGGCTTGGGACTAAAAAGATAATGGCAATTCTGACATTTTAATCGATTGCCAGATGCTTTCCAAAATTTAGTTTAAGAATGTTTGGGATACTTAGTTCGAAATGATTCCATAGATGATAATATTCTATCATCTTTGGTTTATTTTTTAAACTTTACCCTTTAATAAAATGGCTACTGCAAAATATACATTTGTAATATTTTTGCTAAGCATAATTTTTGTTTTAGCTTCAGTATTTATTCCAGTGGAAATCAACAACAAAAAAAGAACAATCAAATGTAAGGTTGGGTTTGCCGCTGAAATTTTTAGAACAGGATCAAACTCGTCTTGATCCAACTTTCCCAGTGAAAGTTAGTCTAGATTTTCCATGGGAAAGTCCAACTCGTATTTCATGGATAAAATTTTTTTCAATAATTTTCATTTTTATTGTGCTTTATTTAGTTTCTAGGATTTTCCTTAATTTGTTAAGAAATCTCCACGATAAAATGAAACTTAATTTTTTAGATTAGTACAAGCAAGCGAGGCCGGAATCGCCGCAAAACTCGGACAGGAAGCGCCTTCGCGTTTCCTCGTTAGAGGAAGTCATAGCAAAAAAATTTCGTTTCCGATTATTAAAAAAGAGGAGGTCTGGCAAAAAATTAAAAAAATATTAACGAATTTTTTATTCTGGGCGAGCGGAGTAAGCGCGAAGGTGTGCCACGCGGTTGTTTGTCGCCGAGTTCGTAGCGAGAAAATAAAATTTTTGGAAAGGGAGTTTGAGTAAAAGGAAAAAGTTTTATTTACGAGCGAAGAGCGAGGCAATAAAAACAGGAGTACGCAGGGCTGCCGATTAAAAAAAACAACGCTGGCACGAAGCAACCTAAAACATCCAATGCCTTAAAACATTGGATGTTTAATATTGTGGACCGTGCCGGACTTGAACCGGCGACCTTCTCGATGCCATCGAGACGCGCTACCAACTGCGCCAACGGCCCCGTCTACTTTCACAATGCCCTTGAGAGGAATCGAACCTCTATCTAGGGCTTAGGAGTCCCTTGTTCTATCCATTGAACTACAAGGGCTTAAGCATTGCGGGTAGATCCGCCCCTTCAAACTTTGAGCCGTCAGGCGATTGGCGGGCAAGCGTCTATTAAGTTGCCAGAACGGCCCGAAGCAAATCCTTGTCAATGGGTAAAATTTCTAAATTAAGGGCAATTCTGTTTTAGTATAGCAAAAATTAAAAGTTAGTCAATTGGATTTAATTGTGATAAAATAAAATATATGGAGATATCAAAAGAAGTTAAATTTGTCTTGGACAAACTTAAAGAAGCCGGATATGAAGCCTATATTGTCGGAGGCTGTGTCCGTGATTTTTTACGTGGCGTTGAGCCAAAAGATTGGGACGTGACAACTAACGCTAAACCTGAAGAAATTCAAAAAGTTTTTTCTGACAGTTTTTACAAAAACAAATTCGGCACAGTTACAGTCCGAATTCAAAAATCAAAGATCAAAAAGCAAAATGACGATTTAAAATTCAAAAATAACAAAATTCAAAAACTTCAATTTATAGAAGTAGAGATTACCCCATTTAGGACAGAAGAAAAATATTCGGACAAGCGGCACCCCGATCAGATTCACTGGGCAAAATCTATTGAAGAAGATCTAGCAAGAAGAGATTTTACGATTAACGCAATGGCAGCGACGCCTATGGTGTCTAAACCGAAAGTTAAAAATGAAAAGTTAAACATTATCGATTTGTTTAAAGGGCAGAAAGACCTCGCAAACAAACTTATTCGGGCCGTGGGGAAGCCAGAGGATAGATTTAGTGAAGATGCTTTGAGAATGATGCGAGCTGTCCGTTTGGCAACAACCTTGAATTTTGAAATAGAGCCGGAAACTTTTAAGGCTATCCAAAAAAACGCTTTTTGGATTAAGGCGGTTTCAAAAGAGCGTATCAGAGATGAATTAGTAAAGGTAATTTTATCTGATTGTCCAGACAGGGGAATTTTACTTTTGAAGGACACCGGCCTTTTAAAATTTATCGTTCCGGAATTAGAGAAAGGCATTGGAGTTAGCCAAAACAGGCATCATATTTATACTATTTTTCAGCATTCAGTTCTTTCATTAAAATATTGTCCAAGTAAAAAACTTGAGGTGCGCCTTGCCGCTCTTTTTCATGATATTGCTAAACCAGAGACAAAAAGAGGAAAAGGTCCTGATGCCACTTTTTATAATCATGACCGGGTCGGTGCAAAAATAACTATGAAAATTTTGGAGAGACTCAGATTTTCAAAAGAACTTATTGAAAAGGTCGCTCTTTTAGTTAAAAACCATATGTTTTATTATAATGTTGGCGAGGTGACAGAGTCTGGTGTCCGCCGTCTTATTCGCCGCGTTGGGCTTGAAAATATGGAGGATTTGATCGCGCTAAGGATTGCCGACCGGCTTGGCAGCGGCGTGCCGAAAGCAAAACCTTATAAATTACGGCATTTAGAATATCTGATTAAAAAAGTTTCTAAAGATCCAATTTCAGTCAAAATGCTTAAGGTGGGCGGCGGGGATGTGATGAGGGTTTTAGATATTAAGCCGGGTCCGATGGTTGGAGCTGTTCTTAATGCTCTTCTGGCTGAAGTTTTAGAGGATCCTTCTTTAAATAAAAGAGACATTCTTGAAAAGAAAATTAAAGAATTCGGCAATTTATCTTTGGAGATTCTTAAGGAACGGGCAAGAGAAGTGGAAGAAAAAAAAGAAGAGATTGAAGCAGAAGAAAAGAAAAAATTTTATCTGAAATAATTTCGGGGATTGGCGCAGCGGTAGCGCGCACGCTTCGGGTGCGTGAGGTCACCGGTTCAAATCCGGTATCCCCGACCAGATGCAACTTTCCCGATTACTAGGGAAAACGAGTTTGCCTTCGTGCCAAAAGAATCTGAATGTATCATATAGTCGTAATTACTGAACGCCGCTCGAATTTTTTTGAGCAACATCCCGCCTAGTGTCTTGCCGTTTGACAACGGCAGACAAAGGGTATTTCGCAGGATAGGTTGTCAAAGTGAAGATTTAGTATTAAATATAATTGTAAACATTGAATCAGATGAAAATCCTAATCCAATAATAGAGACACTTAAAAAAGCTGATGCTTTAAAAAGTTCCAATTGAGGAATTATTTAAATAAAAATATGGCTACTTATCACAAACTTATAATTTGGAATAGGTAATTATGGGAAGTAAAAATATTTTTGTAATTTCCAAAAAGGATGTTCAAAGTATTGCCTTGAAAAAGTTTGAAAAAACTGAGTATAGAAGAATTAGAACAAATTAAAAAAGGAGTAGAGTTTGGATTGGAATCTTGGGAAGAAGTTGTTATAGAGGTAATTTCTGAAATTTTAGAATACAGAAAGGAGAAAATACAACAAAAAATTAAACAAGTTGCCAAAGAGAAAATGGAAGATTAATTACATAAAGTTGTATAAATTTAGTATGACTTAATTATGTTTTACACCAAAGAAATAGAAAAAATTACCTTTCAGGATATAATAGAATTTTGCAATCAACAATAAAGAGAAAATATTAATCTTGATTACAAACAAGGGCTGGGGTTTTCCGTTCCTGGGACGGAAAGGATCGGCGTCTGCCGCGCCCCGTGGTCAGCTTTGCTATACTATTGGGGTTAGGGCGCAGAATTCTGTCTGTCCAAAGTAAGTTCGAGCATCGTTCAGTAATTGCGACCAGTTTTTTGCTTAAATCTTTTTAAAAATATAA
>CAYSEG010000026.1:0-9176 GCA_964430135.1 uncultured Candidatus Saccharibacteria bacterium | reverse complement strand
GGTAAATATCACAAAAGTACTCCCATTTAAAAATAATATAACACAAATATAACGGTCGTCGTATATGTGTTATAAGTATCTTTCAACTTAATTTATTTTTGAACTTATCAAGTTTTAATTATCTAAAAAACCTACCACTCTCTTTATATTATTGTATAATTAAATTTAAGTTTTCGTAGCGGTTTATTATAATGTTTTAAGTTTTCATACTATCATTTTCCGCCATTATGAGAATTTAAAGCATTTCGCATTTAAAGAAATAAGCAAATTAAAAATATTTTTAAGATGCTTTTTGCTTATTTGTTTATTTAACAATAATTATTTTTTTTCTTTTTGCGTCTTTTCGCCAATATTCTATTTTCACGCCAGACAACCTTTTTGTTTTAGTAGAATAATTAGCGGTCAAAAACCCAGCTTTTTCTAAAATTTTTTTAGTGGTTCTTCCTCGAATTAAAACTAAAGGGCCGGTAAAATCTTTTAGCTCTATTAAAGTATCTTCTTTATCGGCTAATTTTTCTAATCTTTCGTTTTCTTCTTTATTTCTTCCGACAATAATTTTTGTTTTATTAATCCAAAAATGCCGTCCCAATTTCAACAATTCTACATCTTTAGCGCTACAACGAGGATGTTTTTCAAATAATTCGCGAATACGTTTTGAAAATTCCAGATCAGTCAAAAGACATCCGCCTGCTGGACTGGGATATTCCCGAATTCCCCAACGGTCTGCCATATCCATTTGACGCTGACGCGATCTTCCTTGGATATCAAAAAATTTTTCTCTTAAAATCTTTCTCTCTTTTTCTAATTTGATCGGCGTCAAAAGTTTAGCTGAGAGAGGTCTAAGAAGCGCTCCGGAAAGCCCAGAAGTTCTTTCAGTAAATTCCAAGGCTTTTTTGTTCTGGGTTAATGGCCTTTGGCCCAAAACTTCACCCGTGGCGACAAAATCAAATTTTTTCTTTCTTATAAACTCTTTAGCTTTCTTCAACATAAAAATCCGGCAATCAAGGCAGGGATTCATTCCTTTGCCGCGGCCAAAACGAGGTTTTTTAATTATCTTTAAATAATCATCGCCTAATTTTATAATGTTTAATTTTACTCCACACCTTTCTGCCGCTGTTTTAGCTCCTTCAGATTTCCAAAAGAGACTGGCAAAAAATAATCCCTCAACATAAATGTTTTGGCTTTGTAAAATCTTCGTTGCTAAAATTGAATCTAATCCACCCGAAAAAAGCACAACTGTTCTTATTTTTTTAGGAAATTGCTTACTGAATCTGTTGTTGCGAGCCCGACCGAAGTAAGGATATGTCAATCCCGCTTTAACTCTTGACATAATCTGAAAATTATCTTAAGATATATAAAGATGGCTTTAAAAAACCATCTTTGCACCCTTTATTAGGAGGTGAAAAAGAAAAAAATGTGTTTGATGAAAAAAGTAATAGAAGCACTTGATGACCAGCAAAAATCAAAAGAAAACCCAATAGAAACGGACGATTTGCAAGAGAAAATAGCAGAAGAAATATCAGCGATAGTAATATTAGCAACAAAAAAAAATAGAAAAATAACGATAAAGACTCCAGACGGCAAGTGGATATCTATTTCTCCAGCTTCCGTTAAAGTAGGAGAAGGGGGAATGGCGTATTCTCAAATAACGCGCATACCACCGAACAGCGACCCAAAATATCTACAAGCGGTTCTTACAGAAAAATTCAGAAAAGAATCCTATCTTTTTGGGATAATAAAAAGTTTTTTTGTGAAACCAGAAATAACAATATTACCGATAATATCTTAAGCCCCTCAATTTCTAAAACTATTCAAAACTTGATGAGCAAATAAAATTTTTAGCTCATCTTTTTTTTATTTTTCCAATTTCTTTCTAATTGCCTCTCTGGCAACTTTCCGATCATCCCAAGGAATTTTTTTATTGCCCCAAACAATCCACTGCTCCGCGCCTTTGCCAGTAATTAAGACTAGATCGCCTTCATCAGCCATATCTATCGCTTTCCCAATTGCTTCTTTTCTGTCTAAAATTTTATAATACTTTTGAATTTTGAATTGCGCTTTTGACTTTTGACCACCGATGGCCCTCGAGGGCATGCTTTTGACTTTTGACTTCATAGCCTCTTCCACGCCTTGACTTACCTGTTCAATAATATCTTCCGGTTTTTCAGAGTACGGATCTTCATTAGTAACAATTACATAATCAGCATACTCCGCC
This sequence comes from uncultured Candidatus Saccharibacteria bacterium, assembly GCA_964430135.1. Lineage (GTDB taxonomy): Bacteria > Patescibacteriota > Minisyncoccia > JAHIHE01 > DAOWLE01 > CAYSEG01. The sequence goes on along the minus strand of CAYSEG010000026.1, from coordinate 6,961 downwards.
GCGAGTTTCCCTAAAATCGGTCGGACAGTTTTATCTCTGTCTCCGCAAGCGCCTAAAACAACAATCACTTTTCCTTTAGCGCTTGGCACAACGGCTTCATAAAAACTTTTTAAAGAATCGGGTGAATGAGCATAATCAACAATAACCTTAAAATCTTGCTTGCCCGTCATTTTCTTTGAAATAAAGGCAGGACCTAAATCAATTTTTTCTAAACGACCAGGAACTCCTTTTATTTTTTCTAAAGCAGATTTATTTTTTTCAAGCTTTATCCCCTGAGAAAGCCCAACGCCAATAGCTGCTAAAGCATTATAAATATTGAATTTGCCGGGTAAAGACAAATTAATATCTAAAGATCCGCAAGGCGTAGCAACCTTGAATGAACTGCCGTCATCTGATAAGTGATAAGTGATAAGTGATAAGTGATAAATTTCCTCTGGAAATCGTTCGTTGTTAGTTATTGTAAAAATATATTTTTCTTTTACTGGGAATTTAAGAAAAAATGCCGAACCTTGATCATCTGCATTAATAATAACTGTCTTAAGATCTGAAGTGAATAATTTTAAATGTACATCCCGGTAATTTTCGTAAGTTTTATGATAATCAAGATGGTCAGGCATTAAATTAGTCAAAACAACAATCTGATAATTGATTCCCCAATGGCGATACTGGGCAAGACCATGAGAAGTGGTTTCAATAATCGCATAATCACATTTTTCTCTTACTGCCTCGCGCAGAAATTTCTGAATAAAAAAAGAGGAAGGGGTTGTCATCTTTACTTTATTCAGCCACTCTTTTTTGCCGATTTTCAAATTAGCTGTTGTGATCATCCCTACTTTAAATCCGCCTTCTTCTAAAATTTTAGCGATAAAATTACAGGTAGTCGTCTTGCCTTTGGTGCCAGCCACACCAATGACGACTAATTTCTTCGCTGGAAAACCGTAAATAACCGCTGCCGCAACAACTCTTATTTTATGCGTCCAAAGGATTGCTCTGTAGGGCAAAATTTTGCGAAGAATAGATTTAAACATAAAAAATAGCTGTCATTGCGAAGGGCTTTAGCCCTAAAGCAATTCTGTAGAAAATAACAAAACTTTTAAATTAAAGGTTTGCCAAAAATTCTGGAACTCATCGCAATGATAATTTGAAAATTAATTAAATTCACACATTGCCCTACCAATTCCTTTCTCTAAAGCTACCTTAAGAGCTAAAGCGACTTTCTCAACCGCTTCCTGAATAATTTTCTCTTCTTCTGTAGTGAATTTCTGTAAAACAAATTTTTCAATATCAATCCGTTTGGTTTCTATATTAATCGGCCGAATACCGATTCGAAATCTTAAAAAATCATTTGTTCCCAATTGATCGATAATTGATTGAACTCCCTTGTGTCCCCCTGATGATCTTCTTTGAGAAATTCTCAATTTTCCTAAAACAAGATCGAGATCATCATGAATAATCCAAATATCTTGAGGATTAATTTTATAATATGAACTTAGGGTTTTAATTGCCGTTCCAGAACTATTCATAAAAGTCTGAGGACACGCTAAAATAATCTTTTCGTTTTCGAAACTACCCTCACTAACAAGAGCATTAAATCTTTTATTTAAATGCAGGAATGTAAAATTTTGTGCCTCTGCTGACAAAAAAAATCCAACAGCCCTAAAACCAAGATTATGCCTAGTACGTTCATAATTTTTACCAGGGTTGCCCAAGCCAGCAATAAGTTTCATAAAATATAATTAACATTGAAATTTACCCTTTAGGGTTTCATAACAGCCTAAAGGCTGGATTCCTTTCAATGTTTTACAGTTGAAAGTTCAAAAATATTCCTACAAAACTCTTGAATCTCCTTAAAGTCATCTCTGCGAGGTAAAAGTACTGATATTCCCTTAATTCCGCCACTTTTTAAAACTCCATCCTTAGGATTATTATCTAAAACTTTATTTATTATCTTATAATTATCAATATCTCCGGCTATATCTAAAAATCGTTTTGCCTCACCTAGCTGAATATCAGTATCCAAATGACCCTTCAGACCTTTTAAAATATTATTGAAAGAAAAAATATTCTGGACAATATTACCCTCAAATACTTTATTTTTGATTGCGATCAAAACTTTTTGTTGGCGCTGAATTCTATCAAAATCTCCTCTCAAGCTATGGCGCGTACGGACAAATTTTAAAGCAGTTTCACCGTCTAAATTATATTTTCCGGCTTTTAAAGAAAAAGGTTCATAAGTATATCTTGGCCCAGGGAAAAGAGGATCATTAATATCTTCCTCAATATCTATTTCAATTCCCCCTAATTTATCTATTATTTCAATAAAACCACTAAAATCTAACTGAGCATAATAATGAATAGGAACTCCTGTAATCTCAGAAATTGTTTTTCTAAGTAAAGATATTCCTTCTTCTTTAGAGCCATAATAATTTTCCCCGAATTGCTCAACGGCGTTTATTCTGATATAATACCCAGCTTCTGAAACCTTAATATATAAATCTCTGGGAATGGAAATCATAGCCATTCTTTTAGTTTGAGGCTGAATACTGACAAGAAGAATTGTATCAGTTAGTCCGCCTCCTGGATGGCCCTCACCGCCTTTACCTAAAAATAAAATATTTACTCTGCCATCCTCTTCGCCTTTTAAGGGTCTATTTTTAGATAAAATTAAGTTCTTAAACTGAATAAAAGAAGACGATGGATATTCTTCGCAATTAAGAACCTCCTGCCCTGCTGAAAGAACCCCAAAAGCAAAAGTGCCGCCGGCAAGACCAGCGAATAAAAAGATAAATAAAACAAATTTAACCCAAACAGAAAAATAGCGTTTCTTTTGATTTCCTTGAAAAAAAAGGTTTTCTTCTCGTAATACTTTGTCTTTTGGCGCTGGCGGCCTAATGTCTTGAATTACTTTCATTAAATTAATCTGTCATTTTGAACTTGTTTCAAGATCTTTTTTATCTTATCGTTGAAACAAATAGTCTACGAAATATAGATAAAAGATTCTAAAATAAATTCAGAATGACACATTAGCTACAAATTTATACTAACTTTTAATTAGCGAAAAAGCCGCTTTGGAGAGATTTTCACTTCCGTACCATCAAAATATAAAAAATTAGGAACTATTATGAAAGAAGTGTTATGAAAATGGAAGAAATTAAAGAAAGAACAAAGGTTAGAAACCAAGTAGAAAAATTGATCACGGATTTAAGTATACGAATAAATTGGAGATAAAAAATTGCCTCCTATTTTTTTATGGCACTTTTAATAAAATCTCTAAAAAGTGGATGCGGTTTTAATGGCCTTGATTTGAATTCCGGATGAAATTGAGTCGCTACAAAAAATGGATGATTTGATTTTTTAAGTTCAATAATTTCTACTAAATCCATCTCTGGATTAATTCCAGAAAAAACCATTCCCTTATTTTCTAAATCGTTTTTATACTTATTATTAAATTCATAACGATGGCGGTGCCGTTCAAAAATTAAAGAATTATTATAAGCTTTGTAAGCGCGAGTCCCTTGCTGAAGACGACATTTATAAGCACCTAATCTCATTGTTCCTCCATATTTCTTTTCTTTTAATTTTTCTTTCTGCTCTTCCATTAAATCAATCACTGGATATTTTGTCTTGGGATTAATCTCGGTTGAATTTGCGTCTTTAAAACTTGCCACATTTCTGGCAAATTCAATTACTGCCAGTTGCATTCCATAACATAGTCCTAAAAACGGAATCTGGTTAACTCTCGCATATTTTATTGCCTCAATAATTCCTTCAACTCCGCGACTGCCGAATCCCCCAGGAACAATTATTCCATCGTAATTGTTCAAGATTTTTACTCGATCGGGACTGCCTTCAATTTTTTTTGAATCAATCCAAGTCAAATTGGGATTCACATCATTTGCCCATGATGCATGTTTTATCGCCTCTATTACAGAAATATAAGAATCAGATAAAACAAAATCACCAGTGGCAAAATATTTTCCAACTACCGCAATTTTAACTTGTTTCTTTATTGATTTTATTTTTTTTACTAACTGTTCCCAATCCCTTAAGTCATTTCTTTGAGAATTCAGATTAAATTTTTGAAGAATTTTATTTCCTAATTCTTCTTTTTCAAAATTTAACGGGACCTCATAAACAGAATCTGTATCCGGAGCAGAAATTATATTTTCAATAGGTATATTGCAGAATATAGATAATTTTTCTCTTCGTTTTTTGTCTAGAAGTTTTTCTGCTCTGGCTAATATAAAATCTGCTTGGATTCCCGCTGAATTCAAAGAACGCGCTGCGTATTGGGTCGGTTTTGTTTTCATCTCGCCTACTTTTTTCGGAATCGGAAGATAACTGACTAAAATAAAAAGAACATCATTAGGAGATTTAAGGCGCATCATTCTGGCGGCTTCTAAAAATAACAAGTTCTGATATTCTCCAACTGTGCCGCCTATTTCAATAATAGCCACTTGTGATTTGTTCTTTTGCGATGACTTTTTTATTCTTCTTATTATCTCATTCGGAATATCCGGCACAACTTCAACATCTTCACCACCGTATTCTAAGTTTCTTTCTTTTTCAATAACTGTCTTGTAAATTTGCCCAGTTGTAATATAATTATCTCTCGTTGATGAAATATCTGTAAATCTTTCATAATTTCCTAAGTCTTGATCTGCCTCAATTCCATCTTCTCCCACAAACACTTCACCATGTTCTGTCGGCCGGATTGTCCCGGCGTCAATATTAATATACATATCACATTTTATCATACAAACGCGATAACCTTTTGACTGTAAAATTTTTCCAATAGAAGCCGTAGCAATACCTTTCCCGACAGAAGACATTACCCCTCCAATAATAAAAATAAATTTTGTAGCCATATTTTAAAAATTAAACTATTCCTCTGATGTTTCTTCTGTTACAACAACATTAACCCGTGCTTCCAAATTATGAGCTAAATTTACATAAATAAAATACTCTCCTAACTCCCTAATAGGTTCTTTTATTGTTATTTTCCTCTTATTAATATCAAATCCCTTTTCTTTTAACGCTTCGGAAAGTTTTTGAGAAGAAATACTTCCATAAAGCTTGCCGTCTTTGCCTGCGCTAGCTGAAATTTCAAGAGTTAAACCTTCTAATTCGCGAGCCATCTCTTCGGCTTTATGCAATTCTTTCTCGGCTTTTTTTATCTCTGCAGCTCGCCGTGCTTCAATCTTTTTTATTTCTTTTTCAGTGGCAACTGTAGCTAATTTTTCAGGCAAGAGAAAATTACGAGCATAACCATCAGTTACTTTTTTAATATCAAACTTTTTGCCAAGATTTTCAACATCTTTTAGAAGTATAACACGCATAATAGAAAAATCAAAATAAAAATACAAAAGTCAAAATGACATATCAAAACTGGCCCCACAAGGAATCATTCTGACCCCCATAACAGAGAAGAACCCCCGAATTTCTACGGAAGAATCCTTCGTCGTCCCTTTACGAAACTCCTCAAGATGACCCCATAAGGAGTCATCTTGTATTTTGTATTGTCATTTTGCACTTTGATTTTTAATATTTGATTTTACTTCCAGCCTTTAAGAGTATTTTCTTTTAATTAAATTCCATTTAATCATGAATAAATCTTCAAGTGTAGTAAGATAGTCCTTCCAAGAAACTTTACTATTAGGATCATTAATCCAAACAACAGGAACCTCTTTAATTTTATAACCGAGCATTCGACCAATTGCCAAAATTTCAATATCAAATCCCCACCGGTTAATAACGGACCTTTTGAAAATATCTTGAGCTGCTTTTGCTGTAAAACATTTAAAGCCACATTGAGTATCTTTAATTCCCGACACTGCTATTATCTGAATGAGAATATTTGAAAGTCTGCCGGGCATTTCACGAAACCAAGGCTGACGAATTTTTATTTCACTTTCTTTTAAAGCTCGTGAACCAATTACAATATCATAACCTTTTTGAAAATATGGCCAAAATTTTTCTATCTGATCAATTGGAGTAGAATTGTCCGCATCTGTAAAAAGACGAAATTCTCCCCTTGCTTCCAGTATTCCTTCGCGAACAACATATCCTTTACCGAATTCTTCTTTCCTTATTATAAATCGCAGGTTTTCAATTGATTTTTGAAATTTTTTAATAATCTCAATTGTTTTGTCACTTGATCCACCATCAACAACAAGAATTTCATAAGAATAATCCTGTTTTGTTAAATATTCGTTTATAGCTAAAAGAGTTTTGCCAATCCTTTTTTCTTCATTGTAGGCCGGGATGATTATTGAAAGATAAGGTTTTTCCATTTGTTCCATATTGTAAATTTTTTCTTCTCGCATAATATTAGAAAAGTAATTTATCAACCATCTTCATAAAATCACTAAAATCATCTAAATCTTCTCTCATATACTCCAAGATTTTTTCATTGTCAATTTCCCAATATCGATGGATTAATTTATTTTTGAATTTTACCATCCTCCTTAATTTTTGAGCCAAATTTTATTTTAAAAACTTTTCCTTTTCAAGTATCTCAAAACATTCACCAAATGCCGAAACACCCTTATTGAATTTTTCTTGCCGCAATATGCACGCAAATATTTCCTACGGATTCTATGGCTTACAAAAGATAACATTTAACCGCGGCAATATTTTCTTTTTTAGACCAAAATTTTTTATTATCCAATGAAATAAGATATTGATCTCAGAAAATCTTTGCTTAATTTTTTCTTTATCCATTTCCATAAAAACTATAAAATTACGCTGGCACTAATTCTCTTAAAGATCGATGGATAATATGTTCATTAGAAACAGCATCCAAAGATGTACGCTCTATTATAGCAGATAGCAACTGCTGATTCTTACAAGAAACTAATTTACCTCGACTAAAAATATTATTCAGAAAATGACTCGGGGCAAAATTTAAAACTTTGACATCAAAAATATCAAAAGAAAAATCACATTCATCGGCAATCTT
>CAYSEG010000025.1:8357-10039 GCA_964430135.1 uncultured Candidatus Saccharibacteria bacterium | reverse complement strand
TATGGTTCAGTCGCAGACGGTTGAACCAACAATAGACTGAACCAATGATAGAAATTCATCTCTAAGCCGAGCTATCAGTTTACGCCAAGAAAACCGAAAGTTTCAGAAGTGCCCCTGGAGGGATTCGAACCCCCATTACTAGTTCCGAAGACTAGCACTTTATCCATTAAGCTACAGGGGCAAAATAAGTAATAAGTTATAAAAAAAAGACAAAAGAATACTAAATTTAGTATAGCAGAAATTTTATCAATTGACAATCCTTCTTAATAGAGCTATACTTCAGTTAATAGCCTTGACAAACTTTTCGCCGAAGTTTCTGAATTTCAAGCTTTAATTTCTTATTTCTTACTTTCTATTTTTTATTTATTTCTTATTGATTTATTTCTTATTAAAAACCCAATAAGAATTAAGAAATAAAAAAAAATAAGAATTTATATATATGGTGGCCTTGGTGTAATGGTAGTCACAAGGGTCTGTGGCACCCTTGGTAGGGGTTCAATTCCCCTAGGCCACCCTGAAATTTAATTGATATGAATGAATTATCTGAAATATATCCTGAACATAAATTTCCTGAATTTGAAATAGAAAGAAATATAGAAGAAGCGAAAAAAACAGTAGCCCAAGAATCTCTAGAAAACCCGGAGGGAAAAACAGAAAAAGAGGAATTCCTTAGCAGTATAAAAGATGTAGTTAAAAGAGCAGAAAAAAGGAAAAGAGAACTAATCAAAGATCGCAGTAAAGAAGCTAAAGAAAAATTGCGCGGAATTAATATAAAAGATACAGAATGGATAAATACTGGAAGAAAATTTATTTTAGAACACAAAGAAAATCCAGAAAAAATAAGACAATTTTGGGAAAATTATAAACTTGCTTTTGGTAAAGATACCGAAAGCTGGAGAACTTATAAAACCGGAATTTTGACAGGATTGGCTGTAAAAAAAATACTGGAGGAAGAATTAAATATGGATTTCAGTTTTTCTGATCCCGAGACAGACGTCGATTATAAGATTGACGGATGGGGTACTCCAAAAGAAGATAAAAATACCCTTTTTGCTGTTCAAATAAAAGGACGATCTTGGGCAAATTTAGAATGTGATCAGCAAAAAAGACTGATTTCTGATTCTATGGTGATGATATTCAACAGGACAGAAATCTACACAGAAAATCAAAAAGATGACAAAGAAATAAAAAGATTCAAAAAGGGGGTCCGCTTATTTTTAAAAGATAATAAAGATAACAAAAATTTTATGGCTATGTTTGTTACCCTCCCTACAGGTCAGGAAAGGAAAAACGGCCCTAAAAAATTTATCAACGACTATGGAGAACCGACAGAGAAAGTAAGGGAATTATTTAAAAAACAATTTGAGGAAAAAATGGCTTTTAAATAGAATGGAGAAAAAAAATGGAGGAGAAAAAAATAAAAGAAGATGATATTTATGAAATAAGCTGTGAGGAAGTTCAAGACCAGTTTAAAAACCACTTTGATAAATTAGGAGATGATAAAGCTCTTTGGTTTAAAATATCAACTCATCTTAGTAAATGTCCGAAATGTCAAGAAATATTCCTGAAAAAAATCCAAAGAACAAAAAAGTAGGTTGACGCCTTTTAATAATCTCGAAACAACAAAAAACTCGCCTTAAAAAATTAGACGAGTTCTTTTTTATTTTTGACTTTTGAGTTTT
>CAYSEG010000025.1:0-8257 GCA_964430135.1 uncultured Candidatus Saccharibacteria bacterium | reverse complement strand
TTTTGACTTTTGAGTTTTTGTGCCTCCAGTAGGAATCGAACCTACATATCTGGCTTAGAAGGCCAGTGTTCTATCCGTTGAACTATAGAGGCTAGGCCATAGCAAGAAGGTATCCATTGAGCTATAGGGACAGGGATAAGCGATAAATCTTCAATTACGAAATATTCCGATAATGTCATTCTAAGGAAGTGAAACGACCGAAGAATCTCCCACGAATGTGGGAAAATCATCTGAAACAAGTTCAGAGATTCTTCGCTTACGGCCCAGAATAACAAGAAGAGCATCTATTTCGTAATTTAAGATAATGATATAACAAGAAATCAACCTAATGTCAAAACTAATAGGGCAGAAATGGATTTCGGTAATCTTTGTCTAAACTTTCAGCAAGCTCGCTTTCTCGTTTTTCTAATCGTCCCAAGACTTCCTGTAGCGTATTAGTCTTTAATCTCACTTGACGGGCTTGAATTTCTAAAATTTTTTCTTCTGGAGGAGCTTGAAATGTTGCTCCGATATACTTATAAGCAATAAAACCTGCCAAACTCATAAGCCCAATAAATAATAAAGCAATAATAAAATCAATATGTTTTTTACAGAAAAGCCATATTTTACTTATTTCTTTAATATTTTTTTGGAAACCTATCTTCATAATTAACCATTATTGATTTTCATTAATACAAGCTTATAATTATTGTTTAGTGTAAACCTTAATTTGAAAAGCAGCCCTAACTTCCCCTTTAGAGGCAGATTCTCTTTCAATTATTCTTTTTGAAAAATTTTTTTCTTTGGCCTCAAATCTTTCAATATTCATAGAAATTACATCAATATAATAACCCGTATTTTCTAAATAAGCCAAGAAATCCATTAAGCCCTGAAATTTATTTTCTACTATCAGCTGAAAAGAAAGAAATTCTGGTTCAGAATCTAAAACATTGATTTCAAGACGAGATGAAGTTTTATCGGCAATATCTTCTAAAAAAGTAATAAATTTAATCGGCTCATCGCGAGTTAAAAAATTTACTGAAATTAAAGGAATTTTCTCTTTAACTTCGCTGTATTCTCTCTGAAGCCTTATAATATAATCTTCCTGCTCGTCAAAACTCAAAAGAAGAGCTTGTTTTTCTTGAATTTTCCCACTGGTTAGTTTAATTTTATTGAATAACGGACAAACTCCTAAGAATACTAATCCCGCGATCAGTATAATTGCCAAAAAAAGCATTAAATATATTTTCTGTTTGGAAGAAATAGGCATAGTCATAATAAATATTAATATTTTCTCAACGCCTCTTCTTTCAAAAATACATTAAGAGTAAAATCAATATCATAACGTTTGGTCAAACTTGAAAGCGGCAAATGCAAATTTTGGAAATCATCGGACTTTTCCAAAGCTTTTTTAAAAGCTAAAAGATCTTCTCTGGTTTTCGCTTTGCCAACTATGTTGATTTTGTATAAATTCTCCTTGGAATTTTCATCTGCCTTTTGGATATCTAAAACAAAAAGTTGAACGTCTTTCGGAATTATTTCGGTAAACTTTTCTAAAAATTTGGAATAGTATGTATGTCCGGCCTGTATTTTGTTAAGTCTTAAAATCTCCTTATTAAATGTTTTAATTTGAACTTCTAAAGCCTTTAACTCTTGAGTCCTTATGCTTTTTTGTCTTAACTGTATTTCCTCATCTAAAGATGACAGTTCTCGCTGAAGAAAGATTTGAACGACAAAAAGAGAAGAAATAAAAATTCCTACCGCCATTAAAATAATAATACTATAAAAAATTACAAGCCGGCTCGCTTGATGCCATTTTATTTCTTCTTTTCGTGCTTGGGGCAATAAATTAATTTTTATCATATCAGTAATTTTGAATACCGCGCAAAGCTAATCCAAAAGCCGTAACATAAGCAAGAGATTTACTATGAGAAATAGAAGGAAGCTTCTTGAGTTGCGGTTTAATAAAATTAATACAAGGATTGCCTATTTCAACTTCCCTTTTCAGCTGCAAAGAAAGAAAAACAGAAAGCCCTTTAAGGTTTGCGCCGCCGCCGCAAAGAATAATTTTTGAAACAGCTCTGCTTTTATCAAGAGAATCAAAATGCTCTGAATAATAATAAGCCAGGGACTGATCAATTTTTTTAGCTAATTGAGACAGGTAAGGCAGAATTGCTTTTATTACTCGCCCGTTCTTTTTAGTTTTATTCAAACCACAGTCAATTTTTATCTTTTCTGCTTCTTTAAAACTCACCTTAAATTCTTTAGCCACCGCTTTTGTCAATAAATTTCCAGAAATTGGAATATCAGAGGTAAATTTAATTGCCGGTTCTTTATAAATTATAAAACCAGTTCTTTCTTGACCTAAGTCTATAATCATAACCGCTCCTAAATTCTTTTTTTGATTGATTAGACTTCTTATGATGGCAATTGACTCCGGCTCCAAAACCACCGGAACAAGACCTGCTTTATCAAAAGTTGCAAGATAAGAATCCACCGAATTTTTGGACGCTGCCACCAAAAGAATGTCTGTGCTGGAAGATTTTTTAGATTCTTCCTTTGTTTGCCTTTTTAAATCTGATTCTTCGATTGGCTTAAGTATCTGCCAATCTAAATACATCTCTTCTTTCTTTAAGGGAAACTGTTCCTCCGCTTCCCACCCGGCAGCTTCAGCTATCTCGCTTGGATTCATTTGAGGTAATTTCACCAGACGAATAAAACATTTTGATTCCGGCAGACAACAAACGGCATATTTACTCTTGATAGGATACGGCTGAGTCTCAGCTAATGTTTTTTTAATAATCTCTGCTAATTCTTCGGCCTTTTCTATTTCTCCTTTATTAATAATTCCGGGCGGAACTTCATGAGAACCAAAGGTAAAAAGATTTAATTGATTTCTATTTTGGATAAACTGAGCTACCTTTATCAGTCGATCAGAAATATCAAGGCCAAAAGCAGAAAAATTTAAAAAATTAAACATAGAATTATCCTAAAATATTCTTTTTTTATTATAATCCATAAAAGACAAAGGGGCTAATTTTTACACGCTGATTCACGGTTAAGCCACAAACTTTGCTATGCTTTATTATTTTATTATAATACATCATAATTCCAAGTACAACTTGGAACTAGCAGTTTAAAGATAAAAATAACTAATTTCTATTTCAATTTCATAAATCACTGGATTTCTTCCCAAGATATAAGTTTTAATTCTTTAGATACATAAGGCAGAAGCGGAGGAGGATCGCGAGATAATTTTTCATCAAAATAACAATCCCAATTTTTAAATCCAGAAAATATACAATCTGGAATAGTTAAACATTTAAGGTAAGTTACCTCTCCTCTAATAAAACTTACGATTGTGCCATAAGTTATTAATTTATCTCTTATTCTCAAATTTTCAGGGCCGGCAGAATTCCAATATCCCCGCCTTCCAACCCAACCGTTTTGAGCAACAAAAACTCCTCTAAGAACTATTTCATCTGGATTGGCAGAACTCGCATCGCAATCAAGGGTTATTAAAATGTTTCCCTCGGCAATCATCGCCAAACTGTCTGAACCATCAAAAGCGGTGTAGTCAAGATCGCCAGTTATAAAAATTGTTGGGTCTACTGGAGGCACGGTTATTAAATCAGACGCGGCAACAGTAATTTTGCCTTTTACCGTTCCTTCTATCCAAAGATTATCTTCAACATAAATAAGGCCGCAACACTGAGGAAGTTTAACATCAACCGCCAAAGTTTCTTCCGTTATAATTTTCTCATAGGAAGTAATCCATTTCCCTTCTTTAATATCAAAAGCGGGGGCAATCCCTTCTATTTCAGTAACTGTTCTAATGTCAAAAGTTCCGTCTCCGTTAAATATTATATGATATCCTTTTTCTCCAGAAGGAGGATAATATCCTTTACCTTCTGTGCGAGTCTGAGCTAAATCTTTTATCCCAGTTAAATCATTTGTAATTCCAGTGAAGTCAAAGGGCGGAGTTGGAAATTTCCAAAGATCTTTTGGCGAACCAGCGCCGCAGACGCCGTCACAGCGACAATTCGCGCCTTCTGGCTTACAACCTTCTGGACAGGAAGCTGATGAACAGCCAAAAGAACTAGTGCAGAGCCATCCTTCACTATCTTTGTCGCTTTTTGACGAAGTCACCAAAGAATTATTAACCGCATCCATCCTAACTCCTGAATTAGTATGAAATTTTCCAGCAGTTTTTTCTTCTGTTGCCCGCCAAATCGCTTCATGAATAATAGAACCATACTCGGCAATGGAAGTAGAAGCAAACTTTGCTTCTACTTTTCTTTTTAAATTCGGGTATTTTGTGGTAGAACCGGTAGAATTTATATAAACACCTAAAATCTGGCCGCATATTTTCTTTGCTTTAATTTCCAAAACAAATTTACCAGTCAACTCCCCTTGAGGGTTATAATAATTATGTTCATAACAAGCCTCTCCATCACAGGTACCGCAAATAATAAAATCTCCGTTTCTGCACTGATCAGCATCCTGTCCATATTCAACTCCTCCAACTTTACAACACCAATCTTTTCCATCTTGAATGTCAGAATTTTCAGCTTCAATATATTGATTCAGATGCCATCTATAATAATTTACTCCGGCTTCAGCAATATGCAGTGAGTCGTTCCAGGCTGCTTTTCGTAAAGATATCCTGTGTTGAAGTGAAATAAAACTTAAAAGCCCGGTTGAAAGTATCAAAAAAACAGTTCCAAAAACAAGAACTAAAATAATAATGATTCCTTTGTTGCGGGCTCTCTGCAGAACCTTTTCCTTTTTCATATCTTTAATAATTATATAAAAAATAATTCTATAAAGCTGTTCTTAAATTTCTTATATAAACATCACTTTTCAATTCAAAATCATTAGGAGCACGATTGGGATCGATATTAATTATCAAAGAAACTTCCATTAGCTTGACATTTTTTCTTCTGTCCGGATTAAAAAGCTCCTCGCCGTTAGCATCAAAATATCTAAAAATTGATGGAGCGTTCCTTACATATTGAGATAAAATAGAAATTTCTTCTTCTCCAGAATAATCAGCTATCCCGTTTGTTACCGTCGGTTCTATTATCCCTTTTTTAAAATTAGTTCCGTCTGAAAAATATCTTACTTTTTCAATAGCTAAATCCCGGTCAATATCTGAAAAAAAAGAAAATTCATTATCTTGGGTATTATAAATAACATAAGAGCCATCCTCGCCGGTCCTGGCTTCTCTAATCTCTCTTACCATCACTTCTATCCCCCTTCTCGCTTCCTGAATCGCCCGTGCCTGACCAAAAGCATAGCTTTGAGTCCGATAACCCATTATAATAAATGCCATCACTGCTCCCATAGCTAAGGTGAAAACAAAAATGGTCACTATTGTTTCAATAAAGGTAAAACCCTTCATAAAATTTTGAATTTTGAATTTGGAAATTCAAAATTATTTTAGGCGCTATCACAATTTATTTAATCCTATAACTTTCTCTGTTCTTCCATTCACCGAGATATTACCTGAATAGCTTTCATATCCTTCCATTTCTACTTCTAAAGTATATACTGATTTCTCCAAAGGAATAAAATAAGCCTGGCCATTTGTATCTGTTGGCTTAGTAATATCACAGCCGGCTTTTTGAAGGTTTACTCCGGCAGAAAATAAAGGAAGAGAAGTATCAGCGTCTTCAACAGTTATCAACAAAGTATTCTCCGCTCTCAAGCCCAATCTCACTTCCTGCTGGCTGTCTGGCGAAAGATTAACTTCTGTTTTTCCTCCATTTGCCGGATAAGGATAACTTGTTATTAAATCCAAATCTTGGCCCGAGGCGCTAAAATCAGAAAAAATATAGGAACCAAATTCCATATTCTCCATTTCTAAACTACCACTTGCGTTCGTTTGGTTGTCATCTGAATATTTATAAATCTTTTCATCTAAAGAATCTGTTCCCACAATTGCTTCTATTCCTCCCTGAGTTTTAAGCAAAAGATGAAAATTGACATCGCCGATTGCCTGACCAAAAGGATCGGGAGCCACGGGCAAAGGAGGAATTTCTTCTAAAGAATAATGGTAACCCAAATTAACTGTTCCCAAATCAAGAACTTCATCAGTCCTGGTAGTTTTATCTGCCATTTCTAAATCTGAAGCAAGAGCGGAGCCGGCATCCAAACATAAGCTGTCCTGAACTTGACCAGCAGCGACTTCCGAGAGATAAAAAGAATCGTCTTCGCCTCCCTCTTGACCTAAAATATTGTCTTCTCCATCTGGATCAACAAAAAGAGGATCTTCGGAAATTTCAGTGGAATCAGCAGAAAGCCCGTCATAATCAGGGGAATTTTGCCAAACATCATTGTAAGAATTATTTACAGCAGAAGAATCTGAAACTTTAATTCCAGCCAAAGTGTTGGCAGTTATAATATTGTCTCGGATCTCATTATTATTAGAACCCAGCTTGATCAAAATTCCATTCTCTGAATTTTGAAAAGAGGTATTATTTGAAACTGTATTATTGACCGAGTTATCAGAAAGGACGATTCCGGATTTTTGATTCGCATAGACCAAATTTGAAATAACGGTATTGGTATTAACGATATTCCCATCGAAAACAATTCCCGAACCATAATTAGAATACGATTTATTGCCTGAAAGATTCACAGAAGAAGCGTGATCAAAAACCTTAATTCCATCTAATGTATTTAAATAAACTATATTATTTTTTATTTGGAAGTGGTTACTGTTTGAATAAACAAAAATTCCCCTCTCTCCATTCTTAAACGATTTATTGTATTCTACTGCCACATTTTGTGAACTAGCAATCTCTATTCCATCTAAAAGATTTTGATAAATAACATTTCCCATAACAGAAGAATAATCAGAGTTATTCAGAAAAATCCCGTCAAGTGAATTAGAATAAATAAAATTATATTTTATATCAATACCAGAAGAACTCTCAACTTGAATGCCATAAGGATTATCAAAAATAGTATTGCCGATAATTTCAATATCGTTTGAACCACTTCCTTCAATATAAATACCAGCATTAAGAGTATCAGAAATCTTAAATCCATAAATTTCAATATATTTTTTATTTAAAATATGAAACCCATAGTTTTGGCCAAAAATTTTTACTTCACCGGCATCCCCGGTATAAGAACCGGAAACATCAGCGACGTAAATAATCTTATCTTCAGAAGTTCCGGAATTTTGAGGAGCAACTTCTTCGCTATAATCGCCAGCACCGACAAAAACCATATCTCCAGCTGTCATCACTGAGGCTGCTTTCTGGATAGTTAAAAACGCGGCATCCGGAGAAAGTCCGTCATTATCATCAAGACCCGATTTTCTAACATAATAAATATGATTAGCTTTTGCTTCAAATGTTTTTATTAAAAACTTGCTTAATTTATCAATTTTAAAACTAACTGGCCATAACTCGCCCTCTAAAATTGAAGCGTTGGACTTTGCAGGATTGGCAATAGTTCGTCCTTTATATATTTCTCCCGTTCCATAGGTCTCGTCAGAATTATAGCCGGATTTAGAAACTCTTACTTTATAGGCGTCAATATCCGGAGACAAAAGGAAATAATGTTCTCCGTCATCTGGATTAGCTATTTTAGTCAGGCCAAAATATGGGCTGCTGGAATTAACATTCTCTACCTCAATACAAGGAAAAGTTACCAGCTCTCCGTTTTCGTGAGATACGGATACTTTGAGAATTCCTCCCTTTTCTCCGCATTCTTCGTAACAATCTTTTGGAGCAATAATATCATTAAAGAAAACCTCCCCTCCAAAACGATCAGTCCAAGCGATTTTTAAATTTACCTTTTTATAATCATTAACACAATTCTGGTAACCGTTAGGACAATTTTCCGCGTTGTCTTCTTCGCCTATCCCGTCTGATGGATCATCTACATAATCAATTCGTGTGGTCACAGTATATTCGATGCCGTTTTGAACAACAACAGCAACTTCCTTAATATCTCCTTTTGGATATCCGGGAATTATTTCCTCATCATTATCTGGATTACAATCCGGATACTCTGGCTTGCATTGGTAAGTTCCGACTTTTTCATAAGAAAGGTTCTGAATTTGCTCTATTTTTTGATTCCCAATAGCAATAGCTGTAACCCTAGCTTTACTTTGACCGATTACTTTCAAGCTCAACTGATAAGCGCCAAAAATTCCCAAAAAAACAATAAGCATTAAGAAAATTCCGACAATAACTTCAACCAAGGTAAAGCTATTGATTTGTTTTTCGCTTTTTAATTTTACATTGTCATTTTGCATTTT
>CAYSEG010000024.1:11179-12439 GCA_964430135.1 uncultured Candidatus Saccharibacteria bacterium | reverse complement strand
TTTATGAAAATCACCATCGACATCCGTCCTCTTCTTGAGGAAAAACATACTGGCGTGCAGGAATATTTGACCGGACTTCTCGGTCAGTTTTTAAAATTAGACAACGAAAATGAATTCATCCTCTTTTACAGCGGACGAAAAGAAATTCAAAATTCAAAATTCAAAATTCAAAATTACAAAGCGAAAGTAAAAATTAAATATTTTCAAATATCTAATAGGACCTTAAATTTGTCATTAAAATTTTCAGGTTATCCCTATTTAGATAAATTAGCTGGCAAAACCGATGTTTTTTTTACTCCAAATATAAATCTTGCTCCAGTCTCTAAAAATTGCCGCAAAGTAATTACTTTTCACGATTTGTCTTTTGAAAGACATCCGGAATTTTTTTCTATAAAACGCCGCCTTTGGCATAAATTTATCAATCCAAAAAAACAAGCCCAAACTTCTGATTCTATTATTGCCGTTTCGGAATCTACCAAGGCTGATTTAGTTGAACTTTATGGAATTCAACCGGAAAAAATTAAGATAATTTATTCGGGAATCAATAATAAAAATCAAAAATTAAAAATCAAAAATATTCAAAAAAAATACAAGCTTCCTGAGAGATTTATTTTGTATCTTGGCACAATTGAACCTCGTAAGAATATTATCGGTTTAATCAAAGCATTTGAGTTATTAAAATCCAAATTCCTAAGAAATCCCCCCAGTTCCTCTTCAAAAAAATCATGGCAAGCTCTTTATAAAGTGAGGAACGGGATTAAGTTAGTCATTGCAGGTTCAAAAGGTTGGCTTTATAAAGATGTGTTTAAAGAAGCTCAAAAATCAAAACGCGCCAAAGATATAATTTTTACCGGTTTTATTAACCAGAAAGACAAACAATATCTTTACAAACTTTCTGACCTTTTTGTCTATCCTTCTTTTTACGAAGGTTTTGGCTTTCCCCCGCTTGAGGCAATGGCTTGCGGCGTACCGACAATTACCTCAAATATTTCTTCGCTCCCTGAAACAGTTGGCGATGCGGCGATTATGATTGATCCTTACAACATAGATGAAATAGCATGGGCAATGGAAATGGCACTGACCGATGATGCTTTGCGCAAAAAACTAAAAGAGAAAGGAATTAAGCAAGCGGAAAAATTCAGCTGGGAAAAATGCGCCAGAGAAACTTTGGAGGTATTACTACATTAAATGACTAACTGTATTGACTCCATTCTCCAGAATGGAATGGAGCCGCCATGTAATGATAAACAAACAGACTCC
>CAYSEG010000024.1:8291-11079 GCA_964430135.1 uncultured Candidatus Saccharibacteria bacterium | reverse complement strand
AACTTATCATAATGAAAAAAAATAACCAAATTAACCCCGTTAAATGTTCACTATCTAATGGGTTAAAAATCGGAATTGACGCCAGAATGTACGGCGCAAGGCAAACCGGCATTGGAAATTATATCAAACATCTGATAGAATATCTTGCCAAACTTGATAAAGAAAACGAATACACGATTTTTTTATTAAAATCGGAGTTTGAAAAATTTAAATTTCCTGCTTCTAACTTCAAAAAACAAAAAGTCTCGGCTCATTGGTATTCTTGGCGAGAACAGTTTATTCTGCCGTTCGAATTTAAAAAAGCTAAAGTTGATTTAATGCATTTTCCTCATTTTAACCGTCCAATTTTATATCCAACGAAAAATGTTGTTACAATTCACGATCTTACCCCAAAATTTTTTCCCGGACACAAAATGAACTCTCCTGTCAGAAAAGCCGGATTTTGGCTGACATTTTCTCAAACAGTAAAGAAAGCAAAAAAAATAATCGCTGTCTCAAAAGCAACGAAAAAAGATATTATTAAATATTTTAAAATTTCTCCTGAAAAAATAACAGTTATTTATGAAGGAGTAGATGTGGTAAACCCTGAAGGCGACATTGGCCAATGTCGCCTGCGTTTAAAAGAAAAATACAACATCACCAAACCATTTATTCTCTATGTCGGTGTTTGGAGAAACCATAAAAATATGGTAGGATTAATTAAAGCCTTTAATACTCTTTTAAGGAAATACCAATTAGATTATCAATTAGTTCTAACCGGCGAAGAAAATCTTTATTATCCGGAAATTAGAAAAACCTGGGAAAATTTAGGATTAGAAAAAAACATTATCCGACCGGGATTTGTTTCAAAAGAAGAATTAACCTGCCTTTACAATGAGGCTTCTCTTTGTGTTATTCCCTCCTTTTACGAAGGTTTTGGTTTGGTTGGACTGGAAGCTATGGCACGAGGTATTCCTGTCGCCTCTTCTAACATCGCCGGTCTTACCGAAATTTTAGGTGAGGCAGCGGTATTTTTTGACCCTCATAACATTGACGAAATGGCCCAAAAAATGGCTCAGATTTTACTGAATGACGGCTTAAGAAAAAAAATAATCAATAAGGGTTTTGAACAGATTAAAAAATATAGCTGGGAGAAAATGGCAAAGGAAACCCTTGAAGTTTATAAGGAAGCAATAATTCTATGAAACTTTTAGCAAATTTAATTTGTGCAATTAAAAATAAGGGCAAAAGAAAAATATTTGATATTCAGCCAATAACCGGAAAGGCAATTAAGGTAATTGAGGTAGATTTAAGAAAAGACCGATATATAAAACAATTCACTTATAAAAGATTAATCAGCTTCGCTGCAATCTGTATTTTATTTATTTTACTTATTTCTTCTTTAAATTTAATCCAGAAAGGTTTAGAAATTAAAGGAAAGGTATTAGGAACGAATATCTCGATCCATGAACAATTAGATTTAGTTCAAAAAGCAATCCCTAAAATAAATCCCGCACGTAAAGAATTTATGCGCGGGATAAATTTAGAGAAACTTCCTGCTCTTGTTGAAAATTTAAGAAATATCTCTAAAGCCGCTCCAATTATAGCAGAAGCTCTTGGCGAATCCCGTCCACAAAAATATTTGCTCATCTTTCAAAACAACCAGGAAATGCGAGCCACCGGCGGCTTTATCGGAACTTATGGAATTTTAGATATTAAAGAAGGTAAAATTAAAAATCTTTTTATTGACGGCGTTTATAATGCTGACGGCCAGCTTTTGGAAAAAATTATTCCTCCGGAGCCGATAAAAAAAATAAGTGCCAGCTGGAGCATGCACGATGCCAATTGGTTTCCGGACTGGCCAACCTCTGCCTCAAAAATTGTCTCTTTTTATGAAAAAACAGGGGGAGCAACCCCTGACGGGGTTATTTCTTTCACTCCTACAGCCATTGAAAAAATCCTTGATGTAACCGGTCCAATCGAGATGCCCGAGTATAACCTCGTTATTAATTCCGGCAATTTTATTGAAACCATCCAATGGCAGACAGAAAAGGGATATGACAAAAAACTAAATCAACCCAAAAAAATCCTTGCTGATTTTGCGCCTAAATTATTAAATAAAATTTCTAATCTTGAAACAAAAAAGATGTTTGAAATACTGAGAGCGCTCGAAGAGGCCTTAGAAGAAAAACATATTTTAATTTTCTCTCTTGATCCTAAAATACAAAATTTTATCACAGAGAAAGGCTGGGCTGGACAAGTTCTAAAAACGGATAAAGACTACTTAAGCGTAATTAACAGCAACATCAATGGGTATAAAACTGACGGGGTAATTGATGAAAGAATAGAACATTTATCTGAGATACAGCCGGACGGAACAATTATTGACACAGTAATTATTACCCGCCGCCATAACGGCGGAAACAGCGTCTATGATTGGTATAACAAAGTAAACTGCGATTGGATGCGGGTCTACGTGCCTCAAGGAAGCGAACTTCTTGAAGCCCAAGGTCATACCATAGAAAAAATTCAAACTCTCAAAGAAGGATCAGACTATCCATATTTTGAAAAAGATCCTTTAGTTTCTGAAATTGAAGCGACAATGATAGTCGATGAAGCCTCTGGAACAAAAATATTTCAAGAGTCCGGAAAAACTGTTTTTGCTAATTGGGTTTTTGTCAGCCCCGGAGAAACCGTAACTGTTATCTATAAATATAAGCTTCCATTTAAAATAGATTTCTCACAACCGGCGGACTCTTGGAGTCTTTTAGTCCAAAAACAATCCGGGAGTCTTGGAAGTAAATTTAAA
>CAYSEG010000024.1:5701-8191 GCA_964430135.1 uncultured Candidatus Saccharibacteria bacterium | reverse complement strand
AATAATGAACCAAATTAAAAAACTTCTCAATAAAAAATCTAAGACAATCGCTTCTGGAGCGATTGTTATTGGCATCGCTTCCTGCGCCAGCCGTCTTTTGGGAATGTTTCGCGACAGAATTCTTGCCGGTCAGTTTGGAGCTGGAGATATCTTAGACATTTATTACGCCGCTTTTAGAATTCCTGACTTGGTTTTTAATTTGTTAATTCTTGGAGCTCTGTCAGCCGGTTTTATCCCGGTTTTTACCTATTATTTAAAAAAGAAAGAGGGGAAAAATTCAGAAGCATGGAAATTAGCCAATAGTATTTTAAATATCACTGCGCTTGGGACAATAATCATTTGTCTTATTTTATTTGCTTTTTCTTCCTTAATTGTCCCCCTAGTTGTTCCTGGTTTCAAAGGCGAAAAATTAAAAGCGACAATCGTTCTTACAAGAATTATGCTCCTTAGCCCAATTTTTTTAGGTTTAAGCAACATTATTAGCGGAATCCTAAATTCTTTTAAACGTTTTTTTGTCTATTCGCTGGCTCCGATAATGTATAACATCGGAATCATCATCGGAGCAGTTTTTTTCGTCAAATGGTGGGGAATTTCCGGATTAGCGCTTGGGGTAGTATTAGGAGCTTTTTTACATTTAGCTATCCAGATACCAACAGCTGTCCATTTGGGTTATCGCTGGCAAGCGACCCTTGATTTTTTACATCCCGGAATTCGCCAGATTGGACGACTAATGATTCCGAGAACTCTTAGTTTGGCAACTAGCCAAATTAATTTTTTAGCCATTACTATCATTGCCTCAACTCTGACTGCCGGCAGTTTATCTGTTTTTAACTTTGCTAACAATCTTCAAAGTTTTCCTTTGGGAATTTTTGGCATCTCTTTTGCGATAGCCGCTTTTCCGGCTCTTTCGGAATTTGCCATAGAAAAAAAAACAAAAGAATTTGTTAGAAATCTATCAGAAACAATTCGGCAAATTCTTTTTTTTATTATACCCTCCAGCGTTCTTCTCTTTGTCCTTAGAGCTCAAATCGTCAGGGTTATTTTAGGAACTGGAAATTTTGATTGGCAGGATACTGTCTTAACTTTAGAATGCCTGGGGGTTTTTGCTTTAAGTCTTTTCGCTCAAGCTCTTATTCCCCTCTTATCTCGAGCTTTTTTTTCTTACGAAGACAGCAAAACTCCTTTTCTTATTAGCCTTTGCTCGGTAATTTTTAACATTATTACTGCTTTAATCTTGGCAAAAATTTTAGGAATTGTCGGGCTAGTTTTAGCTTTCAGCATTTCTAGCATATTAAATATGTCGCTTCTGGCAATTTTTCTCCGCCGTAAAATCGGTTCTGTAGATGAAAAAAGAATTATTCTGACCGCTTTTAAAATTGGAATCGCTTCTGTTCTCGCTGGAATCTCTTGCTATAATATGCTCTATCTAATCGCGCCTTTAGTTAATATGCAAACAGGATTTGGAGTTTTAATCCAAGGAGTAACCGCTGGTTTAGGTGGAATTGGAGTTTATCTTTTTTTCTCTTGGCTTTTGAAAATCAAAGAACTTTCTGTTTTCTGGAATATTTTAAAAACCCGCCTGCCATGGAAAAAAATATCAGTTACGGAAATTGTCAATAATAAATAAAAAATGAAAAGTCTTCAACAAAACATCAGAAATTTTGCCATTATTTCCCATATTGATCACGGCAAATCAACCTTGGCTGACCGACTACTTGAACTAACCGGCACAATTGAAAAAAGAAAAATGCGCCAGCAGATGCTTGATCAGATGGATTTAGAAAGAGAAAAGGGAATTACGATTAAATTACAGCCCGTGAGAATGGAATACAAAGTTTCAAATGTCATTGCGAGTAAGCAAAGCGAACATGGCAATCCCGAATCGTCGCCGCCTACGGCAATTCCTCGCAATGACAAGTATATTTTGAACTTAATTGACACGCCGGGACATGTTGATTTTAGTTATGAAGTATCAAGAAGTCTTGCCGCAGTGGAAGGCGCAATTCTTTTGGTTGATGCGACAAAAGGAATCCAAGCTCAAACCCTGAATAATCTTTATCTGGCTTTAGAGCAAAATCTAACCATTATTCCAGTAGTCAATAAAATCGACATAACTACGGCAAGAATAAATGAAACAACCGAAGAAGTAGCTCGTCTTTTAGGAATTAATCCCCAGAAAATTATTAAAATCTCAGCCAAATATGGAACAAATGTTGAACAAATTTTAGAGGCGATTGTGGGAAAAATTCCTCCGCCGAAAGGAAATTCTGATGCGCTTTTGAGAGCTTTAATTTTTGATTCGGTTTATGATCCGTACAAAGGAGTTATTGCTTATATAAAAATATTTGATGGATGTCTTGAACCTGGAAATAAAATTTTCTTAATGGCTTCAAAGGCAGAAACTGAATCCTTAGAAGTAGGAATCTTCAAGCCGGAATTAACCAAAATTACCAAGCTTCAATCCGGCGAAATAGGCTGGGTTGCCACCGG
>CAYSEG010000024.1:0-5601 GCA_964430135.1 uncultured Candidatus Saccharibacteria bacterium | reverse complement strand
GGCTATAAAGAACCAAAGCCGATGGTTTTTGCCAGTCTTTTTTCGCAAGACCCGGATGATTTTGAAATTCTAAGAGACGGTTTAAGAAAATTAAAACTTAATGACGCTTCTCTTTCTTTTGAGGCGGAATCTTTAGGGCCATTGGGGCGCGGATTTAAATGCGGATTTCTGGGAATGCTCCATTTGGAAATTATCACAGAACGGCTCCGTAGAGAATATGGCATAGATTTAATTATTACCACGCCTTCAGTTGTCTATAAAATAATTAAAAAAACCGGCCAGGAAATAATGATTTACACTCCACAAAATCTTCCTGACTCGAGCCAAATACAAGAATTTCAAGAACCATACGCAAAACTCGAAATTATTCTGCCAAAAGAATATCTTGGACAAGTAATGAAACTTCTGGGCGCTTTGAGAGGAATTTATAAAGCGACGAATTATTTAAATCCCGAAAAAGTAATTATCACCTATGAAGCGCCTTTAGCAGATGTAATTGCCGGCTTTTATGACCGGCTTAAAAGCGCCAGTTCTGGTTTTGCCTCAATGAATTATGAACTAATTGGCTATAGAAAAGCAAATTTAACTAAGCTTGACATTTTAATTGCCGGAGAAAAAGTTAAACCTTTCTCGCAAATTGTCCCAGCTGAACTTGCTTATCAGGAAGGAAAAAGAATTGTGGAGAAATTAAAAGAAATTCTGCCTCGACAAAATTTCGCTGTCGCGCTTCAGGCCGCGATTGAAAGTAAAATCATTGCCCGGGAAACAATCAAGCCGTTCCGAAAAGACGTTACCGCAAAACTTTACGGCGGAGATGTTACCCGAAAAAGAAAACTTTTAGAAAAACAAAAGAAAGGTAAGAAAAAAATGAAAACTTTCGGCCGGGTTGATATTCCCCAGGAAGCATTTCTGGCAGTTTTAAAGAAATAAAACTAAAAGAAATTTCGCCATGGCGAAATTTCTTTTAGTTAATACTCCCCTATTTAGTAATGTTTCTAACGAGGTCAAGAGAGCTTGCTTTTGAAAATAAAAAATGATAAAATAATAAAAGTTAATCCTTATAAAAAATACCCCCTCTAACTCTCCCTACAAGCCCCATAAGGGGCAAGCCCTTTATAGGGCAAGGGGGGAACCAATTATTCCTCGAGAGTTAAATGGGGTAGCAATCCAAAAACCATGGAACTAAATTCTAAAAAACTAATCATCACCACTATTATCGTCAGCTTTCTCGTCTCATCGTTGGTCGGAGCAACTTTTGGATTTATTGGCGGGGGCTTGGCAAGCGGTTTTGTCGAACCTTTTCTCAAAGGACAAATCCCGGAAAAATTTGTCAAGGGATGGAAAAATATTCCTTTTCCAACCCCTGAGGAAAAAATTAAAGTGGTTGAAGAAGATTCAGCGGTAATTGAAGCGGTAAAAAAGGTAAGTCCAGCAGTCGTCAGCATCATTATTACCAAAGATCTGCCGAAAATTGAAGAATACTATATTAATCCATTTGGCGATGATTTTTTTGAACAATTTTTCGGTCACGATTTTAGCATTCCCCGGTATCGCCAACACGGCACCGAGAAAAAAGAAATTGGCGGTGGAACTGGTTTTATCATTTCATCTGACGGATTAATCTTGACTAACCGGCATGTGGTCTCAGACACTGAAGCAGAATATACGGTTTTAACAAATGATGGAGAAAAATACAAAGCCAGAGTTTTAGCCAGAGATTCGGTAAATGATATTGCAGTTTTGAAAATCGAAAAAGATAATCTTCCGAAAGTGGAATTCGGCGATTCAGACACTCTTCAAATCGGACAAGGAGCCATTACAATTGGCAACGCTTTGGGAGAATTCAGAAATACTGTAAGTGCTGGAGTAATTTCCGGACTTAAACGATCCATCACTGCTTCAGGCGGCGGAACTACTGAAGAGCTAAGCGGAATTATCCAGACAGACGCGGCAATTAATCCGGGAAATTCCGGCGGACCATTGGTTAATCTCGCCGGGCAAGTTATTGGCGTTAATGTAGCGATGGCTTCCGGCGCGGAAAATATCGGTTTTGCCATTCCAATCAATGATGTCAAAAAAGTGGTTGAAGATGTTAAAACATATGGAAAAATTATTCGCCCTTTCTTGGGTGTTCGCTATGTGATCATCAACAAATCTATTCAAGAAAAAAATAATCTCCCGGTCGATTACGGCGCTTTGATTATCCATGGAGAGAACATTGAAGATTTGGCAATCATTCCCGGCAGCGCCGCCGACAAAGCCGGGCTTGTTGAAAATGATATAATATTAGAAATAAACGGCGAAAAAATAGATCAAAAAAACACTTTAAATAAATTGATTTTGAAATATAAACCGGGAGATGAAATAGAATTGAAAGTTTTACATAGAGGAGAGGAGAAAATTGTTAAAGTGAAGCTGGAAGAGAAAAAATAATTGTAATTTTACTTTTAGAAATTTATTTAATGTAATTAATTACGGATGTAATTCCAATATTCTATAATATTTTTGGCATAAACATAGAAATAGTTTTTCTAGTTATTTTAATTGCCTTTGGAATAATCTTAATAAAAAACAAAAATATCCTAAAAATAGACAGGAGAAAAATTGCTTTATTTTTAATTTTATTTATTTTATTTTCCTATATGCCAATTTTATAGGTGACTTTTGAGGGCAACTTTTCTCTTTTGGAAATTATAGGAAAAGTCATCAAAAATGATGCTGACCAACTTGTTTTTATGGATATTGGTTCTTTGATAATCTCTCTACCTTTATTGCTTACTGTTTCTTATCTACTCTCTTACTTAACAATTTTTACTTATTCTAAATTCAAAAACCAAAAATAAACAAAAACCAAAATAAGTAAAAACAGCTCTGTTTCGTTTCTGCGAGTTATAAACCCGCAGAAAATTCTCGTTAAAAGTTTTAACTTTCTAAAAACCAGTTACAAACTGACAACGAGAATATGTTTCAAGCTACAAACTTGAAACAACAAGAAATTCAGAAGCTATAAAACTTTTAACTTTTGATTTGTATTTTTGAACTTTGATTTTTGATTTTTAAAAATATGCAAATAGATAAATTTACAACTAAAGCCCAAGAGGCACTGCTTAGAACTCAAAGCATTGCTTCTCAAAACAGCCAGCAGATTGATACTCTTCATTTGGCACTCTCGCTTATAAGCCAAAAAGAAGGAACTCCTTTTATGGTGCTTCAAAAAATGGAGGCAGACATTGCCGCATTAGAGAAAAAACTTACCGAAGAAATACAAAGACTTCCAAAAGTATCTGGACTTCAATCAACGAAAGAACAACTGCAGCCAACCCAGGAATTAGGAATGATTATCAATGAAGCGCGTGAACAGGCAATAAGAATGCAGGATGAATATATCTCCACTGAACATTTGCTTTTGGCGATTCTCCAAATTGACGGGAAAGTAAAACAAATTTTTAATTCTCTAAATTTAACCTATGAAGCTGTCCTGAAAATTTTAGCTGAAATAAGAGGCGCTCAAAGAGTAACCGGCCCAGAACCAGAAACAAAATATCAGGTGCTTCAAAAATATGCCAGAAATTTAACAGAATTGGCGAGAACCGGCAAATTAGATCCTGTAATTGGACGAGATGACGAAATTCGCCGAATAATGCAGGTGCTTTCAAGGCGAACTAAAAACAACCCGGTATTAATCGGAGAAGCCGGAACTGGAAAAACAGCCATTATAGAAGGGCTCGCTCAAAGAATTGTTGCCGGAGACGTTCCAGAATCACTTAAAGATAAAGAGGTAGTTGCTTTAGATTTAGGATCCCTTCTTGCTGGAAGCAAATTTCGCGGAGAGTTTGAGAATAGAATAAAAGCTGTGCTTAAAGAAATAGAAGCAAAACGCGGCAAAATTATTCTTTTTATTGACGAACTTCACACACTCGTCGGCGCTGGAGGAGCTGAAGGAGCCGTTGATGCTTCTAATATGCTCAAACCGGCATTAGCTCGAGGAGAGCTTCATTGTATTGGAGCAACAACTCTCAAAGAATACCAAAAATATATTGAACGTGATCCGGCTTTAGAACGAAGATTTCAGCCGGTTTATGTCGCCGAACCTTCCCCAGAAGACACAATTTCCATTCTCAGAGGCATTAAAGAAAAATATGAAATTTTTCACGGTGTTCATATTACTGATTCAGCCCTTATCGCCGCAGTAACTTTATCGCAACGTTATATTCCAGATAGATTTTTACCGGATAAAGCTATAGATTTAATCGATGAAGCAACCTCTGCTTTAAGAATGGAAATTGACAGTATGCCTGAAGAGCTTGATAAAATGAGACATGAAACACTTACTCTTGAGATAGAAAAACGGGCCTTAGCAAAAGAAAAAGATAAAAATTCTAAAGAAAGACTTAAAAAAATAGAAAAGAGGCTATCTAATTTAAAAGAAAAAAGAGGCGTCTTAGAAGAACAATGGAGACAAGAAAAAGATGCTATCACTCAAATCCGCCAGACAAAAAAAGAAATTGATCAGGCAAAAGGAGAAGCAGAAATTGCTGAACGTCAAACCAATCTTGAAAAAGTAGCTGAAATCCGCTATGGCAAAATTCCAGAATTAGAAAAAAAAGTTGAAGTATTGCAAAAAAAATTAAATAAAATTCGCCAAGTCCATCAGGTTCTTAAAGAAGAAGTTACCGAGGAAGATATAGCTGAGGTTGTTTCACGCTGGACCGGCATTCCAGTAACCAGAATGCTTGAAGGTGAAATGGTCAAACTTTCTAGAATGGAAAAGGAGATAGCCAAAAGAATTGTTGATCAGACTCAAGCTATTGAAGCGGTTGCCAATGCCATTAGGCGGGCCCGCGCTGGAATTGCCGAGCCAGACAAACCAATCGCCTCTTTTATCTTTATGGGACCGACTGGTGTCGGAAAAACAGAACTAGTTAAGGCACTGGCTGAATTCATGTTTAATGACGAAGATGCTATTGTTCGCCTTGATATGAGTGAATATATGGAAAAGCATACTGTTGCGCGAATGATCGGTTCCCCTCCCGGATACATCGGTTATGAAGAAGGCGGACAATTAACCGAGAAAGTTCGACGCCGACCATATTCCATTGTTCTTTTTGATGAAATTGAAAAAGCCCATCCTGATATCTTTAATATTTTACTTCAAATTCTTGATGATGGACGTCTCACTGATGCCAAAGGAAGAATAGTCAATTTTAAAAATACAATTGTGGTTATGACTTCAAATATCGGCAATGAAATTATCCGTGAGTATGTTGCCTTTGGCTTTGCTGATCGGAAAAATTCTAAAATTAAAAATGAGAAAGAAATGCAAAATAAAGTAAGGACAGCGCTTAAAGAACATTTCAAACCGGAATTTCTAAACAGAATTGATGAGATAATTGTCTTCAATAATCTCACTAAAGAAGAAACCTTAAAAATTGTTAGCCTTCAGCTTGAAAAAGTAGCTAAACGTCTTAGGAATAAAAAAATTAAAATCAGCGCAACAAAAGAAGCAAAAGAACTTTTGGCTAAAAAGGGATTTGATTCATTTTACGGCGCCAGGCCCCTTAGGCGAACTATTCAAACATTAGTTTTGAATAAACTGGCAAA
>CAYSEG010000023.1:0-12685 GCA_964430135.1 uncultured Candidatus Saccharibacteria bacterium | reverse complement strand
TTAATCAACTATTTAAAATGCCTCTAGAGTCTAAAATAGGGTGGCATTATACAGATGCTTGACTTTGTGTTTTATTTTGCTATACTAAATTAGAGTCCTTTAAGACTTTTTGGGTTATGGAAAAAAAAACAACAGAAAAAAAAGAAATACCAGACAGAGAAATTAATAAAGAAAAGCTATTAAGCGATTTTGAAAAGTGTAAAAAACAAGCTGAAGAATATTTAGCCGGTTGGAAAAGAGCTAAGGCTGATTTGATAAATTATAAAAAAAGGCAGGAAGAGGTTGTTCAGGAGTTTATAAAATTTGCCAACCAAGATTTAATTTTAGAGTTGTTGCCGATGCTGGATAATTTCAGATTAGCCGCTCAACATCTGCCAAAAGAGTTAGAAAATTCCGAGTGGGTTAAAGGAGTTTTTCAAATCAAAAACCAGTTAGAAAACTTACTAAAAACAAGAGGCATTGAAGAAATTAAATCGGTTGGTGAAAAATTTAATCCGGAACTGCATGAATCTGTAGAAGAAGTGGAGTCCTCCGACAAAAAAGAAGGGATGATTGTTGAGGAAGTTCAGAAAGGTTACAAATTGAATGGGAAAGTTATAAGAGCGGCAAGGGTTAAAGTGGTTAAATAAATTTATCATTCTAAGAGAACGAAATAATCGAAGAATCTCGTAAAATAGCGAAATAGCGGGATCCTTCGGTATTTAAGTGTCTTAAGATGACATTCAAGAAAGGAGGTGAAAATATTTATGGCTATTGTTCCTTGGAAATCATTTAAAGATATAGATAAATTTTTTGAAGAAGATTGGATGCCTTTTATTCCAGCTATGCCGAGAATCTGGGAGCCGGCAATGGATATTTATGAAGACAAGAATAATGTTGTCGTTGAAGTCCCTTTGGCTGGTATTGAGCCGGAAAAAGTAGATGTTACAGTTGAAGGCGATGTTTTGACTATTAAGGGAGCAAAAGAAGACAAGAAAGAAGAGAAAGGAAAAAATTATTGGCGTAAAGAAGTTCGCTCCGGAAGCTTTCTTCGCTCGGTTACTTTACCAGTAGAAGTTAAAGGCGATAAAGCTAAAGCAGAAAGTATTGATGGGATGCTCAAGATTACTATCCCTAAAGCTGTTAAGACCAAAGCAAAGAAAATTGGTGTTAAAGTAGTAAAGAAAGATAAAAAATAGAGTTTACAATAAGTTCTGACCAAAAGTCTCTGGTCAGGACTCCGAGTTACAGAATCAATTTTTGGTTCTGTTACTTGGAGCGAATATTTAAATCCAAAATTTAAAGTATTTCAAATTATATCAAGTCAAAAATGAAAATTTGATTGACATTTGGATTTGACTTGGAATAATTTGATGTTCGGAATAATTTAGAATTAATTTATCGCTAATCATTTTCTAATTTTATCAAATTTTTTGGATAATTTAGGAATTGATTAGGATAATCAAATAAATTTTATGTCAAAAATATTAGGAATTGATTTAGGAACAACTAATTCTTGTATGGCTGTGATTGAGGCTGGAGAACCGGTAGTTTTAGAGAATAAAGAAGGCGCGAGAACCACTCCTTCGGTGGTAGCTTATAGTAAATCTGGCGAACGTTTAATCGGACTTTTAGCAAAACGTCAGGCAGTAACTAATTCAAAAAATACCATTTTTTCAATTAAAAGATTGATTGGTCGCAGGTTTGACGATCCAGAAGTTCAAAAAGATATAAAACTTTTACCTTATGATGTTGTTAAAGCTAACGGGGGAGTAAAAGTTAAAATGGGTGATCGGGAGTACTCGCCGCCTGAGATTTCAGCAATGATTCTTCAAAAGATGAAGGCCGATGCCGAGGATAAATTAGGAGAAAAAATTACTGATGCGGTTATAACTGTGCCGGCTTATTTTGACGATTCTCAGCGTCAAGCAACAAAGGATGCTGGTGAAATTGCCGGCTTTAATGTCCGACGGATTATTAATGAGCCGACTGCCGCGGCTTTGGCTTATGGTCTTCAAAAAAAGAAAGACCAGCAGATTGTTGTTTATGATTTTGGCGGCGGAACTTTTGATGTCTCTGTTCTTGAAATCGGAGATGACGTGGTTGAGGTAAAATCCACTTCTGGTGATACTCATTTAGGAGGAGATGATTTTGACCAGAAAATTATAGATTGGCTGGTTGAAGAATTTAAAAAAGACCAAGGAATAGATTTATCTAAAGATCAAATGGCTCTTCAACGTCTCAAAGAAGCGGCTGAAAAAGCAAAATGCGAGCTTTCCTCGTCTCTTGAAACAGAAATTAATCAACCTTTTATTAGCGTTGATTCGTCTGGTCCGAAACATTTAAACATTAAACTTACGCGAGCTAAATTAGAAGAATTAGTTGATGATTTAATTAAAAAAACAATTGAACCTTGTAAAAAAGCGCTTGAAGAAGCTAAGTTTAAAGTAGAAGATATCGATGAAGTGGTTTTAGTTGGAGGTCAGACAAGAATGCCTAAAGTCCGGCAAACGGTTAAAGAATTTTTCGGCAGAGAACCTCACAAAGGCATTAATCCTGATGAAGTAGTAGCGGTCGGTGCGGCTATTCAGGGTGGAATTATGGGGGGTGAAGTAAAGGATGTCTTGCTTTTAGATGTTACTCCGCTTACTTTAGGAATTGAAACATTAGGAGGAATAAGAACTCCGTTAATTGAAAAAAATACAACTATTCCGACTTCTAAGACGCAGGTTTTCTCTACAGCCGCTGATAATCAGTCCTCGGTAGAAATCCATGTTCTTCAAGGTGAAAGAGAAATGGCTCGGGATAATAAAACTTTGGCTCGTTTTATCTTAGATGGTATTCCACCAGCCCCAAGAGGTGTTCCTCAAATTGAAGTAACTTTTGATATTGATGCAAATGGCATTTTAAATGTTAAGGCAAGAGACAAAGCGACAAACAAGGAACAGTCTGTTCGCATTGAAGCTTCATCTGGTCTTTCTAAAGAAGAAATTGAAAAAATGAAAAAAGAAGCAGAGCTTCATGCTGAAGAAGATAGACGTTCCAAGGAACTTGTTGAATTGAGAAATTCAGCTGAGGTTTTAATTTATACAACAGAAAAAACTTTGCGGGAAGCAGGAGATAAAATAAAAGCCGAAGACAAAAAAGAAATAGAGGTTAAAATTGAAACTCTTAAAAAAGCGAAAAGCAGTGATAATATTGATGAAATTAAAAAAGCCTCTGAAGATCTGTCAAATGCTATTCAGAGGTTAGGCGCGGATTTATATCGTCAGAGCGGACAATCAGATTCTAAGAAGACTTCAGACAATAAAAAAGAAGATAAAGGTCCGATTGAAGGAGAATATGAAGAGCCTAAAGATAAAAAGTAAAACCGTTATTCAAAAATTATCCATTCGTTCTTAATAGCCACTTTTATAGTGGCGATAATAAGAATTGCAAGAATAATGAGAAAAATATTTCTGGCAATCTTATAGGAATTTGGTTGTCCTTTAAATGCCGGTTGAGACCATTTTTTGTTTGACATAGTTACACAGAATGTCACCCTGAGCTTGTCGAAGGGTGACTTAAATTTAAATCTTGACAAGTTTGTCTTAGTTTTTCCCTTTATTAAACTTATGGCAGGTTTTAAGCTTGCCATAATATGAAATTAGAATCCGTTAACTTCCTTTAATTTTATCATAGAATTTATTTACATTTTTGTCAATTTAAAAATGAAATTATCATACAAAAGGATTTACAATTTAACTTTAATTGGAATGATGATGACAATATTTTCTCTTATTTTATCAGTGATATCTTTTGTTATATCATTGTTTATTCTTAAGGGAAATTTTTAGAGATATAATTTATGTCAAAAGATTATTATGATATTCTTGGTGTTTCCAAAAATGCTTCAAATGAGGAAATAAAAAAAGCCTATAGAAAACTGGCTAGTAAATATCATCCAGATAAAGCCGGAGGAGATGAGGCTCGTTTTAAAGAGATAAACGAGGCTTATCAAGTTCTTTCTGATAGACAAAAGCGCGCTCAGTATGATCAATTTGGTCATGCTTTTGAGCAAGCTCAAAGTCAAGGAGGTTTTACAGGTTTTAATGGATTCCGTGATTTTAGCGCTTATGCCGATGCTTTTGATAGTTTTCGAAAAGCACAAGGGGAAGGGGGGTTTGAGTTTAAATTTGAAGACCTGGGAGGTTTTGGGGATATTTTTTCTGACTTTTTTGGCGCTGGCAAAAGAAAGACAAAACAAAAAGGCGAGGATATTGCTGTTGATTTAGAAATTAGTTTTAAAGAAGCGGCTTTAGGGACAAAACGAACCATTGAACTTTATAAAAGAGTTGTTTGTCCAAGATGCAAGGGTAGCGGGGTAGAGCCGGGCACATCTCTAAAAGATTGTCCGGATTGCGGAGGCACAGGGCAGATTAAGGAGTATAGACGAACTATTTTAGGGACGATTACCCAAGTAAAGGTTTGCCCCCGTTGTCAAGGTGAAGGCAAGATTCCTCAAAAAAAGTGCGGGATGTGTGGAGGAGACGGGAGAATCAGAGAAAATAAAAGAATTAATGTCACTATTCCGCCTGGTATTGAAGATGGTCAAGTAATTCGAATAACTGGACAGGGAGAAGCCGGCATTAGAGGTAAAGCTTCGGGAGATCTTTTTGTTACAGTTCATATAATGCCTCATCAATTTTTCAAACGTAAAGGGAATGATATTCTTTATGAAACATTTATTTCTTTTCCTAAAGCTGCATTGGGAGTTAAAATAGAAGTGCCGACATTAGAAGGGAAAGTAATACTTAAAATTCCGGCCGGCATTCAATCTGGAAAGTTAATCAGGCTTCGAAATAAAGGAATTCCTTATCTTCATCGGCGAGGTCGCGGAGATCAGTTAGTTAAAGTAATAGTCAAAACGCCGGAGAAACTCTCTCGTCGTCAGCGGGATTTATTGAAGGAATTAGAGAAGGAGGGATTATAGGTATAGAAATTAAAGGATGAAAAAGATGCCGTTTCTTTCTTGGCTGTTTTCTAAAAATCAAAAAGCGAGCCCAAAATGGGCTCGCTTTTTATTTTATTTTTTTTGAGTTTTTAAGTTTTTTGTTTTGCTTTTTTATCTATTTATAAGGGTGAAAGATGGCTTATGTTAGATTTGGCACGAGAGTACTGAATTGCTCTATGTTTTTAAGTTGCTTATCGTTTAGTTTTTGGGCGGCTTTAATCGCTTTTTCAATTGAGTCTTTTGAGAACGTTCTTTCTTCTCCGAGTTTAAGCGCTTCATGACCGATTCTGTTTTGCAGGTAATCTTCTATGTAAATTTTATGTTCTTTGGTTAATTCTAAATTATTTTCTCTCTTAGCCAAATATTCTTTCAGCGCTTTTCTTGCGAGATGAGTGATTCCTTCGCCAGCTTCGGCTTTTTCAATAAATATTTCTCCGGTTTGTTCCTCTGTCTCTGGTTTTTCTTGAGATTCTTGTAATGCTTCAGTTTGGTCGCTAGCTACTTTTCCGTTTTCTTTAGGAGTTATTTCTTCAGAAGCCTCTGCAGATTCTTCTATAGTGATTTTTTCTTCTCCAACAGTTTCTTGGCTAGTCTCTTCTTCAGTTACTGTTGTCTCTTGATTTTCCGACTCGTCTATTATATTTTCTTTAATTGTTGTTTTTTGAGAATAGGCGTAAATACTTCCGCCAACAGCGATAACAACTAAAAGAACAGAAATCATTTTCCAGTTTTTAGAGAACCATTCTTTGATTTTATTTTTTGAATCTTTTTCTTCTTTTGCAAATAAATCGGTATCACCTTCTTCCATAAAAATATTCACCTCCCTTCTTTAAAATTTTTCCTCCGTTTTTATCTTATCATAAATTATTATTGTCAGCAAGAAGAATAAATTTTTTAAAAATTTAATTTTAAAAAACTATTGCGTAATATTTTTATTGTTATATAATATAAATAAATGTGGATAACTTTTAAGAATTAAAAATAAAATTTTAAAAATGTAATTTAAAAATTTAATTTTTATTACATTGAATAATTTTATAAATTAGGAATAAATTTAAGAGAAGGGGGGTGAAAATTTAAGATGGTAAAAAGAAAAACCACAAAGACTAAAAAGACTGCCAAGAAAACCAAAAAGACCACAAAGACTAAGAAGACTGCTAAGAAAACTAGAAAGACCACAAAGACTAAGAAGACTGCTAAGAAAACTAAAAAGACTACTAAAAAAAGAAAGAGATAATTTTTACTTTTTAGTCTTAGACAATCATTTGATTTTAAACTAAAACGCAACTATATTTCAGGTGCGTTTTAGTTTACTCCGTTAGAAATAATATTTTTTAAAAATTGTTGTAATTGGATTATTGTTTGGAATAATTTTTACAGAGTTTAACATATTACAGGAATTTCTAATAGAGTTTAATTTTCAAAATTCTGTTATATTGAGCTAAGTCTTTAATAATTTTTATCTGGCAATGGCGAAAATATTTTTTAGCTAATTTCGCTGTTTCGTTTATTTGAAAAGGATCTATTTCAAGCCACAAGATACAATTTACAGGGTTTATAAAATTTAGTTGTTTAAAGAGATTTTTTATGTATTTTAAGCCATTTTTTCCGCCATATAGGGCGCCTTTTGGCTCATATTTCTTTATTTCTTTTTGAGAGTTTCTGTACTGTTTGCAGTTAAGGTAAGGAAGGTTAGCGGCAATAGCCGTTATTTGTTCTGAGAAAAATTTTTTTAAGTAATTTTTCCTGGCTAATGAGATGCAGAGCGGTTCTAATAAATTTCCCTGAAGAAAAATAATTTTTTTCTTTACTTTGTGTTTTTTGGCGTTTAACTTGGCAATTTCGATTGCCTCTTTAGATATATCAAGAGCATAAATTTTATTTTGATCCCAAAACTTTTTGGGCAAAGACAAATATTTTGCCAATGTTACGGCAATGCAGCCGGATCCGGCGCCAACGTCAATAATGTTTAATTTTTTAGGGTTGTTTTGTTTTAAAAAATTTTGAGAAAAATACGAGAGCATTGATTCAACGATTAGCTCGGTTTCAGGTCTTGGAATCATTACTCTTGAATCGACATAAAAATCCAAACTAAAAAATTCTTTCTTTTTGATTATATAAGCAGTTGGTTTATATTTTTGTCTTTTGCTAATAAAATCAAAAAATATTTCTTTTTCTTTTTCTTTTAATTTATACTCGCTGTGAGCATAAAGCCAACTTTTTGAGTTTATTTTTTTAAATTGGTTCAATGAGTGCAATAATAAAATTTCTGCATCAAGTGATGCAGAGCCGATGTCATTTTTTTTTAAGCGGTTAGTTCCAAAAATTAAAGCTTGTCTGATAGTCATAATTTATCTTTGTTATTTCGTACTTGATACGAAATCTGCTACTTCGCTTATTATTTCTATTCTAGAATTTATTATTACAACTTTTTTTTCGATTCTAAACGGGTTTCTGTCAAAGTTTATCCCGTATTTTAGTAATGCAATGTTATTCGTCTTCTTTTTCTAATGCTTCAATAATTTTATCAAGCTGGCCATTCATAATTTCTTCAATGCCGTGCCAGCTTTTTTTAATTCTGTGGTCAGTAATTCTGTCTTGGGGAAAATTATAGGTTCTGATTTTTTCACTGCGTTTGCCTCGACCAATTTGGGATTGCCTTTCTTTTTTTTCTTTTATTTCTTCTCTTTCTTTCTCAATCGCCATAAGTCTTGATCTTAAAATTTTCATTGCTTTTTCTTTGTTTTTTAACTGAGATTTTTCATCTTGGCAGTTTACAGTGATACCGCTCGGGAGATGGGATATTCGTACAGCCGAATCTGTTGTATTGACACTCTGACCGCCTGGACCAGAAGCGCGAAAAACGTCAATTTTTAAATCATTTGGCTCTATTTTCACTTCAATTTCTTTTGCTTCGGGCAGCACCGCCACAGTGGCGGTAGAAGTATGAATTCTGCCGGATTTTTCTGTTTCTGGAATTCGCTGAACACGATGCACCCCGCTTTCATATTTCATTTCACCGTAGACGTTTTCCCCATTGACTTCAAAAATAACTTCTTTAAATCCGCCAATACCGATTTTGTTAGAATTTAGAATGCGAGTCTGCCACCCCTTTTTTTCAGCGAAACGAAGGTACATTCTAAGAAGATCTGCGGCAAAAAGCGTCGCCTCGTTTCCGCCGGCACCGGCTCGTATTTCTACAATAATATTTTTTTCATTTTCAGAATTATCTCTTTTAAGCATTTGTTCTAATTCTTTTTCCAATATCTTTTTTTGTTGGCTAAGCTGTTTGGTTTCTTCTTCTGCAAGAGCGGCAAGTTCGGAATCTTGGCGGTTTTTAATAATTTCAAGATTTCCCTCTAAGCGTTTATTAATTTCTTTTAAAGAGTCATATTTATTTTTTATCTTTTCAAGTTCTTTTTGTTTTCGAGAAATTTCCTGGAATTCTCGCATATTTAAAAATACCTCAGGGCGGCTGAGTTTTTTTGTTAAGCTATTATACTCTTTTTCTATGGATTCTAATCTATCGCTGTTATTGATCATTCTTATTGATCATTTAATTTCTGTTTCTTAATCCGTATTTTTTTCGGCTTTATTTTCTTAGCCTGTGTTTTTTTAATAATTCTTTTATATCTGTCAATTCGTCCGGTCGTATCAACTATTTTTTTCTTGCCGGTATAAAAAGGATGGCACGCCGAACAAATTTCAACGAGAATCTCTGATTTCGTTGAGCGGGTTTCAAAGGTATTACCACAGGCGCATTTCACGATGCATTTTCCGTATTTTGGATGGATTCCTTTTTTCATATCGTAGAAATTATTTATTCTATTAATAACCTTCTTTAATTTCTAACAGAGTTTACATTAACAGTATAGCATAGCTTTATTTTCTTGGCAAGGCTGTTGTATTTTCTGTAAATTAAACCAATTTCGGCTTTAGGACAAAGTTTTGACAAAAATCAAGCAATTTGATAAGATAAATATAAATTAAAATGATTAATTACCGTGGGACTATCAGACATATTGATTTATATTAATTAGTTGATAATAATCTCTTCATTTGGTCATAAATCCCAATGGATACACTTCTACTGAGATCCTTAATTCACTTCAATTACGGAATATTCCGATTCTAAGGAAGGGATTTTGATCCCGGTCAAAGAATTTCTCACAAATGCGGAAAAATTATCTGAAACAAGTTCAGAGATTCCTCTATCTTGGGTTAGAATAATGAAAAGGGCGTCTATTTCGTAATTCAAGGTAATTCTTATTTTTTATTTCTTATTTAATTTTTAATTTCTTAATTTTAAAACAAAATAAAAACTTCTTCCTGATAAGCTTAGGAATTTAAAAACAATAAATAAATAAAAATTAGAAATTAAAAAATAAGAAATTTATTTATTTTTCCAGAGTTAGAATTCCTTTAGTTGAAAAAATGAATTTTATTGATTCTTGTTACTTGATGAATATATTCAATATGTTTATAGAAATTCCCATAAAGATAATAAAATATGGAAGCTTTCAAACTAATTCTTATAATTTTATCATCTGTTGGAATTGGTTCGGTATTAGGGTATTTTGCCCGCCAAACCATTGCCAGAAGACAGGCTGAAACTGCCGAAGCCAAAGTAGCAAAACTTTTAGGAGAAGCTAAAAGCGAAGCTAAAGAAATACTGATTAGAGCAAAAGACAAAGCTGTTAATATTTTAGAAGAAGTCAAAAAAGAAGAAAAGGAACAGAGGAGGGAAATTCTTCGTTCTGAACGGAGACTTTTAAAAAAAGAGGAAAATATAGATCGTCAATTTAAGAATTTAGAAGATAGCAAAACTTTACTTCAGAAAAAAGCGGAAGAGATTAGAAGAATAAAAGAAGAAATAAGTATCATTAAACAAAATCAGTTGGATACTCTTCAAAAGATTTCTAAACTTTCTTTTGAGGAAGCTAAAAAAGAGCTTCTTAAGAACGTTGAAAGGAGACATAAAGAAGAGTTGGTTTATCAGATAAAAAAATTAGAGCGGGAAGGAAAAGAAGAACTCCACAAAAAAGCTCAAAATATTATGGTTTCAGCAATGCAACGTTATACTTCTTCCCATATCACTGAAGCCGTCACCTCAACGGTTATTCTTCCTTCAGATGAATTGAAAGGAAGGATTATCGGCCGGGAGGGTAGAAACATAAAAACATTAGAAAATTTGACCGGAGTAGATATCATCATTGATGATACCCCGGAAGCTATTACGATTTCCGGTTTTGATCCAATGAGACGTCAAATTGCCAAATTAGCTCTAGAAAAATTAATTGAAGATGGAAGAATTCATCCGGCTAAGATCGAAGAAAGTGTCGATAAAGCCAAAGAAAGTATTTCTCATAAAATTCAAGAAGCCGGAGAGGCGGCATGTTATGAATTAGGGATAACAGGGCTTGATCCAAAATTGATAAAGCTTTTAGGCCGGCTTCGCTTTCGAACAAGTTATGGGCAAAACGTCCTCCTTCATTCTATGGAAGTGGCTTATTTGGCTTCAGCTATTGCCTCAGAAGTCGGCGCAGATGTAAATGTTTGCAAAAAAGCTGGACTTTTTCATGATATTGGCAAAGCTATAGATCATCAAGTTCAAGGTTCACATGTTGAAATTGGAAGGAATATTTTGGCTAAATTCGGCATTTCAGAAGAAATAATCAAGGCTATGCAGTCACATCATGAGGAATATCCTTATGAGTCCACTGAAGCGGTCATTGTTCAGGTGGCTGACGCTATTTCCGGAGCGAGACCCGGGGCCAGAAAAGATACCTTAGAAAATTATCTTAAACGTTTAGAAGATCTTGAAGAAATAGCTAATTCATTTGAGGGGATAGACAAAAGTTATGCTGTTCAGGCGGGGCGGGAAATTCGGGTTTTTGTCAGTCCTCAAAAAATTGACGATTTGGAAGCCATTAAGTTGTCTCGGAGAATTGCTAATAAAATAGAAGAAAAATTAGAATATCCCGGTGAAATAAAAGTTCATGTGATTAGAGAAACAAGAGCTGTTGAATATGCGAGGTAAATAAATGGAATGTTATTGCGAGAAGCCCAGTACATAAATTCTTATATGCTGAACGAAGAAGCAGTCCCGTAAATATCAGAATAACTCTTGCTGGAAAGTTTATCATTTTTCTATGAGATTGCTTCGGGTCTTCTTGTGGAGCTTTTCGCAATGGCATCGTAATTCAAAATGAAAATTATATTTTTTGGTGATATTGTCGGCAGGCCCGGGCGCGAAGCGCTGGCGAAAATTATTTCTCAATTAAAGAAAGAATTTAAACCGGATTTGATTGTTGCTAACGGTGAAAATTTAGCCCATGGCAAGGGCATAACAAAGAAATCTTTTGAAGAGGTAATAGGAGCCGGCATTGACTTGGTTACTTCTGGAGACCATATTTGGGCTCAGAAGGAGGTTATTGGTCTTTTAGAAGATAAAGATATTCCGCTCTTAAGACCGGCTAATTATCCTCCTTCTCTTCCCGGTAATGGTTATAAAATTTTAGAGATAGGGGCGAGGAGGGTCTTAGTTATAAATTTAATGGGCAGAGTGTTTTTTAATCAGAATTTAGACTGTCCTTTTAGAAAAGCTGATGAAATTCTGGAAGAATTTAAAGAAAGAGCAGATGTTGTTATTGTTGATTTTCATGCCGAGGCAACGAGCGAAAAAAAAGCTCTTGGATGTTATCTTGATGGCAGAGTTTCAGCTATTTTAGGCACTCATACTCATGTCCCAACATCTGATGGACAAATTTTACCAGAAAGCACAGCTTATATTAGTGATGTTGGAATGGTTGGCGTAAAGAATTCTATTTTAGGAGCAAAAAAAGAGGTTACCCTGCATCATTTTTTAACTCAGATGCCTTTTAAGTATGAAATAGCTGAAGATAGCTTAGTTGAAGCAGACGGAGTATTTATTGAAATAGATACGAGCACAGGTAAAGCGCTAAAAATAGAAAACATTCAAAGGTTGATTAACTATAATAATTCAGGTTTGTTCTGAATCTGTCTGCCGGACGAGCAAGTTTGCGTAAAGGAATAATTTGCTTTATTTTAGCTATTTGTTTATAATATAAGTAGTTCTGGATAACTATAAATTTATTTCATTTATTACCATTACTTATATTTATCAAGAGGGGAGGTGAAAAATATGACTAAAGATGAACTTATTGAAGCTATAATTAATAAGACCGGGGCTTCAAAAAAAGATACTGAAGAGACAATAGATACGGCAATTGATGTAATAACTAGGACTCTAAGCAATGGAGGAAAAGTCAGTTTGACCGGCTTTGGCACTTTTAGTGTTGGTCATCGGGAAGCCCGTACTGGAATAAATCCTCAGACAAAAGAAAAATTAGAGATTCCGGCAATGGATGTGCCTAAGTTTAAAGCAGGTAAAAGTCTGAAAGATGCGGTTAAATAAAAATTAGTGTTCCAAGATTGCCGGCGGGTTTGAAAATCTAATTCTAAAGATTTAAAGATTAGAAATTTTTTAGTTTTGGTTAAATAATAAAATCCCTTATTTTTAAATTAGGGATTTTATTGTATTTTGTCTTGAATTGGTTTAAAATAGAAAATAGATGGGGGAATAGTGTAATAGTAGTA
Organism: uncultured Candidatus Saccharibacteria bacterium; assembly: GCA_964430135.1. Taxonomy (GTDB): domain Bacteria; phylum Patescibacteriota; class Minisyncoccia; order JAHIHE01; family DAOWLE01; genus CAYSEG01. Next base: position 93 of record CAYSEG010000023.1, on the reverse strand, counting down.
TTTATCCAGCATTTTACCGGGGCATGGTGTAATGGTTAACATGCGCGCTTTGGGAGCGCGTGATTCTCGGTTCGAGTCCGAGTGCCCCGACCA
>CAYSEG010000022.1:9860-13122 GCA_964430135.1 uncultured Candidatus Saccharibacteria bacterium | reverse complement strand
GGATCCCTCTATGCAGAAGGAATTACTTGAGATTGCGCTGCAAGGACAACAAAAGAGCTTTAGGAAGTGAAAAAAGAAAAAGATGAAAAAAGTTATTGGTTTTGACCTTGAGGGACCGCTTTCACTACAGGACAACGCCTATGAGGTGATGAGACTAATTCCAGAAGGAGACAAAATTTTCGAAGTTATCAGTCGATACGATGACATTCTAACACTAGAAGGTAGGGAGGGATACGAGCCAGGAGACACTCTGAAGCTTATTACGCCGTTCCTTATGTTGCATAAAATTTCTGAACAGGACATAAAAGAAGTATCCAACAGAACACACCTAGTAAAAGGTGCGAAAGAACTGATAAAAAACTTACAAGAGAATGGCTGGAAAGTGCATATTATTTCTACTTCCTATGAACAGCATGCCTATAATATAGCTGAAAGACTGGGAATTTCTAAAAGAAAAGTAGCCTGCACTTTGTTCCCCTTGAATCGGTTCTACTCATTTGCGCTGAGAAAAAAGGACTATGCCATAGTAGAAAACGCAGAAAACAGTATTAACCGTATTCTTGATCTGTGTTCAATCGATAACCGTTCAAAAAATAGGGAGATTAAGACCGTTCTCGACCGATTCTACTGGCATACACTGCGAAGAAATTCTCTCTGGAGACAAATATGTAAAGAGATATCAGTAGTTGGAGGAAGGCGCAAGGTCCAAGCATTAGAAAAAATGGCGCGATGCTACAATTATGAACCGCATCCTAATACATGTCTCAATGATATAGTTGCGGTTGGAGACAGTATAACCGATTTTCAAATGCTCAAAGTAGTAGAAGATACAGGTGGAATATCCATTGTTTTTAACGGTAATATATACGTTCTGCCCTATGGAACAGTAGGGCTGGCAACAACCGATATGCAAGATATACAGTTAATTCTCAATGTCTATATTAAAGAAGGCCGAAAAGGGCTCAAACGAGTAATACTTCAGAGAGAAGCAGAGCAGACGCGTAATAGCAGCTCATACTACCATTGGCTGGTTGGTAAAAATTCAAAGGAAGTTGATGATATTTTGAACATTCACAAGAGATTTCGTCAGTTGGTTCGAGGCGAAGCAGCCAAATTTGGATAAAAAAGAAAGTAAAAAATGGAAAAGGTTTTAATGCCCACTGGACTTTAGTTCAGTGGTTTTTTATTACCGTACTAAGCAATTAAATAATGCCGTATTCTTTACATAGATTAACGCCAATCCGCTCACTTTTTACTCCAAAGTGATAATTCTTTTAACTTCTCTTGCAATTTTTTAATAGGTTATGATTATTTTAGAGATTTTTACTTTGTCATCCATACACGAGTGCGGAGACAACTTTTGTTCCAGACTGATTTTATATTTAAAAGCTAAAGATACATTTTCTAAAAGTGTTTGGAGTTATTATAGTTAGAATAATTATAGCCAAGAGAATCTTCGATTGACATTTTGCCTTAAATTCTATATTCTAAAATTAAAGTTTTATAAAAACAAACAATGAAATCAGAATAAAAACGGACAAAAAGGACTTTATGCGCAAGACAAAAAATACCTATCTGTCGCTCTCATAAAAATCCAGCTCTTCAAAAATCTATCAGGAATTTTTAGGAAAACCATCAAGTAAAAACTCACCAATTGCTTTATATTTTTTATAAATAACATAAATTACCTGAACCTGAAAAAATGTCATTCTGAATTTATTTCAAGACTTATCATGTTTTGTCATTAAAATAACGGTTTATGAAATAGACAACAGATTCTGAAACAAGTTCAGAATAATATCCCATTTATTATGATTCAAATCAAAAAAGATATTTTAAAAAAATTCTATCCAAAAAGAAAACAAAATGTGCATAAATATGATTTTGGACATTTACTCGTTATTGGCGGAAGCAAACTTTACAGCGGTTCCCCGGCTTTGGCTGCCTTAGCTGCTTTAAAGTCAGGAACAGATTTAGTTACTGTTGCCGCGCCAGAACGCGCGGCTAATATTATTGCCGGTTTTACGCCGGATTTAATCACTTATCCCTTAGAAGGTAAATATTTTGGAAAAAAACATTTACCAGAACTTCTTAAGCTGGCAAAAAACAAAACCGCTTTTGTTATTGGTGGAGGGACCGAACGGCAAGCTGAAACTCTTAAGTTAATCAGAAAATTTATAAAAGAAACAGATTTAGCTGGCGTTGTTGACGCCGACGGCATTCACGCTTTATCTTATAGGCGACATTCGCGAATATCGCCTACTAAAAGAAATTTAATCATTACTCCTCATCTTCAAGAATTTTATATTTTAACTGGAATTAAAATCACTGATAAAAGTTTGACTGATAAAATAAAAATAGTTAAAAAAGAAGCTGCGCGTTTTAAAAATGTAATTTTACTTAAAGGAAACCAAGATATAATTTCTGATGGCAAAAAAGTAGCTATTAACAAAACCGGCAACCCCTTTATGACTAAAGGCGGAACCGGAGATACGTTGGCTGGAATTTGCGGGGCGCTCTTGGCTCAAGTTCAGGATCCATTTACTGCCGCTTGTGCTGCCGCTTATATCAACGGTAAAGCCGGTGATATTGCCGCAAAGAAATTTAAGCAATCGCTTTCAGCGATGGATGTTATTGAGAATATCCATAAAGTGTTTTAATTACAAATGGAATCTTCCTGGTGGTAATTTAAATTTTGGTGAAGACGCAACGAATGGAATAATTAAAAAAATTAAAGAAGGAATTGGATTAAAAGTAAAAAACATAAAACCTTTTGATGTAGAATCTCGCATAAATAAAAATGGAGAATTTTGGACGACTATTGCTTATAGAACTAAAATGATTCTGATAAAGCAGCTTTAAGTTTTGAATATGATAGATATAGACGGGCTACACTTGAAGAATTTCTAAAACTAGAATTTTCTAATAAATTAAAACGTTTTACAAAAAATTACATCCTCAAAAATATAACACAAATAATGCGGCCGCGCTATATGTGTATATTTTATTTTAAAAAAGAAGAGGTTATTTTTTAAACCTCTTTTTTATTTACTTTTTTATTTATTTTTTTTATTCAGTAACACTATGCCACCAACTTAGTATATCTGGCGGAATGGAATAACCGCTATTTTTAAATTCTTCCACTAATCCCACTGCTATTGCGCTTGTTAAGTAAGCGATTCTTGGATAAAAATCTTTTGTTTCTTCCGGAACAAGAAAACTCCAATCAACTATCTGCGTTAAAGAAGATTCTCTGGAACAA
>CAYSEG010000022.1:7837-9760 GCA_964430135.1 uncultured Candidatus Saccharibacteria bacterium | reverse complement strand
CGGAACAAGAAAACTCCAATCAACTATCTGCGTTAAAGAAGATTCTCTGGAACAAAAAGCAAAAACGAAAGCCCCTGCTTTTTTAAATTTCTCTGCCCATTCTAAAACTGGTTCTGTTTCTCCGCTATGTGAAATAACTATTAAAATATCGCCTAATCTTGGTCTTTGGGTAAAAGCTCCTGTAATATTTGCTTCCTCACCGAAAGCTCTCTTAATATGATTTAAGCGAATAGCAATCATCAAAGCTGCGTCCTTAGACGGTCCTAAACCAGCAACAATAATTTTTCCCCGGCTTGTCATTTGTTTTATTAGAATCTTGTATTTTTCTGAATTAATCAACCGATTAACTAACTGTCCAATTTCCCGAGCATCTTTTTTTACCCTTTCTATCATTTCTTCAAATTTCCAGCCGTAATTGATTTTTTCTTTTATGCGATAGAATAAAATCATGCTAGCCAACTCGTAGACATCGTTCATTATTCCAGAATTTAATGCTTCTTCTGCGTTTTTAGCTTTACTTTTTGGACCTTTTAATTTCACAAACGAACCATATTCTCTGTTTCTTATCTCTTTCCCCACTGAAGAATCGGGTCGCGAACCAAACGCTATAATTCTAAATTTTTTACTCCCTTTTTCGTCTATATAATCAGCTAAGTCTTTTGTCCTTTGTTTTGGAGAAGGCGTTTCTCCGCTGCTTGTATTAACGATCAATACTATCCGTTCATACTGTTTTTCTAAATAAGGCGCTGCTTCATATAGATTATTCCAACGAAAATCTATATCGTCAAGCGTGATTATCCTTCTTTCTAGTCCCCTAAATCCAATCTTTAAAGCTTCATATGATCGACCTTCGCCTACTAAAATTATTGCATCTGCGTTTTCTATTGTTCTTATTACTCTTCTTAACTCTTTTTTGTCTATCTCAAGTAAATTCGAGAAGCTCTCATCAATATACGGCATTCCTTTACATATTTTTTCCATTTTTTTGCTCGCCTCCTAATTTTTTAAATGTACATTCTCCCTGCTATTTTAAAACTATACCTTTTAAAAATTTTGTCAATATCATATTTTTCCAGCGCTTCCAAAAGCTTCTATTTTCTCTTCAACAATTTTCTGAACAGCACAAGAAGTAAACTCAAGAATTTCCCGCGGATCATAAATTTTGGGATTATTTTTTAAGAACTTTTTTAGGCTATTAAAAAAAGCTATCTTTAAAGCCGTATCAATGTTAAAACAAGCCACACCTCCTTTTATTGCTCTGGGAGCATTCTTATATTTAAAATCAGAAGCACCATGCAATACTAAAGGCAAATTAACTTTTTTGTGAATTTCATTTAAACGATTCCAATCCAAATTTTCCCGTTCTTTTGAAAATCCATGAGCATTTCCAATAGCCACGGCTAAAGTATCAACGCCAGTAATTTTAACAAATTCCTGAGCTTTGTCTGGATCGGTCATTACTTTTTCCCAATCAACTTTCTCTGGAATTTTTTTAAAATAAGGCACTCCTCCCAATTCTCCCTGGACATCAACTTTATATCGGTGAGCATAACGGACAACATTTTTAGTCAAAGCCGCATTCTTCTTAAAAGGCAGAGAAGAACCATCAATCATTACTGAACTAAATCCTGCTTTTATTGCTTCCTTTACAGTCTTTAAGTTTTTGCCGTGATCCAAAAGTAAAGCAACGGGAATATTTTTTGCTTCTTCTTCGGTTATTGATTTTACCATCGCCACAATAGTGGCCGCTCCGGCATATTTAATTGAACGAGGGCTAACTAAAACAATTAAAGGAGACTTTTTCTTTACTGCTCCCCTGATTATAGCTTGAGTTATTTCCAAATTAGAAGTACTAAAAGCAGGCACAGCATAACCCCCCTGTTTAGCTCCCTTGAGAATTTTTTTTGCTTGGGTAAACATAAT
>CAYSEG010000022.1:0-7737 GCA_964430135.1 uncultured Candidatus Saccharibacteria bacterium | reverse complement strand
TCCATTCCTGCTTTTTTTATAAAATCATTAGCATTCTTGCTGGAAACGCTTCCTCCGTATAGAATTCTAACTTTTTCAGCGATCGGCCTTGAATACATTTTTGCTAAAATTTTTCTGATAAGCAGTTTAGCGCTCATTATTCCATCCGTATTTGGAGTTACTCCTGTTCCTATCGCCCAGACCGGCTCGTAAGCAATTTGAAATTTGAAATTTGAAATTTGAAATTTGGATATATCTTTCAAAGCAGTTTGTAACTGGGAAATCAAAACTTTGTCTGTTTTGTCTTTTTTGTATTCTTCTAAGGTTTCTCCTGTGCATAAAATCGGCTTAAGGTTATTTTTCAAGGCGGTTCTTATTTTTTTATTGATCATTTCATCTGTCTCACCAAAATATTTCCTTCTTTCAGAATGGCCGATAATAATATAACTACAACCAAGATTTCTTAACATTCTCGGCGAAATTTCACCAGTATAAGCGCCCTCGTCTTCCCAAAAACAATTTTGCGCTCCTAATTTCAAACTAATTGACGGCTGGCGACTGACGACTGGTAGTTGTGTAAACGGCGGACAAATGACAATTTCAATGCTTTCAATATCTTTTAATTCTTTTTTAACTATCTTAAAAAGCCGCAACGCTTCTTCATTACTCAACGGATTCATTTTCCAGTTGGCAACAATCAGAGGTTTTAACATAAATGATTAATTTTCTACCGATTTTCTCAAAATCTATGATTTTGTTAGAAAATCAAGTATTCGCCGTAATCCATTTTTAGGATGAAGGCGAGCAATTCGCAACTATTAAAGTTTTAAACATAAAATTTTCTGTTGTTCTGAATAGAATGGATAATCTCGCAATCTATAAAAAACACAAGGCGACCCTTCGGACTCAGTCTCCGGGGTGACAGAAATTAAATCCTAAATTATTTTAAATACTCCAATACTGGCGAAACTTACTATTATTCCAGCGATCATTATTCCGAGGCTAATCAATGGAAATGATTTTTTGAAAGGAATTCCAAAAACAAAAGCGGCTACTGCCCCTGTCCAGCTCCCAGTGCAGGGCAAAGGAATAGCAACAAAGGTAACAAGCGCCAATGCTCCCCATTTCTCAAATCGATGATTATGTTTTCCTCTCGTCTTTTCAAAAAGTTTTTTGAAAAACCGATTACAAATTTCAAAGTTCTTCATTAAAAATTTTGAAACCGGTTCTAAAAGCAACAAAACAAAAACCGCTGAAATAATATTTCCTAAAACCGCCCAAAAATAAGCAATGTGCAAAGGCAAATGATAAACCCCCAAAGCTGTTGGAATAGCACCACGAAGTTCAAGAATAGGAGACATAGCAATGAGTATTGTGGTTATTTCTGGAGAAAAATTAGTAAACATTAAATTTTTAAATTCCAAAACTCAAAGTTTCTATATTTTATTTCTTAATTCTTATTTACGCCGTTAAATAATTGCAAAGCAAATTAAACAAGGTAAATTTCTTAATTTTTATTTTTGTTTAAGAAATAAAAAATAAAAATTAAATCGGCGTTAGCGATCCCTTACGGGATAAGAATCAGAAAATAGAAATTAAGAAACTTGAAAATTGAGTAATTGAAAACTGATTAGAAATTAGAAATTTTATGTTTGTATTCCTCTTAAATACTCCGCTGCTTTTTCTGGTTCGATCGTGGAAATTTCAATTCCTGTGCTCAACTCAAATCCAGCCCAAACGGCTGTTTTGGGTAAAATTTCAATATGCCAATGATAGTGATCATACGCCTTTCCGTCACACGGAGCAGTATGGATAAAAAAATTATAAGCAGGATCATCTAGTCCGCGGTAAAGTTTATTCAGTCCAATTCGTAAGGCTTCGGCTGCTTGAAATTTTTCTTTATCAGTTATCCTTTCAAAATACGGTCTGTGTTCTTTGGGATAAATTCGAATCTCAAAAGCAACCCTGGAAGCAAACGGGCACAAAACGACAAAATCATCATTTTCAAAAATGATTCTCTTTCCGTACTCTTTTTCCCATTCAATCATTATGCAATGAACGCAACGCTTGTTGGCTTGCCAATAATTGTAAGAGCCACTAAGACTGCGACTAATATCAGGATCAATCACCGGAAGAGCAATAAGTTGAGAGTGAGGATGAACCAATGATGCTCCAGCTTCCCGGCCATGATTATGGAAAATTGAAATGTAATTGATATACCGCCTATTCATTAAAGCGAGATAACGTTCCTGATAAGCATCTAAAACTTCGGCGACCTCGGCTATCTCAAAATTCGCCATTTGGCGCGTGTGATCTCGAGTAACAATAACTTCATGAAAACCCACACCGTCCATCAGAAAAAACGGCCCCTCTTCTTTTTTATTTAGGGCTCTTGCTTTCTTAAAAGCCGGAAATTTATTGGGAATCACCCTTAAACTCCAATCCCCATTCTCTTTAAGATAAATCAGAGAATCTTTCTCTTTCTCTGGATCTCCAAGATTGCAAAATGGACAATTTCCAAGGGGTTCTTGAAAAGCTTCCCGCTTTTGCTCTTTAAAAGCCTCCGGACGTTTAGCCCTGCCAGTAGCAATAACTACCCAAGTACCGCTGACCAGATCCTGACGAAGCTCGGAAATGGTTGGTTCTTTTTTGGTTTTATTATTTGAATCTTGATCCATATATAAAATATTTCAGTTATGGATTTTTTATATTGGGTAGGTGCGGGTTTATACCGCACCCTAGCGACGGGTTTATCCCGTCGCTACCCATTTGGGCTTGACAGATTATTTCAAGATGGTATAGTTGCATGTAGTTTTCAATAAGGCAAAAATGCTTTGTTGAAGCTCAAAAAAATTTAGGAGGCGAAAAAAAGAAATGATAGAATCAATCATTGCCGGTCTATTCGTAGCTGTTTGCATTCTTTGGATAGGATTAGGCTGCCTATGCTTATATCTGTCCATAAAATTTTTATTGGAGTTGACTCTGTGTGGATATTCAAGATCTATCTATATAGAAGAACTTCTTTACGTAACCATAACAGGAATCGGCGGGATAGTAGTTCTAATAGGCGGTATCAAGCTTCTTGCCGCCATTATCTTTTAAATTTTTACCTTGCTTAGATAATTAAAAATTCTGAGCGGGGTATTTTTTATTTCAAAATCTACTCATATCTTATCTCAAAATCTCTAAACTCGCCTCTCGCCTCTTCCCACTCAACTTCCACCTTTTCTGTTATAGCGCCTCCCGGTCCTTTATGACACCATTTGATCAACCTTTTTAAATTATCAAATTCGCCCTCAGCAATAATCTTAACAGATCCATCTGGTTTATTGCGCACCCAACCAACAATATTTAACTCCCTGGCTTTTCGACAAGTACTAGATCTATAAAATACTCCTTGAACCTGGCCATAAACTGTGATATTGGCTCGTTTTAGCATATTTGTTTTGAATTACAATGACACCCTTTACTCCAATATCTTAATTGCTTCATCTAACTGCGGATCTCTCCCCGCTTCAAAATCTTCCTGAGTCATTTCAACTTCTATATCCGGATGAAGCCCTTCTTTATTTATGCAAACACCATTTGGAGTAAGCCACTTGGCTATAGTAAGACGGATACCTGAATTATCCTTCAACCGTTTTAACTCTTGAACTGACCCTTTCCCAAAAGTTTTTTTGCCAACAAGCTTAACTTTTTTAATATCGCGCAAGGCACCTGCTAAAATCTCTGAAGCGCTTGCGCTGCCTTCATTAACAATAACAACAAGAGGAAATTTTTCCAAACGCGGTTTATTCTTTGTTTTATATTCCTGTCTCTTACTATTCCCAAAATCTTCAATAGCCACTATCTTTCCCTTTGGAATAAAAAAACCAGCTATCTCAACAGATGTTTCAAGATATCCACCAGGATTATTCCTTAAATCCAAAATAATGCCGTAAGGATCTGCAGCTAAAATTTTATCTACCGCCTCATCTAATTCTTGTGCAGTATCTTCATTAAATTGATGAATTTTAAGATGGACTATTTCTTTTTTTCTTGATTTATCTTTATCAAGAGTAATCATTTCCCACTCAATGCTTTTAATATTAATTACATCTCGGATAACGCTAATCTCTTTAGTTTCTTCTAACCCATCCCTGATAATTGTCAATTTAACTTCAGTGCCGCGAGGCCCTCTTATTAATCTTACTGCTTCATTTAAAGAAAGATCAGCGACAGTGGTGTCATTAACTTTTAAAATTTTGTCGCCGGCTTTAATCCCGGCACGCTGAGCAGGAGTGTCTTCTAAAGGCGCAATTACCGTTAAAACATTATCTTTAATTCCAATCTCCATACCTACACCTTCAAAAGAACCGCTAATATCTTCGCTAAATTGTTTAGTTTCCTCGGGCGTCATAAAAAGCGAATAAGGATCATCCAAGGAATGAATCATTCCGTCTATGGCGCCATAAACCATTGCTTGTGGATCTACCGGACGATAAGCATATTTTTTTTCTATTATATTCCAAACATCCCAAAATAGACTAAAATCTACTTTATCTGGCTGTCCGACTTCTTTGTTAATTAATACCTTTCCCGATTTTGAAAAAATAATCCTTTCCTGACCAACAAAAAAACCCATAGCGAAACTCGCTAAAACAGCAAAGATAACAAAGATAAAAATGTATTTTTTAGAAGAAAACATAGATAAAAATTAAAAGCGAAAAATGAAAAATAAAAAACTACAATTCAAAATTTAAAAATTTCGCATTTTACGCTGTCATTTTTTTACTTTTTATTTTAAATTTTTCATTTAATTGAACTTTTAAAAAAGCATCGGGAAATTAATTAAATATATCTCTACAAGCCTCTTGTATCTTTTTAAAATTATCTCCTTCCGGCAACAAAACATAACTACCGTTAATTCTAGCAGAATAAAGTAATCCCTCAGGAGAAGTATCAAAAACTTTATGAATTATTTGAGGATTTTCTATCTTCTGAATAATTTCAATTAAATCCTGCAATTCCCAAAGTTTAATATCGGTTCGGACATTATTTTTAAGAGTATTTAAAAAAGAGTTTATTTTCAAAGGATTGGCTAAAATTCCGGTAGAAAACGCTTTATCTTTTACGGCTATTAACACTTGCTGCTGACGCCTGGATCTATCAAAATCATTTGTTGAATATCTTGATCTTACATAAAGAAGAGCCTTTTTGCCATCCAATTCTTGTTTTCCTTGAGTGAGACAAATTTTCCCTTCGGCAAATTGAAAAGGATCACAAAAAGGCTTGTCAAGATATATAGTCACACCACCCAATGTATCCACAATCTCTTTAAAAGCCTCAAAATCAACGCTGATTGCATAATGAATAGGGAGTCCAGTTACTTCAGAAATGACTTCTTTGGCTAAAATAAGCCCTCCCCCGCTAAATTGAGAATTTCTTTCACCCAAAGCATAGGCGGTATTAATTTTTTCTTTTGAGCCGTAGCCTGGAATTTCCACATATAAATCCCTGGGGATAGAAATCAAGGCAACTTGATTAGTCTTTGGCTTCACGCTGACAATTATTATTGAATCCGTTAAAAGACCGCCGTGAGGATCTCCCCTGCCGCGAATGCCTAAAACTAAAAAATTAATCCGACTATTTTCTTTGGCTGATTTAACTATGGGAGTTTCTTCTAAGGGCAGTATTTTAAAAATAGAATTTTCTAAAGGAAGCATTCTAATAGCTGTTTTCAAAATTGACCCCTTGGTATTAGAAATTTTATTAAAAGTGGAATTAATCTCGTGTGCCGCATATCCACTTGAAACAATGATAAAAATTAAAATACAAGAAAAAACCCAAAACCATTTAGCTTTATAAAACCGTTTCTTCGGTTCATCCCCTTTTATTTCTTTTAACTTAATAATATCTCTAACGGTTTTCTTTTCTTCAAACTCGGAAGATTGTTGTGGAGAATAGTAGACCATATAACAAAATTAAAAATCAAATACCAAAATGTAAAATGACAAATAAAAATCCAAAATCCAAATTACTCCAAATTATACCAAATCAATGTCAAAATCCAAAAAGTAATAATTTGACACTTGAACTTTTGATTTGGTTTGGGATAATTTAAGCTTTGACATTTGGATTTTTATTGATTTATCTTTGGCAATTTGGGCAAAAGCAAGTTCCCCGTCCGGCTAAAGTAATTTTCTTAATTTTTGCTTTTTTGCATCTAAGACATTGTTTTCCTTCGCGACCATAAACTTTCAAAAAAGGAATAAACTTTCCTTTATTCCCGTAGATATCAAGATATGTATCAACTGAAGAACCCTTATATTCTATAGCCCTCGGTAAAATTTCTTTGATTCCTTTATAAATATTTCTTATCTCTTTCTGGTTAAGTGAACTGACTTCTTTCATTGGAAGAACCTTAGCATAAAAGCAAATTTCCTGAGCATAAACATTACCAATTCCGGCAATAAATTTTTGGTTCATTAAAAGAGGTTTTATTTTTGATTTTTTCTTTCTGGTAAGTGTTTCTTTAAAGGCATCTAGGGTAAAATTTCTCTCTAACGGCTCTGGTCCAAAATCTGCTTTGGCTAATAAATTAGCTAACTCGCTGTCTGTGAGTAATTTAATATATCCAAATTTCCGCTGATCGTTATAAAGCAACTTACCGCCATCCTGAAAGATAAAAATTATATGTGTAGCCGAAGAAATTTTTCCCTGATATAAAAATTGTCCGGTTAATTTTAAATGAACGAGCAAATTATAGCTGTTTGTAAAATTAATAATTAAAAGTTTAGCTCGGCGTTGAATATTTTTAACTACAGTGCCTTTAATAATTTTTACAAACTTTCTCGGGGAATAATTTATTACTTTCGGAGTAATTATTTTAACATCGGTAATTTTTTTACCTTTAATGTTTTCTAAAAGCTCTTTTTTAATTGTTTCCACTTCGGGCAATTCTGGCATATATTACTGCTGTCATCCCGAATAAAGCAAAGGATCTCGAAATATAACACAAAAAGCTAAATAACGGAATTCTTCGCTTTCCACAGAATAACACAAAAATTTATCTACTACCTGCCCAATTTTCCTTATATTATATCAGATTTTTGATTTATTTCAAATGGGAAAATTGTAATTATATTATCATTGCGGACCCGAGCAAAGCGAGAATATGGCAATCTCGTAAAAAAACAGCGGAACTTCTGCTATTATCCTATATATTTTCTATGGAATTGCTTCATCGTCGTCCCTTTTGGGATTTTTCTTCGCAACGACAATAAGCAGTTTCTAAAAATTTAACCGCCTTATCTAAAAGCCCGCGGGAATTTTCAAAAGTAAGCTTTTTTTTTGCTGCATCAGCTTCAAGCCATTGATAATCTTTATGCTCCCAAGATAATTTTACTTCTTTATCTCTAACCTCGGCTAAAAACATAATAGCTATCTTAAAAATATTCTCAAGAGTCTTTTTTTGTTTTTTTTCCGACAACTCTACGGGTCTTTTATACCACCATTTTGTTGTCTCACGAAACCCTTCAATAAATTTAATCTTTTTAATCCCTGTCTCCTCGGCAATTTCCCTCTGAGCCGTTTCCTTTTCCGTCTCCCCTTTTTCTATATTCCCTCTTGGAAAATCCCAATGACCAAGGCTATATTGAAGAATAAGAAATTTTATTTTTTCCTGTCCTGAACTTTTCTCCGGTTCTCGCCGAAAGACAATCGCTCCGGCAGAAATTTCTCTTGGCATAATAGTCCGTCATCTTGAACTTGTTCCAG
>CAYSEG010000021.1:0-13336 GCA_964430135.1 uncultured Candidatus Saccharibacteria bacterium | reverse complement strand
TGCACTCTAAAGAGATGCACTCCAATAATATTTGCACTCTAAAGAGGTGCACTCCAAAAACACCCTGAGAAATTGGGGTGTTTTGTTTGGAGAAATTTTGTCTTGACATCATTTTATCGCATTGTATAATAAAACTGCGCTTGCAAAAAATTGCAAGGAACGAAAAATTTCGTTCTTAAATAAAATGCTGTTATCTAATAAGAAATTTATTTCAAAACTTGCTCCGTTAGAAAAATGCTCTAAGAAGCTAAAGGTCTTTCGGAGTGAAGGGACTAATAATTTTTTTGAGTCGTTGAAGTCTCATGTAAATTTTCTAACGGGGTTTGGAAAGGCCGCTGTTTTTTTTGCGGCTGGCTTTAGTTTTTTTATCTTATTTTCTTTTCCAAGCGACGCCGCAAGTCCCGAAATTCCAAAAATCATTTCCCGGGCCCAGTGGGGAGCTGACGAAAATTTAATGGTCTGGCAGCCGGAATATTACGGAAAAGCGAAAAAAATCATTGTTCATCATTCCGGGGGATTTTTAGGGCCGGAAGACCCAGACGGCACTTATTCTTCTTCTGTTAGGGCAATTTATCATTATCATGCGGTTTCTGCTCCTTTGCGCGGCGAAAGCGGAAATGGCTGGGGTGATATTGGCTACCATTATCTTATTGATCCAAAGGGAAATATTTATCAGGGGCGTGCTGGCAAGGCAGGCGTGAAAGGCGGTCATGTTTGGGGATTTAATGAAGGAACAATTGGCATTTGCATTTTAGGAGCTTACGGCGGATGGATAAATGAAGGAGAAAAAGGAAATTATCAGGCTCGATTTATAGACAATCCGCTCAATGTGATAGATGAGGAAAAAGGGGAGAGATATAATTCAGCAAAGGAAAGGTGGGAGGTTTATCTTGATATGCGTCTTTCGAGCCAGGCGCGGCGGTCTTTAGAAAAATTAGTTGGATGGCTGGCGGCTAACAACGGTATTGATGTTAATCAAAAAAGCCAGCATTGCGGCGGAAGCTATTGTCGGAATATTTATGGCTTTGTTGGACACGGGAAAAGATTTGAAGATGATCCTAATGGGGTGGCTTGGACAAACTGCCCGGGAGATAATATTTACAATATGCTTGGAGCAATTCGCGGAAAGGCGAGCGCTTTGGCTTTAGAATATAAAAATTATCTCTATCAAGTTCCGGGAGATACGGCTGTTTATTTAATTAGAAACGGCCAAAGGCAATATTTTGCTTCTTTAAATACTTATCTGAAAGAAGGCCGAACCTATAAGAAATTAGTTAATATTTCTCGAAATCAGCTTGAAAGATATCCGCTTGCTTCAGCGGCGGGATACCCTGACGGAACTTTAATCAGGGCGGAAAATTCTTCAGATGTTTGGATAATTGAGAATAATAAGAGGAGGAAGTTCGCTGTTTCGGCCGAAGAATTTGTCAAGCTAAATTTTAAGTGGGCTGATATTCAAGGAGTCTCTGATAAAGATTTGGAAGTTTACAAAGAAGGCAAGCCGATTATTTATGGGCCGGACGGTTCGCTTTTAAGAGAGCCGGGTTCAAAAGTTTATTTCATAGAGTCGGGCCGCAAGCGCTGGATTTCATCTCCTGCTTTATTTAATAAGCTTGGTTATAAATGGGAAGATGTTAAAGAATTATCAGAGGCAGAATTAGAAAGCATTTTAGATGGGAGGCCGATGCTTTATCCAGACGGGACATTGGTCAAGGGAGCTGGCCCCGATGTATTTTTAATAGAAAAAGAAAAAAAGAGAAAATTTACTTCCTCAACTTTATTCCTTGCGCTTGGATATAATTGGAAGGATGTTCTTACAATTTCAAATGAAGAGCTTGCTTTTCATCTTGACGGCCAGCCGATGCTCTACCCCGATAAAACTTTAATCAGAGAAAAGAACCGCCCAACGGTTTGGCTGGTTGAAAATGGCCAGCGAAGAGAATTTACCGCTGGCGCTCTTTTCGAAAAATTAGGTTACAGGTGGAGCGATATAGTTGATATTTCGTCTGAAGAGGTAAAAAATCATCCCTTAGGAAAATTGGTGCTTTGGCCGGACGGTTCCCTTTTAAAGGAGAAAAACAAACCGACTGTTTTCTTAATAGAGAACGGCCAGAAAAGAAAGTTTTTTTCCGGGAATCTTTTTAAGAAATTGGGATACAAATGGAGCGATATTGTAGAGGTAAATTCGAATGAACTGAAAGAATATCCAGAGGCCGGTCCGATGCTTTGGCCCGATGGAACTTTAATTAAAAAAGAAAACGGGTTTAAGGTTTATTTAATTAAAGAAGGGCGGGGAGAATGGATAAAAACATATGAGGAGTTTAAGAAAGGCGGCTACAAATGGAAAGATGTAATTACTGTTCCGTTGGATGAGTTTAATCTGTATGTAGCAGCTGCAGGCGGGCCGACATCTGACAGTTTTCAGCGATCGGATGATGGCAGTCAGGGACCGGCAGAAAATCAGAATCAGCAGCAAGCGGCGAAGGGAGAAGGGCGGCAGCCGCAAGATGATGACGAAAAGAGCAATGAACAAGAGCCGATAATTCGGGTAGGCATTTATCCGGTGAAAGAAAATGAGGAAGTGGTTCTTACTGCCAATGGCTCTTACGATGTTTATGATAGGGACGGTTCTATTGTTACTAAATCAAAAGGCGAGATTACGACCATTCCTTACTCCGCTTCAGCTTATTTTGAGTTTATTCCAAAGGCGGAGAATGTTATTATGGAGGTTTCCTCTTTTAATGATCCCAATTGGAATAATACGGCTAATTATAATCAATTTCGCGGTTCAATCAAAATAGAATATTCTCCAGTTTCTAAAAAACTTTGGGTAATCAATGAATTGCCTCTTGAGAATTATCTTAAAGGCATTGCCGAAGCTTGCCAAAACGATCCGACAGAATACATTAAAACAATGATTCTCGCCGCCAGAACTTATGCTTATTATTATTTGAAACGCGGCGGCAAATATGGAGCCGATGAAGTATTCCATTTAAAAAATACCGCCTCTGACCAGCTTTATAAGGGCTACGGAAGAGAAATATTAGCTTCTGATATAACCGATGCTGTTGAAGCAACAAGCGGGGAGGTTATTACTTATAATAATCAGCCGATTGTCGCCGCTTATTCTTCCGGAGCTCCGGAATTAATGAGCAAAGGGACAAAAAGCGCCTGTAGCGTTTGGGGAGGCAGTTTTTGCCAGAGCGGATATGAATATTTAGCCGGAGGCGTCCGTGATCCTCAGGGAACTTCGTATAATTATTCCTCTTGCGGAGGCGCCTGCCACTGCGTTGGCCTTTCTGGCGCCGGCGTCCGCCAAATGGCAGAGAACGGTATGGGCTACAAAGAAATTTTAAAGCATTATTATCCGGGAACGGAAATTAAAAAATTGTATTGATTGTTTTTAGAATAAAAAAAGCGATTCCTTAAAGAACCGCTTTTTAGATTGTAAAAATTATTTTTTCTTTTCTATTTCTTTGGTCATTCTCTTGATGAATTTATCCACCTTTATCATCCCAATATCGCCTTTTCCTCGCTGGCGGACTCGGACTGATTTTGATTTTTCCTCTTTGTCGCCGACAACTAAAAGATAAGGTATTTTTTGAATTTCGCCTTCGCGTATTTTTTTGGAAATGGTTTCGTTTTCGTCTTTGATTTCAGTTCTTAAGTTGGCAGCTTTTAGCTGGTTATTGACAATGTTTGCGTATTTTTTATACCGGGAGCCGATTGGAATTGTCCAAATTTGGACGGGCGCCAGCCAAAGAGGAAAAGCTCCGGCATAGTGTTCAATTAAAACTCCAATAAATCTTTCTATGCTTCCCAAAAGCGCTCGATGAATCATAATCGGCTGCTCTTTTTTGCCGGTTTTATCAATATAGGTTACCTTAAATTTTTCTGGCAGATTAAAATCAACTTGAATAGTGGTGCATTGCCAAGCTCTACCTAATAAGTCTTTTATTTTGATATCAATTTTTGGTCCATAGAATACGCCTTCCTCTGGATCAATTTGATATTTTAGGCCCAATTTATCCAAGGCAAATTTTAGGGAATTAGTTGACTTCTCCCAATTTTTTAAAGTGCCGACATATTTTTTCGGCCGAGTGGATAAATAAATATCGTAATCCTTAAAGCCGAATGTTTTAAGAATTTTGAGGCCGTATTTTAGGGTCTTTAATAATTCTTGGCTTAGTTGTTCTTTGGTGCAAAAAATATGAGCGTCATCTTGAGTGAAGCCGCGTACTCTGGTTAAGCCGTGCAAGACCCCGGATTTTTCATAACGATAAACGGTTCCCATTTCAGCATATTTTACTGGCAGAGCGCGATAACTTCTAATCTTTGTTTGGTAAGCTTTGATATGAAAAGGGCAGTTCATCGGTTTCAATAGATATTGCTCTTCGTCTATCTGAATGGGGGAGTATAAATTTTCTTTATAAAAATTCCAATGACCGGATGTTTTCCATAAATTCAGATTTCCAATATGAGGAGTCCAAAGCCAATCATAATTCTGTTTAGTTAATTCTTCATATAAGTAGTTTTCTATGATTTTTCTTAAAATTGCTCCTTTAGGAAGCCAGATTGGAAGTCCGGCGCCAACTTTTTCGTCAAACAAGAAGAGTTCTAATTTTTGTCCCAAGATTCGGTGATCTCGTTTTTCAGCCTCTTTTTGGCGGTGTAAATATTCTTTTAATTCCTTTTTTGTCTCAAAAAGCACTCCATAGATTCGCTGGAGCATTGGTTGGGTTTCGTCGCCTTTCCAGTAAGCCCCGGCGATTTTAGTCAGTTTGAAAGCATCGGGATTTATTTCGCCCGAAGAATCCAAGTGCGGACCTTTGCACAAATCAACAAAATTCCCCGTTTTATAAACTCTGACTTTAGACTGGCCTGTATGTTTCTTGTCAATTTCCTTTGTTAAGTCTTCAATCAGTTCAACTTTATAATTCTGTTTTGCCTTTTTGAATAATTTTATCGCTTCTTTGGCGGGGATTTCTTTTTTGTCAAAGGGAAGATTCTTTGCGATTATTTTTTTCATTTTTTCTTCAAGGATAGGGAGATCCTCCGGAATTAAAGTTCGGGGTAAATCAAAATCATAATAAAAACCGTTTTCAATCACTGGTCCGATGCCAAAACGAGCTTCCGGAAACATCTCCAAGACAGCTGCGGCAAGAATGTGAGCGCATGAATGGCGAGCTATTTCTATTTTTGATTGATTCATAATGAATGAGTTAAAGGTTTAAAATGTAAAGCTGAAAGTCAAAGTTCGAAACTTAAAGTTATTAATATTTTGAATTACGAAATGCTGTTTTTGGAATTCAGGCTCCAGCCTGTAATTTTTATTTACAGGTTAAAACCTGAACTCCAAATGGGGTTATACGAAAATAAAAGCAATATTTGCATTATTTGCATTTCGTATTTTATAAGTAATTCAAGTTTATTCTTTAGTTCTAATATCTTTCAGTCTTAAGGTTTGATTTTTACGTTATTTTTTCCGACTAATCCTTCAAAAACTTTTATTAATCCGTCATTTAATTTAATTCGATAGGGCGTTTCTATTTTGTCCGGCTCGGGGTTTCCGTTTGGGATTGAAAGATAAACAGGAGATGCGCCTTTTTCGGATGTGGTAATTATATCTTTTATTCTTTTTAAAAGCAAGAGATTATTTTCTTCTGAAATGGTTAGATAAAGACTCCGAAGAGATTCTTTTTTATAATTTTCGCCGTTTTGATTTTGGTTTTGGAGTATTTTTTCGTTTAGTTCTGAAGCGCTGTCAGAGAGAATTTTTGGCGCGCCATTCTTGTCGTTTAATTTTCCGGAAACAATAACGATCTTGTCTTCCTGCCAGATATCGGGATTTTTTTCCAAAACTCTTGGCCAGACTAAAACCTCTATTTTCCCATCGATCAGTTGCAACTCTGCAAAAAGCATTGGCTTTCCGCCTTTAGTGATAATTTTTTTAATTTTATTGATAATGCCGCCAACTTTAATCTGCGAGTTTTGAATTTTATCCGAAATATTTTTAAGAGTTGTGGTGTGATTTTCTAAGAAGTCGCGGAAATTCTCAAGAGGGCTTTCTGAAACATAAAGCCCCAAAAGTTCTTTTTCCCAAGAGAGTTTTTGGCTTTTGGGAATATCGTCTGCCGGTTTAAGTTGTATCGGAGCAATATCTATTTTATCAGAAGCGAATAGACTGGCTTGTCCGTTGGCTTTAGCCTTTTGAATTTCTTTAGCATGTGTTAGAATTGTCTCGATATTTTTTAAAAGAATTCCGCGCCGGCCCAATTTATCTAAGGCGCCGCACTTTATTAGACTTTCCAGCGATTTTTTATTTAAATCTTTGCTTTGCACTCTTTCGATAAAATCATCAAGACCTTTGAATTTTCCTCCCCTTTTTCTTTCTCGGATAATTGTTTCTACTACATTTTTCCCGACATTTTTAATTGCCGCCAATCCGAACCTGATGCTTTCTTTTTGGTTTTTTTCTTGGACAACAGTAAAATCAGCAAAACTTTCATTAATATCTGGAGGAAGCACCGGGATTCCCATTGATCTTGCTTCGTCGATTTCGATAGCTACTCGATCGGTATCATTTTGGTCAGAGGTGAGAAGCGCGGCCATAAATTCTGCCGGGAAGTGCGCTTTGAGATAAGCAGTTTGATAACCGATCATTGCATAACTTGTAGCGTGGGCTTTATTAAATCCATAACCGGCAAAAGGTTCAATAAAAGCAAAAATTTTCTCTGCAGTTTCTTGGGAAATATTATTTTTAAGGCATCCTTGAATAAATTTTGTTTTTTGTTCTTTTAAAAGCTCGGGAATTTTTTTACCGACCGCTTTTCTTAGAACATCTGCTTCGCCTAAAGTAAAGCCGGCGAGATCGCGGACAATTCGGAGCACCTGTTCTTGATAAACAGCTATGCCATAGGTTTCTTTTAAAATCGGTTCAAGCTTCGGGTGGAGATAACTGATTTTCTTTTGTTTGTATTTTCTGGCGATAAAATCCGGGATTAATTCTATTGGGCCGGGCCGATATAAGGAAATCATTGCGATAATATCCTCAAGTCTGCTTGGTTTTAACTGTTTCAGGTATCTTTTCATTCCGGCAGATTCTAATTGGAACACTCCGGTAGTCTGCGCTTTTCGAAATATGTCAAAGGTTTTTTTATCATCGAGAGGAATTTCATCAATATTTATTTTAATATTTTTTGTTTTGGCGATAATTCTGATTGCGTTTTGAATAATGGTTAGATTTTTGAGGCCCAGAAAATCTAATTTCAAAAGCCCTAGATCGGCGATTGAATGCATTTCGTATTGGGTAACAATTGTTTGATCGTTTTGGGAAGGCCGCTGGCGGGGAGTGTAATGTTCAAGGCTTTCTTTGCTGATGACTACTCCGCAGGCATGAGTTGAGGCATGTCTGGCAACTCCTTCGAGTTTTTGGGCGGTATCAAGAAGTTTTTTCGCCGACGGGTCATTTTCATAAAGTGTTTTAAGTTCATTGGATTGCTCCAGGGCTTTTTTTAGAGAAGAAGAAAATGGGATCATCTTAGCTATCTCATCGCAGAAATTATAAGGAAATCCTAAAGCTCTTCCGGCGTCTCTGACCGCTCCTCGGGCAGCCATTGTTCCGAAAGTGATGATTTGAGAGACATGATTGCTTCCATATTTATTGATTACATAATTTATTACTTCATCGCGTCTGTCGTCGGCAAAATCTATGTCAAAATCCGGCATTTCAATACGCTCTGGGTTTAAAAATCTTTCAAAAAGAAGGCCATACTTTAACGGATCTACAGAAGTTATATTAAGGAGATAAGAGACAAGGCTGGCTGCGCCGCTTCCTCTTCCCGGCCCAACGACAATTCCTTGGGTTTTTGCCCAATTTACAAAATCTTGGGTAATTAAAAAACAGGGCGCAAATCCGGTTTTCTTAATCACTGAAAGTTCATATTCCAGGCGGTCTAAGATGTTTTTATCCTTTGTGCCTGCGCCGTATTGTTTTTCTAATCCACGATAGGCAAGTTTTCTTAAATATTCATCAGCGGTTTCGCCGTCTGGAACTTCAAAATGCGGCAGAAGAGTTTTTCCCAGTTCAATTTCAAGGTTGCAGTCGTGGGCAATTTTTTGCGTGTTGCTGATTGCTTCCGGAATATCTTGAAACGCTTCCATCATTTCTTTTTGTGATCTTAGCGAATAATCATCTGAAAGCATTGAAAGCCGCTTTTTGTCGTCAACTTTTTTATTCATTTGGATGCAAAGCAGGATGTCTTGAGCTTCGGCGTCTTCCGGATTGAGGTAATGGACATCGTTTGTCGCCACCAGAGGGATGTTGTATTTTCGAGAAATTTCAATCAGTTTTTGGTTGACCAATTCCTGGTTTTTGAGATTGGGATGATGTTCCAGCTCCAAATAGAAATTTCCTTTGCCGAATATCTCCTGATATTCTAAAGCAAGCTTTTCAGCCAAATTCTGCCGGTTAGAAATAATCGCTTGGGGGATCTCGCCATTAAGACAGGCCGAGAGCCCGATAAGTCCTCGGGAATGTTTTTTTAAAAGTTCTTTGTCAAATCGGGGCTTGTAATAAAATCCTTCCAAGTTTGCTTTTGTCGCCAACTGCATTAAGTTTTCGTAACCCTCCTTATTTTTCGCCAAGAGAACCAGATGGTATCTTTTTTCGTCAATTTTTGGTCGGCGGTCGGTCATTCTGCCTACTGCGAGATAAGCCTCCATTCCGATAATCGGTTTAATTCCTTTTTTCTTCGCTTTTTGAAAAAACTCCACTGCTCCATACATTACTCCGTGATCGGTCAGGGCTAAAGAATCCATTTCTAAAGATTTGGCTTTATCCAAAAGTTCGTCAATTTTCGCCAGACCGTCGAGTAAACTATAGTGGGAGTGAACATGGAGATGTGTAAAGCGCATAGTGTTTTAGATTAAAATTTCTAATTTTCAATTTTTAATTTCTAATTAATTTTCAATGATTTAATTTTCAATCACAAATTAAGAGAGAAATTACTTTTTTTCTTTTTAAAGGCGGTGAAAAATAAAAAAAAGAAATGTTATTAGTAATTGTTATAATTTTGACAATAACAACTGTTGGCGGAACGGTTGTATCTATCTATTATCATTGGTCAGTAGAAAAAGATACGGTTTTTGGTTAAATAGAACGCAAGTATCTTCAGATTATTTTCTATTCCTCTATCTTTATTCTCTCCTTTTCCTTTTCCCGACGTCCCTCAAAATATGAAATAGTTCCAATGATTATAATAATTATTCCCGCGGCGATGGCGACAACAACCAAGAGTTTATAGAAGATAAAATGAGCCGCGTCAACTAAAAAATTTGTCAAAGTGTGGCCTTGCTGGGTGTCAGCTAAAATTAAGACAGTTAAGAAGAAAAGAAAAGTTCCGATAACCGCTTTTTTAATTATATTGGATGGCACCGAAATGCATTTTTTAATTTTTGAAACGACTTTTTGTCCAAAGCTGATTTTTTTTGTTTCTGTTTCCATTAGATCAACAATCGCCTGATAATAAGAAGCGATGATTTCTTTAGTGTCTTCGGCTGAAATTTCAAAACCCGCTTCTTCAATGATCTTCCGGCGCATTGTCCGGGCATATTCTAACTTTTCCGGTGCCGTAAAGATATCCCGAGCGATACGGAGATTTTCTTCAGTGTTTTTCCCGGAATAGTTTTTTTCTTTTAGCACGTGGACTAGTATTTTATCAGTCTCAAGAACAGCGATTTTGTAGCCAGAGGGAGTTCCTTCTTCAAGAGCTTTTTCCACTCCGCTCCAGTCTAAATTGTATTTATTATCTATATCCATAATGTTTTCCTTTTTTAGTCTGTCATTCTGAATTCTTTGCTGATACTCAGGGCGGGTCCTGTGAAGAATCTATCGTGAATACGGGGAATTCCTCAGATGAATTAAAGAATCCTTCTTTACAGGATCCGGAATGACACTAACTGGATAAGCTGAATATTTTTTATTGACTACTTTTATTATATAAGAGAACAAACGAAGGGGCAATAGTTGAGTTGTGGTGCGCGGCATTGACAAACTTTTTTATATGATGAATTAGAATATCTGTTTAAGATAATCTTTAAATAAATCCTTCTAAATTTTCAAAGAGGCTTGGAAGGGTAAAAGGCTGGATTAAATAGAAAAAAAAGAAATAAGGGTGATTGAAATGAAAGGGAGTTGTTCTTTTGAAAAGGTATTGGTGATTATTTCAGTGATGCCAATAGGAATATTGCTGATATCAGCAATGCCTCTGGAGGCGGGCTATTATTCTGGAGTGATGCCGGTGGAAATTTATATTGATTTCCGCGAAATCGTTGAATATGAGGGAGTAACGCCTGCACAAGATTAGATAAAGGTAGGAAATTCAGAAGTGCCGGTAAATTGGACAATAGTAGCAGTGGAAGAGGGGCGCGGAGCAGTTCTTAAATTCAAAACAACTATTGACTGCGGAGCTGTTTTAGATGTGCTGTTGGTTAATGAAAACGGAGAGGTTTATTCATTGCGTCGATCGGGATCAGGTAAATCTTGTATTAAAGGCGGCGGATGTCAGGCAAACGGTGAAATTTCACTTTCTCCGAGAAGCTACACTTTTATTTTTCTTTCGCCGGGGAAAAATGGGAAGTATGGCAGAGAAAGCAAAGAGTGGCCAGGATTTCTAATAGGTTGTCAGAATTTATACAAGAAAGGCAAAAATCAGAAATAAGTTATAGATATAATTATTAACAAAACAGCCGGAGCAGGCTGTTTAAGTTATGATTCAGTAAATTTAGCAAAAGTGACAGTGCTTGATATTCCAAAACCTCAATCGTTTATAGAAATTCACCAATTGGAATCAACAGAAGAAGGAAAAATGAAAATTGCCGGCAAGGCCAATTTGGATTCAGGCACTATCAAATGGACTTTTCGCGCTAAATATAAAAAGATATACGGAAAAGCTGAAATAGAAAATGATAAAACATTTAGTTTATAGTCAATACCATCGGTTTTAGAGGAGATTATACTTTAACGCTTGAAGTTGAAGATTCTGCCAAAGAATTTTCTGGAAAGTGGCCGCCAGTAGTTCAGTCAACATCCATTCCTTGCCTTGTTCCGCAAGTTAGTCCGGCGCCATCTGTAATTAAACAAATTTCCACACGGCCGACCCATACTTCTATTACAGTAATTAAAAAAAAGAGGCCGGTGTCCGCGCCAAAACCAAAAAACTGATATCAGTATTTTGACCGTCATTGCCGGTGCAGCAGTTGCAGTGTTCCTAAAAAGAAAAAAATAAAGATGTGTTTAGTCGATGAAATTTGACTAAACACTTTTTTGAAAAACACACCTCCTGATTCTTCTCAAGAGCGGAATAAATAAGTTATTGACGTTTTTTAAAATAGAGGTTATTATTAAAATAATTGGAGAAATTTTTTTATTTTTACAATGGAATCAAGGGTAGGTATTAAACAATTACTCAATGAATTTAGAAAAAAATTAGACAAACATCTGGAAATTTTTTTCGACCGAAAAATTTCTCAGGCTTCAGAAATTTCTCCGTTGGTTAGTTCTATGGTCAAAAACTTAAGAGAATTTACTTTACGGCCAGCCAAGAGGGTTAGGGCCGCTTTTTGTTATTATGGATATCTTGCTTGCGGCGGAAAAAACAAAAAAGCGGCTCTTAAGGCCTCAATGTTTATCGAGCTTATTCATTCTTATCTTTTAATTCATGACGATATTATTGATCGGGATAAATTTAGACGAGGAAAGGCTACAATGCACAATCTCTATAAAAAAATCTATCGATCAAAGTCTAAAATTAAAGATGCAGAACATTTCGGTGTTTCTATAGCAATTGTGGCTGGAGATATCGCTTCCGCCTTGGGATATGAAATTTTAAGCCAATCAAGATTTCCAGATACTTTAAAACTTAAGGCATTGACGAAACTAAATCAATCTCTTTTTGATGTTAATGCCGGTCAAATACTTGATGAATTTTTAGAAATAAATTCTAAACCGGTATTAGATGATGTTTTAATTGTCTTTAAATATAAAACAAATAAGTATACCGTAGAAGGACCTCTTCATATCGGCGCTATTTTTGGTGAGGCGGATTTAAAGATTTTAAATGTATTTAGCCGCTATTCTCTTCCTTTAGGTATTGCTTTTCAAATTCAAGATGATATTTTAGGAATGTTTGGCAGTGCTAAAAAAATAGGCAAGCCGGTTGGGTCCGATTTAAGAGAAGGCAAACAAACACTTTTGATTATTAAAGCCTTAGAAAAGGCTGACAGAAAACAAAAGAAAATAATTATTTCTAATTTAGGAAAGAAGAAAATAACCAGAGAGGATCTCCAGAAGGTAAGAAAGATTATTATTGATACTGGTTCCCTTGATTATTCAAAAAGATTGGCTCTGCGTTTAGCTTCTCAAGCTAAAAAAATAATTAAAAAAACACCTCTTGCCGATGAGGGAAAAATCTTTTTAGAAAAAATACCCGATTATATAGTTGCCCGTGATCATTAAGCAGAGATATTTTTTAAAGTGTATAATCTGTGGATAGAAAAGTGGATAAATTTTGAAGTATTTCCGGATTAAATTAGTTCTAAGCGATAAAAACAAATAAATCAGACTGTTTGAGAATTTTATTTCTGTTATTGCAAACGGCCGAAAAAAGTGTGGCAATCCCGTATTTAAGCCAAAAAATGGGATTATCCCGTCGTTTCTTATAAGATTTTCTTGCAATGACTTTTTAAACAGTCTGATTTTTTTATTTTTTATATTTCTTTTAAAATTCTTATTCTCTCTTTTTGTTTTAGTGGATTGACAAATGCTATAAATGGAGTATACTACTAATGTAGTGGATAAAAGTGGGGACAAGTGATGTAAATTGTGGATAAGTAATTAATACATACTCTATCTTTTCTCAAGAGGAGAATAATAAAATTATATGTTTATCGGAGAATATAATCATACGATTGACAATAAAAAGAGGCTGGCTATTCCTTCTAAATTTCGCAAAGTGCTCGGCACTAAAGCGGTTATTACCAGAGGATTAGATAGCTGTCTTTTTCTTTATCCGATAAAAGAATGGGAAATCTTGGCAGAAAAATTAAGCAAGCTTCCGGTTGGGGCGAGCGATGCCCGGGGTTTTGCCCGATTGATGTTAGCCGGAGCAATGGACGTGGAGCTTGATAGCCTTGGAAGAATTCTTATTCCCGATTATTTAAAAAGCTATGCTAATCTTAAAAAAAAGATTGTTATTGCCGGTCTTTATAATAGACTGGAAATCTGGGACGAAACTCGCTGGAATTCTTACAAACAAAAAGCAGAATTAGGAGTAGG
>CAYSEG010000020.1:0-15843 GCA_964430135.1 uncultured Candidatus Saccharibacteria bacterium | reverse complement strand
AATTTTGAATTTTGAAGAAAATTTTGAATTAAATTTAAACTGCCAAGGATATTTATATTAGCGTCGAAAACCGGATCATTTACTGATTTTCTAAGATCAATTTGAGCTGCCAAATGAAAGACTGCTTTAGGCTTTTCTTTTTTAAAAACCTCGGAAATTTTTGGAGAACAAATATCAAGCTGGTAAAATTTTGCCCGGGGGTTAAGATTTTCTTTCTTGCCGGTAGATAAATTATCAATAATTACTACTTTATGTCCTTCTTTTATTAACCTATCTACGAGGTGGCTTCCGATAAAACCGGCGCCGCCGGTAACGAGAATTTTCATAAGTCTATAAAATCCTTAAAATTTATACTTTACGGCCTTTTTAAGTTCCTTCGCTTTATCCGTCTTCTCCCAAGTAAATTCCGGAATCTCCCGTCCAAAATGGCCATAACTGGCTGTTTTTCTGAAAATTGGCCTTCTTAATTTCAAATAATCAATCATTCCCGAAGGACTCAAAGGAAAATTCTTTCTAACCAGCCGGCAAAGTTTGTCGTTGGATAGGCTTCCAGTATCAAAAGTATCAACCATAAGCGAAAGAGGTTTGGTCCCTCCGATTACATAGGCAAGTTGAACCTCGCACTTCTCGGCAAGTCCGGCGGCAACAACATTCTTGGCGATATAGCGAGCCATATAAGCCGCGGTTCGATCAACCTTGGTCGCGTCTTTGCCGCTGAAAGCGCCGCCGCCGTGTCCTCCCACTCCGCCGTAAGTATCAGCGATAACTTTTCTGCCGGTTGAACCGGTATCAGCCACCGGCCCGCCAACGACAAATCGCCCAGTATTGTTGATAAAATATTTTGTCTTTTTGGTTAAATATTTTCCACAAACCGGCCTGATCACTTTTTCTAAAATATCTTTTCTAAGTCTGGCAAGATTCACACCCGAATCATGTTGAGCTGCGATAACAACCGCTTCAATTTTTTTCGGCTTTCCGTCTTCATAAGAAACAGTGACTTGGGCTTTGCCGTCCGGTCTAAGATAAGAAAGGATTTTTTTCTTTCTTGCTTCTGTTAATCTTTGAGCCAGCCGGTGGGCAAGAAGAATAGGAAGCGGCATTAGCTCCGGAGTTTCATTCACGGCAAACCCAGACATCATTCCTTGATCCCCGGCGCCGACTGATTTTTTTCTCTTATTAATTCCTCGAGCGATGTCAGCTGATTGTTCATGAATTGAAGTTAAAACTCCGACACTTTTATAATCAAAACCATATTCGGGCTTGGTATAGCCGACATCCTCCAAAACGCTTCTGGCGATTTTATCAATATTAATTTTAGCTCGTGTGGTAATTTCTCCACCGACAATAATAAAACCTGCTCCGGCCATTGTCTCGCAGGCAACGCGGGCAAGCGGGTCTTGAGCTAAAATTTCATCCAAGACAGCATCTGAAATTTGATCGCAGATTTTGTCCGGATGACCTTCGGTCATCGATTCTGAGGTAAATAAAAAATTTCCGCTGCGCATTTTTTCTCCTTTTAATTTTATTATAATGAAAATAAAAAAATATGTCAAAATATAAATTCCGAATCCCTAAAGGATTCGGAATCTTAAAATTTAAAACAAGCTATTCTGCCCTAATGAATCTCCTTTTTTAATTTTCTCTTTTTCTTCCTGAGAAAATATTTCAATCTTGCCGAATTCGCCGTCAAAGCCAGGCTTAATTTTAACTTTTCCCTCACGAACCCGAATAATTCCATCAACAACAAGCGGAGAGGCGATCTTTTCCAATTCGTTTCTATTTCGCTCCAAAAGAATTTCAAATTCGCTGCCTAAAATGCTCACTAACCTTTGGTATTCTTCTTGAACCGACTTTGACTGCTTGCCCACTCCCAAAGCGTCAGCGATAATTTCTTCCAAAGGCACCAAGCTTTTAAAAGGAATAGCCCCCGGCGGTTTTGCGCCTTCTGGGCGGTCAGCCAGCTCATCAACTCTATTCATTACCCCGATAGTCAGCGGCCTGCCGCATTTCGGGCAAATATTTTTATGCGCTTTTGTCTCTTCTGGCGAAAAAGAAACTTCGCAGGCGCGATGCCCGTCAAAATGATATTTTCCTTCTTGGGGAAAGAATTCAATAGTATAGATCAATTTCAGCGCAGGCGACATTCGCGAATCTCGCCTTCCAGAACCTAATTTAATTGCCTCAACTATCGCTTTATAATTTAATTCATTTCCCTCAAAAACATTCGCCTCGCGTCCTAAATTTCTCGGCGAGTGCGCGTCAGAATTGGAAATTAAAGTAAGTCTGTCTAAAGCCGACCAGCGCCAGTTCATTGCTGGATCCGACGAAAGCCCGGTTTCTATTGAATAAATGTATTTTGAATAATCATCAAAGCATTCCTCAAGCGAATCAAAACCAGATTGCGAACCGAAAAGGCCAAACCAAGGAGTCCAGGCATGAGCCGGAACAAAAAAACAATCTGGAGAAATATTCAAAACAATTTTAAGGAGTTCCCTGGAATCCAACCCCAAAATAGGGCGTCCGTCGGATTTCAGATTACCAACCCAACTAAGCTGAGTATTAATTTTATCAACTACTTCAAAGCTCGGAGCGAAAATAACATTGTGAATTCTCCTCCCGCGACCACCCTTAGAATAGATATTGCTAATTTCAGTGGTTAAAATAAAACGAGTTCCATTATTTTTGATATCTGATATTTGATTTTTGATTTTATATAGCCCCGATTCTGCCGGCTCTAATTTTTCTTTGAGCTCGGAAAGCCATCCCGGATGAGTAAAATCTCCGGTTCCTAAAACTTTAATTCCTTTAAGCCGGGCCCATTTGTCTAAATTTTCCACGTCCATCTCCTGACTAACGGCTCGGGAATACTTTGAGTGGATATGAAAATCACAGATGTATTTCATAGTAATTTCTTTAATTAAAGATGTCATTGCTTAAATGTTGGTTCAAGTCTCTGACTTGAACCTATTTCTTTTTCGTCTTCTAGGGGGAAGAAATTTTTGGTTCAGGTCAAAGACCTGAACCAACGAGAGAGAAATTATTTTTGAATTTTGAATTGCGCTTTTGACTTTTGATTTTTAATTTTTGAATTACCCTTTCACTACTCCCAACGGTTTTAACCTTGCTACCTTCTTGGCAAGGCCGACTTGATTAACAACATTAACAACATTATCAATATCTTTATAAGCCTCTGGAGCTTCTTCAGCTAAACCAAAATCGCTTTTGCATCGGATAATTAAACTTTTCTCTTCAAGCTTTTTTCTTAAATCCCTGCCACGGATTTTTTTCTTTGCCGTAGACCGACTCATTACGCGTCCTGCGCCGTGGCAGACCGTACCAAAAGTGGAATGCATCGCCTCATCTGTTCCTGCAAGAATATAAGAAGAAGTTCCCATGCTCCCGGGAATAATTACCGGCTGACCAAAATCACGGTATTTTTCTGGAATCTCCGGACGCCCTGGGCCAAAAGCTCGGGTTGCGCCTTTTCTATGGACGCATAAACTTTCTTCTTTGTCTTCTAATCTATGCTTCTCCATTTTCGCAATATTATGCGCTACATCATAAATTAAACTTAATTTTCCCGCCTCTTTGCCTAAAACTTTTTTCCAAGACTGACGAACCAAATGGGTAATCACTTGACGATTTGCCCAGGCAAAATTAGCGCTGGCAACCATTGCCGCAAAATATTTTTTGCTTTCAGGAGAATTTATCGGCAAGCAAGCTAACTCTAAATCCGGAAGTTTAATTTTATATTTTTCTAAACCTGCCCGCATTGTCTTGATATAATCAGTGCAAACCTGATGGCCCAACCCCCGCGAACCGCAATGAATCATTATAGTAATCTGCTCCTCAAAAAGCCCGAAAACATCGGCTATTTTTCTATCAAAAATTTTATCTACTTTCTGAATTTCCAAAAAATGATTACCTGCCCCTAAGGTGCCGAGCTGATCC
This sequence comes from uncultured Candidatus Saccharibacteria bacterium, assembly GCA_964430135.1. Classification (GTDB taxonomy): domain Bacteria; phylum Patescibacteriota; class Minisyncoccia; order JAHIHE01; family DAOWLE01; genus CAYSEG01. The sequence goes on along the minus strand of CAYSEG010000020.1, from coordinate 11,892 downwards.
CTTCCCCGCGCTTTTGCCCGGTCAGAAACGCAACCGCTTTTAGCCCCTTTCATACTTCCCTCTTCTTCACAAACCTCTATATCTTCTGAATTTCCAAATCCTTTTTCAACAGCCCAAGGCACTCCTCTTTCTAAAACATTACTCATTGCTTCTTTTCCTAACTTCACTTCGCCGCCTTTTCCGGTTCCTGAAGGCACTTGACGAAAAATTTTGTCCATTAGATTCACTAAATGCGGCTTTGCCTCCTTATAAGAAATTTCAGATGCTAAAACTCTAACTCCGCAATTGATGTCATAACCAACTCCCCCGGGTGAAATAACTCCGTCAGAAATCTTTACCGCTGCCGCTCCTCCAATTGGAAAGCCATAACCTTCATGAATGTCAGGCATTGCCAAAGCATATCTGACAATTCCCGGAAAGGTGGTCATATTAACCAGCTGTTCCAAGGATTTATCCTGAAAAACGTCATCCAGCATTTTTTCCGAGGTATAAATTCTGGCCGGAACGCGCATATCTTCTCTAAAACTCTGAGGGATTTCATAGAGATAGTCAGTTATTTTTTGTAAATTTTTTTTGGTAACCATAAAGACAAATTAAATATCAAAAGTCGAAATGTAAAATGACAATGAAAAATTAAAAATTTTGAATTTTGATTTGTAATTTTGATTTTTGATTTTACTCTTAATTATTTTTGAGGTTAAGTTTTCATCTTAAAAAATCCATAATAATTTCCGAAAGTTTTTTCGGTGTCTCCCTATACGGCAAATGTCCGATATTTTTTAAAACTTTAAGTTTGGAATTTTTTATTTTTTCATTCATTAAATAAGCGTCAGAAATCGGCGTCATTTTATCCTTTTCACCCCAGATAATTAGAGTTGGAGGTTTAATTTGTTCTAAGTGCCGGGTTAAATCCTCACTGATTATTTTTTTAAAAGTTTCTTTTAAATAACCTTTGGTCTGAGGATAATCTTTTTCCTTGACTATAAACTTATAAAAAACCTTTCTTAAAAAATTAAAAAACGGCAAAAAAGAAAATTTATTCCCGGTTTTTGCCATTTGGAAAAGTAAATTTTGCCGGAAAGTTTTTTTATGTTTTATCCCGGCCGAAGAAACCAAAATTAAACCTTTAACTTTTTCGGGATTTTTGGCGGTATATTTTATAGCTATTCTGCCGCCGAAAGAATGACCCAAAAGAAAAAATCGCAGGTTGTTATTGCGAGAAGTGAAGCGATGAAACAATTCTGGATTTTTTGACGAAGAACGGAATCGCCGCGCCTCATCCCTCATGGAGCTCGGCTCACAACAGCAAGAAGAAAACTTTTCAAACCATTCAACATAATCATCTAAATCCCAAACCTCATTTAATTCTGTCTCATCTTTAAACCCCGGCAAATCCGGAATAATAACTCTTACTCCTCGCCTTTCAAGGTTTTCTCTCACCGCCTGCCATTTTTCTTTAGAACTTCTCCAGCCGTGGAGAATTATTAAAGTTGAGCTATCTCCTTTGAAAGCTTCTTGATTAAAAGACGAGTTATTATAATCAAGCATATTAATCTAAAAACCAAAAATCAAAATAAAAGTATGAAATTCGAAATTAGCTAATGTTAAAACGACTTTTTGAGTTTATTCCATTTTAACATTTTGATTTGTCATTTTACGCTCTGATATTTACATTTTACATTACTGAAGATTTGTCATTTTGCATTTTGATTCTTGATTTTTGATTTGCCTATGTATTTCTGTAAAACTTCCGGAATTAAAACGCTTCCATCTTTCTGTTGATAATTTTCCAAAATAGCAATCAAAATTCTCGGCGAGGCGATCATTGTGTTATTCAAAGTATAAACAAATTTCTTATCATTATCCTCTGTTTTATATTTTATATTTAACCGTCTTGCCTGCCAGTCAGTTAGATTAGAATTAGAATGGGTCTCGCCATAACTTTCACGCGACGGCATCCAAGTTTCAATATCCCGCATTTCATATTTTCCCGTGCCCATATCGCCAGTTGAAATTTGAACTACCCGATAAGGAAGTTTTAATTCTTCTAAAATCTCCTGGGAATTTTTATTTAATTCTTCAAACAGCCGATGGCTCTCTTCTAAATCTGCCCGGGATAAAACCACCTGCTCAATTTTCATAAATTCATGAAGACGATAAAGCCCGCGCGTATCTTTGCCATAACTGCCGACTTCAGAACGATAACACTGGGAAAAACCAGCTAATTTTATGGGCAAATCTTTCTCCTTTAAAATAGTATCCGCGTAATACGCTAAAAGAGCCGGTTCAGAAGTTCCAGCTAAAAAAAATTTTTCTTTCACCTTTTTGCCGTCAGCTAACCTTCCTGGGTTGGCAATCTGGTATATTTCATCTTTTGCTTCTGGAAAATGACCACTGCCGATTAAAGCAAATTCTCTCAAAATCGTCGGCGGGACCATTAAGGTAAATCCCTTTCTTCTTAATTTTTCAAAAGCAAACTGCATTAAAGCGAAGTGCAAAAGAGCGGCTTCATTTTTTAAATAATACCCGCGAAACCCACTTGTTTTTGTCCCTCTTTCCGTATCAATCAAATCTAAATCTTTTCCTATTTGAATATGGTCCTTGGCTGGAAAATCAAACTCGGGAATTTCCCCCCACTTATAAATTTCTTTATTAAAAGTATCATCCGCGCCAATCGGCGTATCTTTAGAATAAACATTGGGTATTTTAAGCATTAAATACTTATATTGCTCCTCTACTTCGCCAAGTCTTTCTTTTAACGGTTTCTGTTTTTCTTTAAGTTCCCTTGCTTTAATTATTTCATTTCCGCTTAATTTTTTCTGCTCAGCCCTTAATTCCTCTATTTGCTTAATAAGCTTCCGCCGTTCTCCATCCAAATTCAAAATTCTATCTACATCCATAGAATCAAGATTTTTATTTTTACAGACTTCTTTTATTAAATGCGGATTTTGACGGATAAATTTAATATCTAACATAAACGCTCCGCTAAATTTAAAATGAAAAGCGAAAAGTGAAAAATTACAACCCAAAAGTAAAAATTTTTACATTTTGCCCCCCCCTTAGAAAAACGAAATAAAAACCATGCCTTTTCTAATGAAACAAAATTACTTGGCAATGTTTCTAACGAGGCTTACATCGTTATTCTGTATTTTGATCTTTGAACTCTTGGCTTTGATAAAATAATAAAACAAATAATTCATTTCATCCACATAATCTCTAATCTCTCGCTCTGTATTTTCTCCACCTCTTTAGAAGCCCGCCATGAAAAATGGACAATTACAGTAGTCATAACTAAAGCAAAGGTAAAAATAATAATCGCCGATGATAAAAGATTAAGTTGCTTTTTAAGTAAATCCATAATCAATTATAATTACTAAAAGCATACCACAATTTGCTTAATTTGTAAAAAAAGACATCCGGAGGTTAAGAAATCTTTAAAATAAGCCTATTATTGACAACTGTTTTTGAAAGAATATAATAAAGACAGATTATAGGCCCAATAAATTCTAACAGGAAGCCCCGCAAGAGACTCCTAAAGGAGGAAAAAATATGTCTCCATTTTTAATTGTTATAATTTTCCTATTTATCGTCTTTGGATTTGGAGGATTAAGAGTAGTCAACCAATACGAAAGAGGCGTGATTCTTACTTTGGGGAAATATACCGGAACCTACAATCCCGGCCTTCGCTGGATTTTGCTCGGCATTCAAAATATGATAAAAGTTGATATGAGAATTACAACTATTGACATTCCACGCCAGGAAGCGATTACCAAAGACAATGTCCCCGTCGGGATAAATGCGGTTGTTTATTTTAAAGTGCAAAAAGCAGAAGACGCGGTTTTAAAAGTTGAAAACTATTCTTACGCAATTTCACAATATGCTTTGGCGGCGTTGCGGGATATCATCGGGGGAGTTGAATTAGATACTCTCCTTACCGAAAGAGATAAAATCGCGATTGAGATAAAACAAATTGTTGACAAAGAAACTGACGAATGGGGGATTGACGTTACCGCCATAAAAATGCAGGATATTGAACTGCCAGCCGGCATGAAACGGGCAATGGCCGCACAGGCGGAAACCGAAAGGGAAAAACGGGCGATCATCATTAAAGCAGAAGGTGAAGTAAGGGCCGCGGAAAATTTACAAGATGCCGCAAAAATTTTAGGAACCGTTCCAGGAGGTCTGTCGCTTAGAACCCTGGAAACAATAGATAAACTCCAGCCGGATCCTTCAAAAACAATCATTTTTGCTCTGCCGGTGGAAATTTTAGACGGCTTGAAGTCTTTGGCTGGAATGAGGAAGAAAGAAGAAAAATAAAAAATTATTGATTCCCCCCCTTCACAAAAGGGGATTAAGGAGAATTTAATTAGTTTAATCATCCTAAAACTTTTAATCAATTAGATTTAAAGTTTTAGAAAAAAGAAAGGATAAAATTATGGAAGGTGAAATGCCACGCTCTGAAGAAGAGCAAAATGCAGCCGAAGAATTTGAAGAAAACAAAGATGAAGCGGATAAGGAGATAAAAGAAAACCCTGAAAAAATAAGAAAAAATTTTGAAGAGATGCCTCCTGAAAAACAAGAATAAATTTTTAGAAAGCTTGGGGCGAAATCAACAGAAGAAGCAGTAGAAAATGTAAAAAAAAGAAGCAAGGAAATAAAAAAAGAAATTTGAATAAATAAGAATTTCTTTGTGGGAATTGGTTTATAAATCAGTTCCTTTTTTTAAAAACTAAAATAAAAAACGGATTAAATCCGTTAACCCGTAATTCGTTAATCTATTAATTTTTATTATCTAATTTCTTCTAAAAACCTCTTTGCCAATTCCGCCGTCTCACCAGTGCTTTTGTAAAATGATCTCCAAACAACAACAATATCAACATCATTAAATATCGCCCTTTGCGCTTCGCGGAAAGTGTCCCCTCCGGCAACGGCAATCATAATATCATAATTGCTTTTGATCCTCTGAATCTCGTGATAAGGAATTTCCTTTTCGCGGTTAAAAGCTTCTTCATCAACCCCTCGATGTAAAATTACCACCTCTGGGAGTTTTTTTAATTGGCGCAAGACATTTAAAGGAAAATCGACATTCATCATATCAACCATTGAATCTAAATTATTTTCCCAGCAGTTCTGAATAAACGCGTCTAATGTTTCAATTGGCGCGTGTCCCAGAGCCGTAGCCGCATCAGCTCCACCCTCTCTGGCAATTTCCACTTCTCTCGCGCCCCTATCCATACATTTTAAATCCGCGACAATATAAGGATTGAAGGAGAATTTTTTATTTTCCGGAGTTTTTCTTTTTCTATTAAAAAAGGTTTTGTTTTTCTCTAAAGACCCTGTTAGAGCGACTATCCAAGGATTAGTTGGAGAAATTTCTGAAATATTTGAAGAATAACCAAAAATTCTCTGCTCCCAAAAAAGTCTTATTTTCCTGATTCCATCCGCGCCATACGCTTTAATCAAAGGAGTGCCAGCTTCAATAATAATCCGATTGTCCAGAGGAATTTGATTTATAATACTACGGGCTTCACTTAAATTATTATTCAAAGCAATCTGCAGATATTTTTGTTTTTTGTTTAACATAAATTTTAATCATTATTCATATCGCAACGCCTCTATAGGATTTAGCTTTGCCGCTCTTTTTGCCGGCCACCAACCAAAGAGAATTCCAAATCCGGCAGCGACAATAAAAGCAATAATAATCGCTTCAATAGAAATTACAAATGGCCAGTCAAAGTTGTATGCTCTGACAGCGAAAGTTGCAGCAAGAGAAATAAAAATTCCAAAGATAATTCCAATAATTCCGCCAAAAACTGAAATTAAAACCGCTTCTGCAACAAATTGATTCATAATATCTTTTTGCCTGGCGCCAAGCGCTTTTCGCAAGCCGATCTCCCGCGTTCGCTCGGCGACAATAACAAGCATTATATTCATAATTCCCACTCCGCCGACGATTAGAGAAATCGCCGCCAATAATCCCAAAAGCAGGGAAATAATTCCCGTGACAGTGTTGACAATTTCAACAATCTGATCCATTGACATTACTTCAAAATCATCTTTGGTCGGATCGCTGATATTATGCCGTTCGCGAAGCAGCTGCGAGATTTCCGTTTTTGCCTGCGCAAAATGCTGATCGTCTTCCATTACCATCGCAAACTCAACCAAATGATCTGTTCCAATAATTAATTTCTGCGCGGTTTTTAGAGGAAGATAAACCAGATTATCATAATCAAACATCATTACCATTCCTCGATCTGCCATTACGCCGATTACTTTAAAATTAATCTGCTTGATTTTTATCTGTTTTCCAATCGGATCTCCGTTGCCGAAAAAATTCTTTGCCACCGCGCTGCCGATCACCGCAACTTTTGCCATTCCTCTTTCCTCTTCATTTGTAAAATACCGCCCTCTGGCAATTTTCGCCTGTCCGTCGATTTTTGGATAGTAAGCGTCGCTGGCGATGAACATCACCTGTTTTTCTTTTTCTTGATAACTTGCCCATTCTGTTCCCATTGTATAGCCTGAAACGGATTTAATATAAGGAAACCTTTTTTTATTTCTGACCGCTTCAACATCGGCGTATTTTAAAGTGGTAATCACCGTTCCTTCCACCATTGACTGCATTGAAGCTCCGTAATCGCTACCCGGCACTTTAACCTGCACGCTCATCATATTCTCCCCAAAAACATTAAGCTGATTAACAATTAGCGTTCTTAACCCCTGTCCAATCGAAACAATCACAATTACCGCCGCCACGCCAATTACAATTCCCAAAACAGATAGAGCTGTTCTAGTTTTATTCGTTTTAAGGCCTGTGATGGCAAAAGAGAGAGTTTTGAAAAATGGAATTGACATAGAAATATATTGCCAATTACTTTAAGTAAAATTCCGGCAATTCCGCTGGTTCACGGATAGATTATGTTACGAACCATTTTGCAGATGGACAGACACATGCGGTGCAACAAAATATGTTAAACCCATCAATTATAAGCTTTCAATCTTTATTCATATCTCAACGCCTCAATTGCGTTCAAATTTGCCGCTTTATTAGCTGGATAAATTCCAAAAACAAGACCAATGATAACCGCAATGGTAAAAGAAATAATTATTGAAAAGGGGCTGATGACTAAATTCCAATCATAACCCAGATAACCGGCAATAGCGGCAATTAGAACAGCAAAAATTGAACCGCCGAAGATACCAATTAAACCGCCAATAAAAGTGATAACAACTGACTCCATTAAAAACTGTATTAGAATATTTCTTTTTTTGGCTCCTATCGCTTTGCGCAAACCGATTTCGCGCGTTCGTTCCGTAACGGAAACAAGCATAATATTCATAATTCCGATCCCACCGACAATCAAAGAAATTGCCGCAATGGCTCCTAAAAACAAATTCAGAGCATCCGTTACCGTACCAATCATATCTAAGGCTTGATTCATACTGCGAACCGTAAAATCAATTTTTTTCGGATCTTTAATATTATGTCTACACTGGAGAAGCTTCTTAACTTCATTAATTACCAGAGGCGCATTTTCCTCATCATCAATTTTGGCTCTGATTAACCCGACATAATTAATTCCCAGCATTACTTTCTGTGCCGTTTTAACAGGAATAAAAACTTCTTTATCCCTGTTTGCCGCCAATGAAGCTCCTTTTTTCTCCATTACTCCCACAACCAAAAAATTCGTTTGGTTTATTTTTATCCTTTTGCCAAGCGGGTCATCTTCGCCAAACAATTTTTTTTTAATTTCCGAACCTAAAACAACTATTTTCGCAGTGCTTTCATCTTCCTCCGGCAAAATAAATCTCCCAGAGATTACTTTATTATTTTCAACATTCGGATACTGCGAAGTGACACCGAGAAAATTCGCGTTTTTAATTTTGTCGCCAAAAAAAATATTAGCATTGCCGCTCGCGTAGGGAGTTACCGCCATAATATGAGGAATTTTACCAACCGCTTTGGCGTCCTCATAAGTTAATGTCGTAATTACCCTTCCCATCATTGATGCTGGCATCATATCTTCCTCGCCTCCTCCCGGAATAATACTGATTAAATTAGTTCCAAAAGAAGTAATCTCGTTAAAGATTAAGCTCTGCGCTCCCGACCCAATCGCCATAATCGCAATCACTGACCCCACTCCAATAATCATTCCCAGCATCGTCAAAAAAAACCGCACTTTATTCGCGGATAGATTTGCGAAAAAAAATTTAATTGACTGGGAAAAATCCATAAGACAACTCCTAATTTCTTATTATCCCTCTTTTAAGAGAAGACTTTTTATTTAATATTATTTCCTAAACTCTCCATTCGCCGCTAATCTCCGATGATTAATAATACTATCTTTAAAAATCATCCCATCCTTAATGTGTAAAATTCTCCGGGCGCATTCGGCGGTGTATTCTTCGTGGGTAACCATAACAACTGTCCGCCCTTCTTCATTTAAATTCTGTAAAATTTCCATAATTTCCTCGCCAGAATGACTGTCTAAATTACCTGTCGGCTCGTCAGCTAAAACTAATCGTGGATTATTGATAAGAGCGCGGACAATTGCCACTCTCTGTTGTTCTCCTCCGGATAACTGGTTCGGGCGATGATTTAATCGGTATCCAAGTCCTACTCTTTTTAATAATTTTATAGCATTGTCTTTCGCTTTTTTTAAATTGCATTTATGTAAATAAGTCGCTGGCAATAAAACATTATCCAAAACAGAAGTTCTTTGCAGTAAATTATACGCCTGGAAAATAAATCCAACTTTCTCGCTTCTAAATTCGGCAAGTCTATCATCATCTAATTTCGAAGTATCACACCCTTCAAAATAATATTTTCCGCTTGTCGGCGTATCCAAAAATCCTAAGATATACATCAACGTTGATTTTCCCGATCCCGACGCTCCCATAACCGCCACAAACTCACCGTCATTTATTTCAAATGAAATGCCTTTTAAGACGTTCGTCGTTACTTCGCCTGTCTTATAATCTTTGGTAATATTTTTTAGACTGATAAGCGGTATTGACATAGGATTAAAATTTATTCTTCCGCAAAAGTAACCACTCTTTCACCGCCAGTTAACCCGCTTAAAACTTCAACATTCACATCTCCCTTTAATCCAACCTCCACGAAAACATCCCGCAAAATTCCATTTTCCAAAACCTGAACGTATTTTTGTTTATTCTTTTCTTTCAGCGCTTGGAAAGGAATCACTGTCACGTTATCTTTTTGAGCAGTGATAATATCAAGATTGGCCGTCATCCCCGGTTTGATTACTTCCGAATTCCCGGCAAAAATAGTTGTTGTTTTATAATAAATAACGCCGGAGATTTCTGTCTGCGCCGGGTCTATTTCAGCAACTGACCCGGCAAATTTTTTATTGGGACCAAAAGCGTCAAAAGTAATTTCCACCTTATCGCCAATTTTAACTTTTGCAATATCAACCTCGGAAATATTGGCTTTAATTCTAAAATTCTCCGAGGTAATCATAGAAATAAAATCAACCGCCGAAGTTATTGTTTCCCCGACCTCGCCGTTGATTTCCGTTATTATTCCGCTCTGCGGAGCAACCAAAATTGAATCGCTGATCTGGCTTTCTATTAAGTCAACGTTTGCCTGCGCTTCTCGAACTTGCGCCTCGTATAACGAAATTTCAGAATAACTTGGTTTTGCCGTTTTCAACGCCAACTGGTCTTGCGCCTGTTTAAGCGCTCCTTCAGCGGATTTGACGGCATTTTTTGCTGTGTTTATTTTACTATTTGCCAACGCTCGCGTCGCGGCTAATGATTCTTGAGATGAATTCAAAGTGCTCTCCGCGGAATTCACCGCCGCCTGCGCATTGTCCAAATTTGTTTGATTTGTAACTTTTTGGGTTGAGATACTCTGTTCGGCGGCGGTTAAATTCGAAATCGCCGTATTTATATTTGCCCTCGCCGTAGAAATATTTGACTTTAAAACATCTAATTCCGCTTGGGAAAGTTTAGAAGAGGTAATCGTTGCTCCAAGAACATCACTTGTATCGCTAAGCGCTGCTCTTATGTCTTCTAATGCGGATTTTAATTGAATAAGCGCTTTGTCAATATTTTCATCAGATGGATCTGGTTTAATGCTGTCTATATAATTTTTAACGTTATTATAAGAATTGGCGGCAGTTGCTTTACTTTGAAATGAATTATTCAAATATTGGATATTTAAAACGCTCAGCGTATCCTGCGCGTCTTCATTATTTAAAACAGTATCATTAGTATCCAGCGAGTTTGAAGCGGTCAACAAAGACGAATTTAATGTATCCCACGCATCGTCATAATCCTGATTTAAATTATTCTCATTTAAAATTTGCGTGTTTGCCAAACTTTGATTAGCGTTATTAAGAGAAATTCGCGCGCTGTTCACTGACGCCTCCGCGTTGGCAATGTCTTTTGCGGCACTCGCTTGCGTATCCGCCAAACTTTGCTTGGCATTATCTAAAGCAATTCGCGCGTTAGCAACCGCAGTTTCTGAAACTCTAATATCCTCGGCAGTCGCACCTTCCAATAACTTATTAAGGTTTGCCTGCGCCGCGCTCAGCCCGGCTTTTGCTTTGTTGAGCTGGGACTCCAATTGAGCCGTGTCCAATCTAGACAAAACCTCATTTTTCTGAACACTGTCTCCAACTTGCACATTTATCTCCTTTATCTTTCCTGAATTCATAAAACGTAAATCTAATTTTGTCTCTGCCTCAACAGTTCCTGTCGCTGAAACTGTCTGCAATATTTTTCCTTTAACAACTTCAGCCGTTGTATATTTCGGCGCTGGCTTTTTCGTAAAATTGTAAGCCAAGGCTCCCCCTCCGATTAAAATAACAAGTATTATGCCAATTAATAATTTCTTCATAATCTTATCCTTTCTTTATTTTTATTATACTTAAATTGTAATTAAAAAGCAAAAAAATAGAGCATAGTTTTATTTTAACCATACTCTTTTTAATATTTTTTTCTATCCTACTGTAAATCCTTGATTAAATCACTGAAATTCAAAATTGGTTCATTACTCCCCTCATTATAAATATTTGCTTTAGAATCAACTTGGTATCTTTCTCCTTCAATAACTAAAAACTGCCTTTTTCCTGTTTCTATCGCTTTCTTTATTGAATTCCTAATAACAATTAGAGATTCACCAATTTCACTTACTCTGAACATTTCCACTATTTCCTCTAATGTGTATACGGGTAACATTTTTTCTTTTCTCACCTCCTAAACCTCCTTTTTGCTCTTTCTACAGCATTTTTAGTGCTGTAGACAACAACAATACTATTCCTGTCGCTATCTTTTTCTGAAAACCACCGAAATAAAATAAACAAACTAGCCACTCCTGCTGCCAAAAGAAATCCATACTTCATCCCTAAGATAACTGAAACTCCATTAATAACCGCTCCAACGACTGAAATACCGAATATCACTGAGGTCACTAAACTCAAACCAATCCAAAATTCTCCCGGCATCTTTTTTCTCGCCTCCTATACTTTATAAAGAACAAATCTCTCTTTTTAAAACCCAAGCTTTAGCTTGGAGCTTTAATATCACCTACTAATCTACTTACCAGTTAGTAAGTTCACTATTATTTTAACTCTTTCAAAAATCCTGTCAAGAGGGGGGGTAAATTATGGATAAAAAAAAATAAGGAATTCACCCTCAAGGGTGTTTGCTATGTTGATTCAGGTCAGGTACCTGAACTAGAAGTTTCTTTTTCTGTCTTAATGAGCAGCCCCGCACATAAAAATTTATGTGCGGGGCTGTAATTGTCCATTAAATTAAAGTTTTTCCCAAAGAACATTCACGGATTTTTATTTCTTTTTAGGAGAACCCTCTTTAGAAAAAATTAACGCCATAATTTGATCAGCGATTTTGGCTGAATCTAATTTA
>CAYSEG010000019.1:11210-15847 GCA_964430135.1 uncultured Candidatus Saccharibacteria bacterium | reverse complement strand
CTAAGAAGTAAAACCATTGCCTAATAGTGAAAAATAGTGTATTATAAGTTTAGGAATAGGGCAATGCTCTGTTCCTGTATACTTTTTATATAATTTTTTATGGATCTTCATCAACTGCGACAATCAGCTTTTGAAGAGATTAAACAAACTTCTAATTTAGAAAAACTTGAGGAAATTCGCCTTAGATACCTTGGCCGGAAGGGCAAATTAACTAAAATTTTACGTAGCTTAAAAGATTTACAAGATGACCAACGGGTTTCGGTTGGAAAATTTGCTAATGAGTTAAAAACAAAAATATCCAAAGAAATAGAAGCGAAAAAGAGAGAATTAAAAACAGAAGGCTTGGCTGTACTTCAAGAAAAAGAATGGATTGATGTTACTCTTCCAGATTTGAAAGGTATTACTCAACAAATTGGACACTTGCACCCCATTTCTAAAATTCAAGAGGAAGTTGAGGATATTTTTATTTCAATGGGATTTATGGTTTTGGACGGACCAGAGCTTGAATCCGACTATTATAATTTTGAAGCCTTAAATTTCCCCAAAGACCATCCGGCCCGGGATATTCAGGACACTTTTTATATTGCTCCAGAACAAAATAATTTGGTCCTGCGAACCCACACTTCATCGGTGCAGGTAAGAGCAATGGAAAAATACGGAGTGCCTCTCCGAGCGATTGTTCCGGGGAGGGTCTTTCGTTATGAAGCAACTGATGCTTCACATGATACTACTTTTTATCAAGTTGAAGGATTTATGATTGACAAAGATGTAAATCTTGCACATTTGAAAGCTGTGGTGAAAGGGTTTTTGGGTAAAATTTTTCACAAAAAGATAAAATTAAGATTTAGACCAGGTTACTTTCCGTTTACTGAGCCAAGTTTAGAACTTGATTTAAGTTGTCTTGTTTGCGGCGGCAAGGGATGCAGAGTTTGTAAATGGTCCGGCTGGGTAGAATTTATGGGCGCAGGGATGATTCATCCTAATGTTTTAAAAAATGGCGGAATTAATCCGAATAAATATTCTAGTTTTGCCTTTGGTTTTAGTTTAGATAGATTAGCAATGATGAAATATAGAATTGATGATATCCGTTGGTTTCATTCCGGAGATTTAAGATTTTTAGAGCAATTTTAATTATGAGAAAAAAAAGAAAACAAAATTACCAGAAGATTTTAAGCCGCTTCTTTGGAGTTATGATTTTTCAAAAATTGATCCAGAGGAAGACATAGAAAGAATTATTATTAATACTGTTAATTATGGAAATTGGAAACGCTGGCAATGGTTAGTTAAAAATTAGGGAAAAGAAAGGATTAAAAAATTTACAGAAAATGCTCCGGCAGGTGAATTTAGAGAGAAATTTTTTAGGTTGGCATCATTACTTTTTAAAACTAAAAGAGTAAAATATACATCTAGAGGCGATAAAATTAAAGCAGAGAAAAATCTTCTCAAAGCTTAAAAACTTTCCTGATTTTTATTTAGCAGGAGGAACCGTTTTAGCTTTATAGATAGGATATAGAATTTCTATAGGTTTTGATTTGTTTTCAAGGGATGAAATGCCGACTGTTTTATTAGATAAAGTAGAAAGAATTTTTAAAGAATTTAAAGTAAAGATTGTCGTTAACTATTCGGAGCAATTAAGCGTGAAAGTAGCCAGAGCAAAAATAGATTTTGCAACATACCATTTCCTTTAATATTAAAACTGACTGAATTTAAAAATATAAAAATTATTCCTATTTTAGAAATTGCAGCAATGAAGGCTTATGCTTTAAATCGCAGGGGGGGGGCATTAAAAGATTATGTTGATCTGTACTTTGTTTTAAAAGATAAATATGTCGGCATATAAAGAGATTAAAGACATAGATGAGAAAAAATATGGAGATGAATTTAATTTTAGATTATTTTTAGAGCAATTGGTTTATTTAGATGATGTTAAGAGAGAAGAGATAAAATTTTTAAAGGAAAAAGCTACAAGAAAAGAAATGAAAAATTTTTTTTGAAGAAGAAGTTAAAAAACTGAAACTATGAAATTTTCCTACAATTGGCTACAATCTTTTTTAGATAGGAAATTACCTAAACCCGAAAAACTGGCTGAGATTTTGACTATGGCGGTGGTTGAAGTTGAAGGCGTGGAAAAAAGGGGAGATGATTTTTCCTTTGAAATTGATAATAAATCGATTACTAATCGGCCGGATTTGTGGGGGCACGCGGGGTTAGCCAGGGAGATTGCAGCGATAATAAAATCAAATTCAAAAGTTTATCCTTTACAGGATTTAAGGATTAAAAGTCAAAAGTCAAAAGTCAAAAGTTATAATTTAGAAGTAATTATTAAAGAATCAAAACTTTGTCCAAGATATATGGGGGTAGTGATTGATAATGTTAAAGTGAGTCCGTCGCCAAAATGGATGAGAGAAAAGCTTGAAGCCTGCGGTTTGCAGACAATAAATAATATTGTTGATGTGACTAATTATGTGATGCTAGAATTGGGGCAGCCGATGCACGCCTTTGATTTTGAAAAATTAGAGAGCTCAAAGCTTAAAGCTCAAAGCTCAAAACTCCAACTCAAACTCCAAAACTTTAAGAGGACTATTATTGTTCGTAGTGCAAAGAAAGGAGAAAAAATTATTACTTTAGATAACGGCGAATACGATTTAGATGAAAATACTTTAGTAATCGCAGATAGCGAAGATCCAATTGCAATCGCTGGCATTAAGGGAGGTAAAAAAGCAGAGATTGATTCTAAGACTAAAACGATAATTTTAGAAGCGGCGAATTTTGAACCAATCAACATTAGAAAAAGCGCCAAAACTCTTGATTTAAGAACTGAGGCGGCAATTAGATTTGAAAAAAATTTGGACCCGAATTTAGCCGAAACGGCAATGAATCGAGCTATAACTTTAATAAAAGAAATTATTCCCGGAACAGAGACCGCCAGCCATTTTATTGATAAAAAAAGTTTTAAAGAAAAAACACAGAAGATAAGGTTACCTTTCGAATATATCAATAAAAAAATTGGTTTGGAGATTAAGAAAGTTGAAGCCGCCGGCATTTTAAAAAGGTTGGGTTTTGAAGTAAAAAATTTTAAAGATCATCTAATAGTAGAAATTCCTTCTTGGCGGAAAGGAGATATTTCTATAAAGGATGATTTAATAGAAGAAATAGCCCGGGTTTATGGATACGATAATATTTTATCAGAAATGCCAAAGGTAGAATTAAAGTCGTCACCTTTAAATCTAGAGCGAAAATTAGAGCGCAAGATAAAAAATATTTTAATAAATAATTTCGGTTTTTCCGAAGTTTATAATTATTCTTTTGTCGGCAAAAGACAACTTGAAAAATTAAAAGCTGATTATGAAGATTATATTAGTCTAGCAAATCCGATTTCTTCTGACCAGACAATAATGCGGCAGAGTTTAATTCCGAATTTAATTTTGGATACTAAAAATAATTTGAGATATTTTGAAAATTTTAGAATTTTTGAAATCGGCAGGATTTTCACAAAAGAAAAAAGCGATAATAAAATTAATAAAAAGGAAAATAAATCTTTACCAAAGCAGGAAAAATTTATTGCCGGCGTTTTTGCGGAAAAGAACAATTGCGAGCCATTTTACAAAGTGAAACACTGTCTTGGTGACTTATTTAAGCAGTTAAATATTGACATAGATTTTCAAATTGCTAAAGAGAAAGAAATTTCTTCTTGGATGCATCCGAGCCGGAGCGTTGATGTTGTTAGCAAAAAGAAGAAAATAGGAATTGTCAGCGAATTAAATCCGCTAATAGCAGAGAGTTTTGGCATTAAAGAAAAGGTTGGGATTTTTGAGGTTAGTTTTTATGAGATTTTCAAGCTGTCCGGAGAAGAGAATAGATATCAGCCGATTTTAAAGTTTCCTTCGGTTGTTTTTGACCTGTCAATAATAATAGATAGAAAAATTTTATGGCAGGACATTCAAGATTTAGCCCGCAAAATCGGCGGTCATCTAGTAAGAAAAGTGGAGCCGTTTGATGTTTATGAAGGGAAAAACATTCCCGCTGGCAAAAAAAGCTTAGCTTTTCATATTACTTATCAAGCAGACGATCGGACGCTTAAGGATGAAGAGGTGAAGAAAATAGAGGAAAAGATTATTAAAGGGCTGGAGGAGAAATTGGGAGCAGAAATAAGGAAATAAAAGGTTTAAGAATAATTTTTCCCTTTTGCAAAGGGGAATTAAAAGAGGTTTGAAAATAAAAAAAAGAGGATTTTTATACTCTTTTAGAAAATCGAGCAAAAAGAATCCTCAATGTTTTTAAAAATCGTTTTATGATCTTGCGCAAATAATAAATATACTGACAACAACCATAATTACCGTTACTACTATATCAAAAATCAACATTACAAATTTTTGCCAGAAAGTCACTGGATTTAAAAGAATCCAAAGGATTACTAGAATGCCAATAATCAATACAGTAAATGCCAATATTTCCTTTTGCATTTTTTCTTTTTTCACCCCCTAAAAAGGTACAAAAAGGATTTTTTAATCCTTTATGGTAAGATAACATAGGTTAGAAAGATTGTCAAAACCTATGCCTAAAAATCTTCCTAAATTCAACCAAGAATCCTATATCCATTACATTACCACTAAGACCTTTAAAAATTATCCATTTTT
>CAYSEG010000019.1:7732-11110 GCA_964430135.1 uncultured Candidatus Saccharibacteria bacterium | reverse complement strand
AGGAATATTGAAAATTGATAAAATAGAAATTTAATTTAACTTAATTTAATTAATTCTAAACAAAACATATGCCGAAGAGAAAAATAAAAAAAGCTAAAACAGTCAAGAAGAGGGCAATAAAAAAGAGCAAACCAGTTGAGAAAGTTAGTAGAGCTGCTAAAACCGCAAAAGCGAAAAGAATTAAGAAAAAGAGAAAGCTGGTAAAAGTTAGCATTAAAAAAAATGAGAGAAAAGTCAAAAAAGAAGCGGGGGCAGATTATGAAGCCAAACACATTCAAGTTTTGGAGGGACTGAGCCCGGTCAGAAAACGCCCGGGGATGTTCATCGGCGGAACCGGAACAGAAGGACTTCATCATCTAATTTGGGAAGTGGTTGATAATGCTATTGATGAGGCAATGGCTGGATTTTGCAGCGAAATAGAGGTGACGCTTCTTGAAGATAATAAAATTAAAGTTTCTGATAATGGACGAGGTATTCCGGTGGAAAAGCATCCTCAGACAAAAAAATCGGCCTTGGAGACGGTGTTGACGATTCTTCACGCCGGAGGAAAATTCGGCGGCGGTGGTTATAAGGTGGCCGGCGGACTCCATGGGGTTGGCGTTTCGGTCGTTAATGCCCTTTCAAGCTGGATGAAAGCGGAAGTAATCAGAAACGCGAAAATTTATGTTCAGGAATATTCGCAAGGGAAACCTTTAGGCAAAGTTAAATTAATTGGCAGGTCAAAAGATAAAAAAAGCGGGACAACAATTATCTTTCAGCCGGACAGCGAGATTTTTCCAGAAATAAAATTTAATTGGAAAACAATTCTTGATCATTTAAGGCAGCAGGCGTATTTAACCAAAGGATTGAAAATTAAAATTATTGATCAGCGAGACAGTAAAGGTAATTCTTATACTTTTTGTTTTCAGGGCGGCATCGTCTCTTATATTAAATATTTAGCTCGGGGAAAAGAGGTAAAAAACAAAATTCCATTTTATCTTGAAAAAAAAGCGGATAACATTGAAGCAGAAATAGCTCTACAGTATGTCGATGGGTTTAAGGAACACATTTTTGCTTTTGCCAATAATATTTATAATCTTGAAGGCGGAACGCACTTGACAGGTTTTAAGTCGGCTTTGACAAGAAGCATTAATGATTACGCCCGGCGCGAAGGTTTTATTAAAGAGAAAGAAGAAAACTTAACTGCCGACGATATTAGAGAAGGATTGGTCGGGGTAATTTCCGTAAAATTAAAAAATCCTCAGTTTGAAGGGCAGACCAAAACAAAGTTAGGAAATACGGAAGTAAGGGGAATAGTAGCCAGTATGGTTTATGACAGTTTTAATGAGTATCTTGAAACATATCCAAGTGAAGCCAGGGAAATTATTGGTAAATGTCTTCTTTCTGCAAAGGCAAGATTGGCCGCTCGGGCAGCGCGAACAGCAATTATTCGAAAAGGTGCCTTAGAAGGAATGACCCTTCCGGGGAAATTGGCTGATTGTTCTACTAAGGACAGAGAAAATTCTGAGCTTTATATTGTTGAAGGAGATAGTGCCGGCGGAAGCGCTAAGCAGGGTCGGGATCGGACATTTCAGGCAATTCTCCCCCTTAGAGGCAAAATTTTGAACGTTGAACGGGCCCGAATTGATCGAATACTTTCATCTCAAGAGATAAAAACTTTAATAGTTGCTTTAGGAACGGGAATAAAAAATCAGTTTGATTTAAGCAAGCTTCGTTATGGCCGGATTATTATTATGACTGATGCAGATGTTGATGGCGCCCATATTACCACTCTTCTTTTAACTTTATTCTATCGGTATTTTGAGCCGCTTATTCAGAAAGGACATCTCTTTGTTGCTCAAGCCCCGCTTTATCGGATTCAAAAAGGAAAACTTGTCCGATATGCTTATACAGACCGAGATAAAGAAGAAATTCTTTCAGAATTTAAAAAAACAAAAGGGAGTGAAGGGATAAATATTCAACATTATAAAGGTTTAGGCGAAATGAATCCAAGCCAGCTTTGGGAAACAACTATGGATCCAAAGAATCGGATAATGAAGCAAATAACGATTCAAGACGCCGAAAAGGCCGAAGCGGTCTTTGAGACTTTAATGGGTTCTGAAGTTGCTCCTCGCAAGAAATTTATTCAAATACACGCAAAGAGGGTAAGGAATTTGGATATATAAAAATTGTTAAATTGTTAAATGGTTAAATGGTTTTTAATAACTGCGGGAGTATTGCTGTTTGTAATTGCGGGAGGAATTTTTTATTATTGTTTAAATAATTTGCCGGGAAGGGAAATTTTGGTTGATAATGTTGATAGTGCTGTTCAGCCCTTGTCTTTAGAAAGAGAAAACCGGGAATTAAAAAGAGAAAAATTGAATAAAAAAACAATCCTATTTGTTGGAGATATTATGCTGGATAGAGCAGTAGAGCGTTTGATGAAGAGGAACAGTGTTTTTTATCCATTCCAAAAAATCAACCAGTTTACCAAAGGAATTGATATTGTTTTTGGAAATTTAGAAGGGCCAATAATGAAAAACCCTCCTGATTTTTCAGATGATTCTTTAAAATTTGCTTTTTCGTCAGATATGATAGAAGGATTAAAATTTGCAAATTTTAACTTACTTTCTTTGGCGAATAATCATAGTTTGGATATGGGGAAAGGCGGTCTTGAAGAAACAAAAGAATTTTTAGAAAAAGAAAATATAAACTTTGTCGGCGATCCTCTGAAATGCACAGAGGATTTTTTATATCAGGAAGATGATATAATATTTTTTGCTTTTAATAAGACTTATCCTTCCAGTTGCTCTGATGAAGAGATTCTTGAGACAATAAAATCAGTTAGATTAAAAAATCCAAAAAAGTTTCTAATTGTAAGCATTCATTGGGGTAAGGAATATCAATTAAAGAGTTATCTCTCCCAACGAAAGTTAGCCCACAAAATAATTGATATTGGAGCAGATTTGATTATTGGGCATCATCCTCATACAGTGCAAGAAATTGAGATTTATAAAAATAAACTGATTTTTTATTCTTTGGGGAATTTTATTTTTGACCAATATTTTTCTAAGGATACCCAGCAAGGTTTGGCGATAGGGCTAGAAATTTATCCAAATAAATTCATTTATAGACTTTTTCCAATCCAAAGCAAATTATCCCAGCCGTTTTTAATGGAACAAAAAGAATCTGAAGAATTTCTTGAAAAGTTAGCTGAAAGATCGGATGAAAATTTGTCCGAACAGATAAAAAATGGTATAATAAAAACCAAGAGGTTTGATAAAGATTAAAAAGTTTAATAAATTTATGCCATTGCCCAAATTTCTACAATCTGCTCTTTGGTCGTATAACTTAAAGGAATTAGATATTAAAAAAGACAAAAGTTTGATAATTACTCAA
>CAYSEG010000019.1:4938-7632 GCA_964430135.1 uncultured Candidatus Saccharibacteria bacterium | reverse complement strand
TAAGGATAAAGGAAGTTAACATTGCTTCTATTGAAGATATTGCGGCAATGAAAATAGTAGCTGTTTCGCAAAAAGGGAAAAGGCGTGATTTTATTGATGTTTTTTTCTTATTAAAAAATTTGGCTTAAAGAAAATTTTAGTACAAACCCTTGACGGATTTTTGGGTAGAGTATATCATAAAGTCAGAATAGCCTTTTTGGGTTGTTTTAAAAAACATGAGTATTATTCAAAAAATTTCTATTTTCTTAAAAGAAGTGGCATCTGAAATGAAAAAAGTTAGTTGGCCAATGCGACAAGAGGTTATCAAGCATACTTTAATTGTAATTGTCGTTTGTATTATTGTAGCTCTTTTTTTGGGAGGAATAGATTATCTGTTTACATATTTATTGGATAAATTTATAGTCTGATAGATAATTTGTCATTCTGGGGAAGGGATTTTAGTCTCGACCGAAGAATTTCGTAGAATAACGGGGTTTCGGCACTAAAGTGTCTCAGGATGGCATTTATAATTATGCCTAAGCAAATTGTTGATTCTGAAAAAAGATGGTATGTTCTTCATACTTATTCTGGATATGAAGATAATGTTGCTCGAAATCTGTGGCAGAGGATCGAGTCTATGGGTATGGAGGATAAAATTTTTGATGTCTTGGTGCCGAAGGAAAAGAAAATTAAAATCAAAAACGGGAAACGTAAAGTTGTTGAGGAAAGAATTTTTCCAGGTTATGTTTTAGTGAATATGATTGTTACTGATGATTCGTGGTATGTAGTAAGGAATACCCCGAATGTTACCGGATTTGTCGGTTCGGGAACAACCCCTGTTCCAGTTTCCGAAGAAGAAATTAAGGTTCTGAAGAAAAGAATGGGCGTAAGTGAGCCCAAGTATAAGATTGATGTAAGAGCTGGCGATCCGGTAAAAATAATTGATGGTCCTTTTAAGGATCTCGAGGGAAAAGTTAATGAAATTGATGAAGAGAGAGGAAAAGTTAAAGTATTAGTTTCAATGTTCGGCAGAGAAACTCCAGTGGAACTGGATTTTCTGCAGATTAAAAAGATTTAAAAAGTGCCATTGCGGGAAGCGGAGTAACGAAGCAATCCCAATTATTCAGTTCCGAGAGTTAATAATGGGATTGCTTCAGAGTTAAAGTTCTTCGCAATGACATTGAAATATGGCTAAGAAAATTAAAACAATTATAAAATTACAGATTCCAGCCGGTAAGGCAAATCCTGCGCCGCCGGTTGGGCCTAGTTTGGGCCAGCATGGACTTAATATTCAGGAATTCTGCACTCGTTTTAATGAGGCGACAAAAAATAAAGGAGAAGATATTATTCCAGTGGAAATTTCTGTTTATGAAGACCGAAGCTACGATTTTATTTTAAAGACTCCTCCGGCGGCGGAGCTTCTTAAAAAAGCTGCTGGCATTGAAAAAGGTTCCGGCGAATCTCATAAAAAGAAAGTAGGCAAAGTGACAAAGGAACAAGTTCGAGAAATTGCCGAAAAGAAAATGGCAGACCTCAACGCTAACGGCATTAATGAGGCGATAAAAATTATTGAGGGAACAGCGAGGAGCATGGGAATAACCGTAGAAGATTCTAAATCTCAAATTCCAAATTCCAAATAAATCTGCCTGCCGGCAAGCAGGTTCAAAATTCAAATATCAAAAATTGGAATGATTCGCAATTTAAGAATTATGATTTATGAATTCTTGAATCGTAAATCTTAAATCATAAATCAAAATTTCTATGAAGCATAGCAAACGTTACCAAAATTTGCAATCTAACATAGATAAATCTAAAATTTACAATTTAGATGAGGCTTTGGAATTGGTTAAGAAAAACGCTTCGGCTAAGTTTGACGAAGCGGTTGAGGTTCATATTAAGCTTGGTATTGATTCTAAAAAATCAGATCAACAGGTGCGCTCATCAGTGGTTTTGCCTTACGGAACCGGCAAGAAGAAAAGAGTTATTGCTTTTGTTAATGCGGAAAAGGTCAAAGATGCGGAAAAGGCCGGGGCGGATTTAATCGGAACAGAAGAATTAATCAGTAAAATCAAAAAAGAAGGGCAATGTGATTTCGATGTCGCTATAGCGGTTCCGGAGATGATGAAAAAATTAGCTCCGATTGCCAAGATTTTAGGTCCAAAAGGACTAATGCCTTCGCCAAAATCCGGAACTGTGACCGAGAATGTCTCCAAGGCCGTTAAAGAATTAAAAGGCGGGAAAATAGAATTTCGCAGTGATAAATTCGGGAATATTCATTTAAGCATTGGCAAAGTTTCTTTTGAATTTGAAAAATTAAAAGAAAATTTTAAATCATTGCTTAATGCATTAAAAGAAGCAAAGCCTGAAGGTATAAAAGGAAACTTTATTAAAGGTGTAACTATTTCTTCAACGATGGGTTTAGGAGTGAGAGTAAAGGTTTAAGCGCGTCATCCTGAACTTGTTCCAGGATCTTCTCTATTTTATCGTTGAAACAAACATTTTGCGAAACAGATAAAAGATTCTGAAATAAATTCAGTATGGCATCAGCCCTTGACGGGCTTTTTATTTTTAGTGGATTTAAAGTAGCCTTTTCTATATGATATGACAAATAAACAGAATATAGAAGCTCTTTTTTTATTCTCAAAGATATGCTATATTGAACTTAAAGTTTAGATGCGTAAATTTCTGTTTAACGGATCCCAGCCTTTAGGCTGT
>CAYSEG010000019.1:0-4838 GCA_964430135.1 uncultured Candidatus Saccharibacteria bacterium | reverse complement strand
GATCCCAGCCTTTAGGCTGTGATGAAATCCTAAAGGATTAATTCCAAAAAGCTATTTATGAATCTTAAAGAAAAAATTGGCGCGATTCCTTCGCAGAAAATCAGAGAAATGATTAAAACGGGTCACATTAAAGGCGCGGATGAAAAGAATATCCAGCCGGCGAGTTTAGATCTGACTGTTACAGATGAGGCTTATCAAATGAAAGGAACTTTTCTTCCGCGGCTCGGTGAGACTATCAGAGACATTATTAAGAGGGGAGTTATTTGTTCAGTTGATCTTACTCAACCTCTCCAGCGCGATGGAATTTATTGGATAAAGCTTAAAGAGGAGTTAAATTTACCTAAAGACATTTATGCTTTTTCAAGCAACAAAAGCTCAACCGGTAGAATAAATCTCCAAACTCGGCTCCTGTCTGATTATGTGCCCCGTTTTGACAGGATTCATCCAAGATATCAAAATTCAGATTCTTATCAGGGTTCTTTGTGGCTGGAAGTAATTCCCCGATCTTTTTTGGTAAAATTAAACCCCGGAGATAATCTTAATCAACTTAGATTTTTTAATGGCCAATCTCGTCTTTCATCCGACGAGTTAAAGAATATTTATTCAAAATATCAGTTATTTTTTAATGAAGACGGCTATTCTATGTCAGAAGAAGAAGTGCGGATTAGAGATGGTGATGCTACTCTGATAATGACTGTTAATTTAAATATTGGCGAAGAGGAAATAGTCGGTTATAAAGCTATCCATTCTAATAATGTTTTAGAATATCAAAGAGAAGGATATTATTCGGCAGAAGAGTTTTTTGAGCCAATTTTTACCCCTAAAGACGGTCAGTTAGTTTTAAAAAGAGGCGAGTTTTATCTCCTTTCTGCCAAAGAATTTATCAGGGTGCCGCCGTCATTTGCCACGGAGATGGTTGCCTATGATATTTCAAGCGGCGAGTTTAGGACTCATTATGCGGGGTTTTTTGACCCGGGTTTTGGATACGGAAAAGAAGGTGAGGTAAAAGGAACTCCGGCTGTTCTTGAATTAAGATCTTTTGATAATGATTTTATTATCAGAAACGGCCAGCCAATTTGTAAGATGGTTTATGACCGGCTTAGCGAAATTCCGGATTTAGTTTACGGGCAAGATAGTCTTGGCTCGCATTATGCCGCCCAGCGGGGACCAAGATTGAGCAAGCATTTCAGAGTTTAGGTATGGAATTATCAAATGATAAGATAAAATATTTTCGTATATTCGTAAAAATTCGTATTTTGCAACCATGGTCCTTCTTGACGGGCTTTTTTATTTTTGGTAGGTTTAAGATGTAAAAAAGGAGGATTGAACCATAAACAATTGAATAAAAAGGAGAAAGAAAAATGGTAAAAATTGGTTTTTTAGAAGATGAGCCAATTATATTGGCTGCAGTGGGAGTGAAAATCTCTCAGACGCCGTTTGAGCAGGGAAGCATCCAAGATATTTACGAAGAGTGCCGAGCAAATAAGGAGAAATCTAAAGCATTAGTTAACGAGATAATGATAAAGCACAGACACTTAATCCTTGGTGATTTTTTGCCCTATGCTGTAACCTTAGAAGATATTTCTCGTCTGGCAGCAATTTATCTTTGGCGAAGTGTAAATGCCAATAATTTAGTTTTTGGAGCAGGAATAGAGGCGTCATTTAGAGTAATAAAACCAAATAGATACAACAAGGTAGTTAGCGATTTAGGAAAAATGTCCTTTGAAGCGTACGAACGAGCTGTCGATCTTGGCGCGCCGGAACAGGATGCCAGATATATGTTGCCAGAAGGAACTTTAACCAGAATAATATTTTCAGCGCCTCCTCGATATCTAGCAAAACTGGCGAACCATTTAGAAAGTACTTCATTGCCAGAACTTAAGGAAATCGGAAAAAAAATTAACAGTTTAATTCAAAAGAAATTCGGGTTAGAGTTTCCTTACGAATCATTACCTTCCAGATGGCGTTTCCGAGGCCAGAAAGAAGATCAGATAAAAAACGAAGAAGATTCTTTAGATTTTCGGGAAACAAAGCATTCTATTTCTTTGAATATGAGAGTTAAGGGAAGTTTAGCAATGTTTGCTCAACTGGTAAGGCAGCGGTTGAATCTTTGCGTAATAGAGCCGCTTGAAGCAATTGCTAAAACAGGTAGATTCGTTGTTCCTCCGACATTTCCAGAAATAATCATAAAAGATTATCACCATGTAGCAGAAGAAGCAAGACAGAGACAGATAGAATTACTTGAAAAAGGAGATATGAATTTTGTTTATTTTCTGTTATTGGGCCAAGAGGCAGAATCAATGATTTACGGGAAAGGCTTTCAAGTGATTGAAACCTCGCGGGCAAGAAGCGAGGGAGTGGCACAGTGGGAAATAAGAAATCAGGTTGGAATTCCAATAACTAAAGAACTAGCAAAGCATAAGGAATTAGAAAAGGAAATTGGTCCGAGATGTTGGAGAGAGAATAGATGTATAGAACCTCAGACTTTTCGAACAAAAGAGAATGTCTGCGAAGCATTTTCTCAGGCGGGAGGAAATTGGAAAGGGACATTAGAAGAATTACTTGAAACTTTAACTGAACACCACCAGGTTTTTAGAGTGCACAGTCCAGGAGATTAAAGATAAAAAACATTTAGGGCTTCTATATTTTTTCAAAAATAGAGGCCTCTTTTTTTATTTTGGATAATGTGGTATATTATAATTAAAGATTTAAAACTTATGATTCTTGGCGTTAAAGAATTATTAAATTTAGTTAAAGAGGAAAAATTGGTTGAAAATCTTTCAGAAAGGGAATTAAAAAATCCAGAAGGAGCGGGGTTTGATTTAAGAATTGGAGAAATTTATGAGATTTCCGGCAAAGGTTTTTTAGGAATTGAAGAAAGAGAAACACCAAAGGCAAAATTGATTGCTAAATATAATTCTGAAAAAAAGCAAAGTTTTATTTTTGAGCCGGGAAAATATTATTTAATAAAAACAATTGAAAAAGTGAATACGCCGGAAAATATCCTGATTTTATTTCGACCAAGAACAACGATTTTTAGATCAGGTTTAATGATTTTTACCGGAAATGTTTCGCCGGGCTATCAGGGCGAATTGACTTTTGGAATTTCAAATTTAGGTGCGTCTGATATTGAAATTGAACTTGGGGCAAGGGTGGTCCACGCGATGTTTTATGGAGTTAAAGGAGAAACAAATTTATACCGCGGCCAGTGGCAGGGTGGAAGAGTGGCGACCGAGAAAAAAGAAAGACAAGTTTAGTTATTAGTTATAGAATTTTTGGCTATAAAAAACTATATAATGATACATGAAAATAGGTTTTTGTTTAGGGAGGCTTGAACTAATTCATAACGGATATATTGATTTGTTTAGAAAAGCAAAAGAAAATTGTGATTTTTTGATAGTTGGAATTATTAGTGATTCGTTTAAAGGATTACAGAAAAAGAAATTATTTTTACCTTACCTGAAAGAAAAGAGATTATTGAAGCCATAAGATTTGTTGATAAAATGGTTAGTTTTAAGAACGAGGAAGAAATTAAGAAATGGCTAAAAGGAAATAAATCCAATTTATTTATAACAGGAGAAGAATACAGAAGTAATCAACCGCTAAAAGATTTTTTCTAAAGAAGACATTTTATATATTAAGAAAAAAGAGTTCAAGCGATTTTAAAAAAAGGATATTAAATATAAATTCATGAAAAAAATTTTATCTCTGTTAAAAAAACATAATCAGTGGCGGAAAAATTGCATCAATTTGATTGCCTCTGAAAATGTAATGTCGCCGTTTTGCGAAAAGCTTTATTTTTCTGACTTGATGCATCGTTATGCTGAGGGACTTCCTTTTAAAAGATATTATCAGGGATTAAAATATGTTGATCAAATAGAAAGTTTAACAGAAGACGCTTTTAAAAAGCATTTTAAAGTAAATTTTGTTGACCTTCGGCCGATTTCCGGGACCTTAGCAAATATGGCGGTTTTTTCCGCTCTAACAAAAACAGGCGACAAAATTTTAACTTTGGGAATTGAGGGCGGATCCCATGTTTCTCATGAAGAATCTGGAGCCGCTGGAATTCTGGGATTAAAGGTTTTTCATATCGGTTTTGACGCCAAGAATTTGTCAATTGATTTAGAAAAAACCAAAAATAAAATTTTGAAAATAAAGCCGAAAATTCTTGTAATTGGCGGATCGGTGATTTTATTCCCTCAGCCGATAAAGGAATTAAAAAAGATTTGCCGCAAAACAGACACAAAGATTGTTTATGATGCGGCTCATGTTTTTGGTTTGATTACCGCAGGATTTTTCCAAAATCCTTTAAAAGAAGGCGCGGATATTATTACTTCTTCCACTCATAAAACTTTTCCCGGGCCCCAAGGGGGAATAATTTTAGGAAATATTGTTCAGGATTTGCAAAAGAAAATTCGGGTAAAAGTTTTTCCTGGAGTTTTGTCCAACCATCATCTTCATCGAATCCCTCCTCTTTATTTTGCTCTTTTAGAAATGAAGCGTTTTGGAAAAGATTATGTCAGGCAAATTCTAAAAAACGCAAAAGCTTTAGCAAGGGAACTTGATAATTTCGGTTTTAATATTTTGGGAAAAGAAAAAGGATTCACTATGAGCCACCAAGTATTGATCGATGTGGAGAAATTAGGCGGAGGGAATGTTCTTGCCAAAAATCTGGAAGAAGCAAATATTATTTTAAACAAAAACATTATTCCGGGAGACAAAATAAATCCCAAGAATCCAAAAGGTCTTCGCCTCGGAACTCAGGAAATGACCAGATTCGGGATGCGCGAAGAAGAAATGAAAAGAATTGCGAAATTTATGAAAGAGGTTATAATGGA
>CAYSEG010000018.1:0-16001 GCA_964430135.1 uncultured Candidatus Saccharibacteria bacterium | reverse complement strand
CAGGAAAGTTTAAATCCTATTAATAAAGAAGAGTTCGTATCCCAATCTATGGCTCGGGGACAGGGATTCGAACCCCGGTTACCAGGACCAAAACCTGGCGTCCTACCACTAGACGATCCCCGAATAATTAAATAATATTTCAAATCCCCTGCCTCCTTTTTTGCTAAAGGGGGCCAATTTCTGAAATTTTATTTTTCTATCTTCTTTCCGCCGAATATTTTTAAAGCCGAAGAAACAAGATCACTGCTTTTTTCGTGATACGTCTCTACCGTATAACCCTCTTGAATCAGTTTTTCTTCAAGCTCAAAACGAACATAAAACTTCTTTCCGAAAATCTCTTCCAGCACTTTTTCAATAATTTGCCTGTTTCTAATTTGAGTTAATTTTTCCCGATGAAAATTATATTTAGTAGAGATGAGCAGCTGGAAAGCTCCGCCTTTTTCTTTAATTTCTTTTAGGGCTACTGCTTGACAAGTTTTTAGAAAAGCGCTGATTGAATGATTATATCCCTTAATTTTTTGCAAAGCCTCGGACCATCTTTTTTTTATTGTTTCTAAATTAAAGCTATTATTTTTTTGTTTATCTTGTTCATGCCTACTATCTACTTCTGATTTTTTTGTCTCGATAGGAATATCCGCTGGAATTTGAATATTTTCTTTTTCAGATAAGGGTCGCGGAGCCGAAATGTGAGTAATATTTTGCGCGACAGGCTTTACGGGATTATTGTCGCTATGAAGCCAGCGTTTAGATGGCACTTCGTCTAAAGAATCGCCTAAAAGTTCAATAATCGCTAATTCTAAAGGTATTTGAGGTAAAAGGTCTCTTCTTAATTTTAATGAGGCTTCAATGAAAAGCTTTATTGCTTTAATAAGTTCTTTCTCAGAAAATTTATGAGAAAGCTCTGTTAATTCTTTTAACTGCTCTTTAGTCATTTCCGAGACAAATAATTCCCCCAAAGATTGATCAGTTTTAACAAGAAGCATCTTTCTTAAGAAATTAATCAGCGATTTATTGAACTGCTCAAGATCATACCCGTCATTTGTTACTTGATTAACAAAAGATACAGCTTCAGAAACTTTCCCCTCAGCAAGAAATCTCGCCATTTTAATTGTTGAAGACATATCAACAGCCCCTAAAATAGTTTGGACTTCACTTAAAGTAATAATTTTATCTTCCAGTCCAATCACCTGCCCTAAAAAACTTTCGGCGTCCCGGAGACTCCCCTCAGAATTAAGACCAATAAATTCTAAAGCGGACTTTTCGGCTTTTACTTTTTCCTGTTTGGCAATAAATTCAAGTCTCCCGACAATTTCTGAAAGAGTAAGTTTCCTAAAATCAAAACGCTGGCAGCGGGAAATAATCGTCGTCGGCACCTTATGAATCTCAGTGGTAGCTAAAATAAAAATAACATAAGCCGGCGGTTCCTCTAATGTTTTTAAGAGAGCATTAAATGCCTCGCGAGTAAGCATATGAACCTCGTCAATAATAAAAACCCTATAGGAAAGCATTGACGGATTAAAGCCTATTTTTTCCTTTAATTCTCTTATCTCATCAATTCCCCGGCTTGAAGCGGCATCTATCTCAATTAAATCCAGCGCCTTGCCTTCATTGATTTGACAACAAGCTTC
Organism: uncultured Candidatus Saccharibacteria bacterium; assembly: GCA_964430135.1. Classification (GTDB taxonomy): domain Bacteria; phylum Patescibacteriota; class Minisyncoccia; order JAHIHE01; family DAOWLE01; genus CAYSEG01. Next base: position 14,373 of record CAYSEG010000018.1, on the reverse strand, counting down.
ACATTGGTTACAGGGCTCAAATCGCTTTTTCTCTTTTTTCCCTTTTTGTAAAGTCTGGCAATTTACCGCTTTGGCCAAAAGTCGGGCGACGGTTGTTTTGCCAGTGCCGCGCGGACCGGTAAACAAATAAGAATGAGCGATCCGTCCAAACGCTAAAGCATTGGTCAAAACTCTAATAATGTGCTCCTGTCCGGTTACTTCTGAAAATGTTCTCGGGCGATATTTTCGGTATAAAACGAGAGACATAATAAAAAAAAGTCAAAGCTCAAAAATTAAAAGTCAAAACTTTAACTTAAAGCTAAAGAATTGAGCTTTATCAAAGTATAGCACAAAAACTAAAAAATAAAAAGACCCGGAATTTAAATTTCAGCGTCTTTGTCAATAATCTGCTGTTTTCATTCTCACGAATGGTGCCGCCGTGAGACAATGATAAGCTGTCCCGCGAACAAAAAGGTTTAAGAAATAAGCTCCAATCAAAAAAACTGGAGCCAACCTAAGACTTCGGATTTGTATTTTATCAACTTCAGTAAAAATGCAAAAATTGAGTTATCTCTTAAAAACAATAAATTTATAACCGATAAAATTCCAGAAAAGCGAAACAGCGGTAGCCAGCCCTTTAGCAAAATTAGCCCAAAGAAGAACCGAAAAGCCAAAAAGCGGCGAAACATGAGTAGTCACAGAATAAACAATACTTGTATTTATCGTAATGCCGATAATGCTAACACATAAATATTGGAAAAATTGTTTTGGAACTTTTTTAACTCCGGCCTTCTTTTCTTTAAATGTCCAGTATTTGTTTAAAGCATAACTGTTAATTACCGCAACCGTAAATGAGATAACATTAAAAACAGCTATCTGAGGACCTTTATAAATTCCGGAAAAATACATTAATAAATTCAATACTCCAAAATCTATGGCTGTATTTATTACTCCAACAATACAAAATTTAGAAAACTGGATTAATGTTGGATATTTAATAAGAATTATTTTGATAAAATTCACAGATCTTGTTCCTTTTTTGACTCCTCTGAAAAAATGTCAGAGGCTTCTTTTTTTATTTCGTCTAAATCAGGAGTCCATTCGTCTTTGATTAATTTTGCCGGATCTTCATTGTTTTCAAAATTTTCCGCATCTTTTTTATTTAATTCCTCTTCTTTTGTCGCTCTATCCTGTTGTTCCATTGAATCTGCCGAAAAATCATAATCGCTCTTATTTAAGGCGGAAACAAGATTTTCAATAGCCGCCCACTGAGCTTCTTTCTTTTGAGGAACAAGGATAGTCACTTCATCTCCGCTTTTGGCTTTGAAGTAAGTCACTGAAGCAAGTAATACTTTATAAGATCTTCCTTTAGCCAAGACAAAGTATTGGCCACTTGTGTCTTGAACGAGACGGCCAACCAATCTTTTTCTGGGCACTGGCCCAATTTGTTTATAAATAAAAGAACCGTCAGAAGCAATAGTTAATTTTAAAATATCCCCTTCAACTAATTTTGATTTACTGGCATAATTAACCGGCACTAAATATTCCTTGCCCTCAGAACTAATCATAGATTCGCCATTAAAAAATCCCTCAATAATTTTACCAATCCGAGGAATTGAAAAAAAGGTTGGTTTTCGAATTTCAGAAATTCCACCACTTTCAATTCCACCACTTTCATTGATGTCGTCATCTTTACCCTCTATTTGAGCTAAAAGTTCTCTTGCTTGGTTAATATTACTCTCGGCCGCCTCAATCATTTGTTTTATTAAATTAATTTTATTTTGATTTTCCATATTTTATTTTTGTTTTCTTTATTTTAATTTTGTTTTAAAGTAAATAGATTCCGCATTAAGTCTGTCTGCCGACAAAGAATTACGGAATAACATAGATTATCAACAGGATAAGAATAAACAAGTATAAAGTCTAAATACGAATTCTTACTAATTTTTTGTTTTTTCCAAAAGAGTATTCTGTTTTTCTATTTTTACCTTCTTTAATATATTAATAGAACAACAAAGAAATGTCAATAAGTTATATAATGCCACCCTATTTTAGACTCCAGAGGCATTTTAAATAGTTGATTAATAGATTGATTTTGCAACTGTTCTTGCATAGGTTTACGGCCTGATGGAGTCTAATATGTATCTGGCGTTATGCAGACATCGCTTCGTTGTTGCCTCTGCGGGCGAAACGGCAACACCTTACTTTTTAAAAAAGAACGAGAAACTTTAGTTTAGCTTCTCGCAAATAATATTTTTAAGACTACAAAGAGTAACTTCGATTTCTCTGCAAATTTTTACTACTTTCTCCCAATTCCAATCTGTTTCTAAAAATAGCATCTCTTCATTTACGACGGTTTTTAAATTATCCAAGAATCCTTGAATGTCCTCTTTAGCAAGAACAGTTCTACCGACATTCTTTTTTTCTGTGCCAGAATCTGTAAAATCTCCCATAAAATCTCCGAATGATAACTGCCGGTACCTGTATCGAAATCCATCCAGATATTCTAATCTGTCACAAAGTTCGTTAACTCCTATAATAATCTTTTTCAGTGTCTCCAACTTATAAATCTTTCTATTCTCTGCATCTATTTGCTCCTCAATACATCTCAAAAGCCGATTGGGTGTTGCCAGGCCCCCTGAATCCCCGCCATCCTTTATATGGCCACTGCTTAAATCAGCCGAAAACTTTTGTACATTTTTCTCTATTTTCTCTATTGCTTCTACTACTAACCCTCTTACTTTTCTGTTTTCCATTTTTATTTTATTTAAATTCTTTTTCTTTGTTCTTAAATAAAATGTACAAAGCAGAAACTATCATTAGAAGCCCACTCGGGTTAAAAATCTTCTTCCGGTTTCTGCTATTTTCAAATTAACATAAAACAAATTACTTGTCAATAATCCATTGTTCTGATATACTATAGACAGTAATTTCACTTTAAAAAAGCAACTTTATTAATCTAATTGTCATTTTGAGAAGCATTAACCCGAAGAATCCCGTTATTCTACGGGATTCTTCATCATCCCGCATATAATTTATGTGCAGAACTCCTCAAAATGACAGCTACAGCTTTTATGAAAATCATCAAAACAAACCAAGTGAAATGGATTAACATTAAGAATCCCAATGAAATAGATGTTGAATATCTAAGAGAAAATTTTCATCTTGCCCCATCTATCTTAAAAGAATATATTCCTCCAATCAAACGGCCAAAAGTAGAAAAACATCCTGATTATCTCTTTATCGTCATTCATTTCCCGGTTTTCGACAAGAAAAATCGACAAACTTCTTCAGAAGAATTAGATATTATTTTAACAAAAGATACTTTAATCACCTCTTATATTAGATTTCTTCCCCAATTAGAAAAATTTTTTGACGATTGCAGTATTCACGAAAGACTAAGACAGCAATATTTAGGAAAAAGCACCGGCTTTCTTCTTTTCCAAATTTTAGACAAATTAATCGATTCGCGTCTGGCGATGTTGGATCACATTGGTGAAAATATTGATAGGATAGAAGATCAGGTCTTTAAAGGAAAAGAACGGGAAATGATTTCAGAAATTTCCATTGTTAAAAAAGATATTATTGACTTCAGAAAAGCTATCAAGCCTCAACGAACAATACTAGAAACTTTAGAAAGAACTGTTCCAAAATTATGCAATGAGAATCTTAGAATATATTCCCAAGAAGTAATCGGTTCAAATATCCGCGTCTGGAATATTTTAGAAAATCATAAAGAGATGATTGAAGCTATTGAACATACGAATGAATCGCTTTTCTATTATAAATTTAACGAAACTTTGAAAATCCTTACTGTTTTTTCGGTAATTATGCTGCCATTGACTTTAATTGCCAGTATTTTTGGAATGAATACAATGGAAAGTATGCCCTTTACAAAAACTCCCTATGATTTTTGGATTATTGTTTCTATAATGGCCGCTACTTTTATTTTTATGATTTTGTATTTTAAGAAAAAGAAATGGCTGTAATGAAACTAAACATCAAACAAATCAAAGAAAACGCGAAGGAAAATTTTGAAAAAACTTGGGTAGATTCGGCCCGACTTTTACCTAAGAGAACAAAAATAGAAATCAGAAAAAAAGGCAAGGAACATCCTTTTTGGATAATGAATGAAAAATTAAGAAAAATTTTCTTGAAGGAAGGTTTTGACGAAACAGAAAATTTAACCATTCTGCCTCAAGAAGATATTTATAAAGAATACGGGCCGGAATCGGCGGTTATTTTAGACAGATCCTTCTATCTGGCAAAATTGCCAAGACCTGATATCGGATTAAGCGCGCAAAAAATAAAAGAGATAAAAAAAATTATCCGTCTCTTCGGCGGACAGGCTGAAGATTTTTCCGAAAAAAAACTAAAGGAAATTTTAAGAGATTACAAAAAAGGAAAAATAGAAAGTGATGATTTAACTGAGGAAATGGTTGTAAAATTAAAAATCAAAACAGAACAAGCAACGGCGATAATTGATCTTTTTCCGGAATTCAAAAAAATAAAGCCAAAAGCGACAAATTTAACTTTAAGAAGTCACATGACAGCCACTTGGTATCATACACTCGCCGCGCTTCAAACAAAAAAAGAATTTCCTATTGCCTTATTTTCAATCGGGCCCAGATACAGAAATGAACAAAAAGAAGACAATCAACATCTGCGTGTTCATCATTCTGCTTCTTTTGTTATAATGGATCCGAACGCAAGTTTGGATGCGGGACGGGAAATCACTAAAAAAATAATCAAAAATTTGAACTTTGAAAAAGTAAAGTTTGAAAAGAAAAAAGCGACCTCCAAATATTATGCGCCGGGACAAGAAGAAGAAATTTTTGCAAAATACAGAGGAAGGTGGTTTGAAATCGGAGATATTGGAATGTATTCCCCAATATCACTGGCAAATTTCGGAATTGAATATCCAGTCTTCAATGCAGGTTTTGGAATAGAAAGGCTGATTATGATTCAAAAAGGTTATGACGACATTCGGAAAATGATGTTTTCGCAGTTTTATCTTAAAAACCACTTTTCAAATGAAGAAATAGCCAGATCAATTCATCTTAAAAAAAGACCGGAAACAAAAAAGGGCGAAGAAATAGCCGCGGCTATTTACAAAACAGCAAAAAAGTATAAAAATAAAATAGGGCCGGTTGAATTTACTGCCTGGCAAGGTAAAATAGCCAATAAAAAAATTATCGTTAAGGTTGCCGAACCGGAAAAAAGAAAAATGCTGATCGGCCCGGCTGGTTTTAATAAAATATTTATAAAAGACAAAAATATAATTGGTTCTTCAGGTTCCGTCAAAGCTTCGTCCGATAAACTAAAAAAAGAATGTTCAACAACAGAATTTGATTATATGAAAGCCATAGCAGCAGATGCAGCCTATAAGGTTGAAAATAAAGAAAAAGAATTTGAATATAAAGTAAAAATTGTTCGATCTTTAGGCGATATTAATTTAGAAGTTCCAAAACCAATTAAGAATTACTTAAAAGCCGAGCATAAGAAAATTGATATCCGAGGACCCGTGTTCGTAACAATAAAAGTTTCTTATCAATTTAATTTAAAGAAAAAATAAACAAGAAGTATTAATTGATGTTAGCCAAATTTAAAATTTAAATAGGCCAAACCATCCTAAGCTTAACAAAAATCAAAAATTTTTAAATTTTGATTTATCATTTTGATTTTTGCATTTTAAATTTTGAATTTTCTATGCGGGGTTAGCATAGTGGTTATGCAGCTGCCTGCAGAGCAGCCTAGGAGAGTTCGATTCTCTCACCCCGCTCAAGAATAAATGATAAGTAGGCGACATTCACGAATGTCGCCTACAATTAATAATGAAAAATTTGAAAAAATTTGAAAATCTAAAAAGAGAAAATAAGAATCTGATAAATTTGGATCCGATTCAAACCGGCGGAAAACTAACTGACGCGGCAAAAAAAGTTCTTATTGAATTCGGCGACGGCTATTCTGTTTGCGACTTTTGTCCGGGACGGCTAGATTTAATTGAAAAACCAAATGTTAAAGAATTTATTCATAATATCCTGCCAGAATTTTTAGGAGCGGATGTAGTCAGAATTACTCATGGAGCAAGAGAAGGAATTTATATTGTTATGCATGCAATTACCAAACGAGGCGAGACAATAGTTGTTGATGGCAACCGACATTATACAACAATTTTAAGCGCCGAAAGAATCGGTTTAAAAACAATTGAAGTTTCAAGTTCTGGCGAACCAGAATATAAAATAAATGTTCGGGATTATGAAAGTTTAATTAAACAACACAAACCGGCGATGATTGTTCTCACTTACCCTGATGGAAATTATGGAAATTTGCCGGAAGCGGAAAAATTAGGGGAAATCGCCGCTGAATTTAAAGTTCCTTATTTATTAAACGGCGCTTACGCAGTTGGGCGAATACCAATTTCGCTTAAAAAAACCGGAGCTGATTTTATTATTGGTTCTGGCCATAAATCAATGGCATCTTCCGGACCCATTGGAATTTTAGGAATGAAAAAAAAATGGGAAAAAATTATTTTAAAAAAATCAAAAGAATATCCAAAGAAAGAAATTGAACTTTTGGGCTGCACTGCCAGAGGCACATCAATAGCAACATTAATGGCGTCATTTTTAGAAGTCTCTGAAAGAGTAAAGAAGTGGCCCCAAGAAGTTAAAAAAGCTCAATGGTTTTCTAAAGAATTAGAAAAATTAGGCCTTGAACAGCTTGGCGAAAAACCTCACCAACATGATTTAATGTTCTTCAGAGCAGAACCATTTTATGAAATCTCAAAAAAACACCCAAAAGGAAAATTCTTTTTATATTCTGAATTAAAAAAAAGAGGAATCACCGGAATAAAACCAGGGCTAACAAAAATGTTCAAACTTTCAACTTTTGGAATACCAAAAGAAAAATTGGAGTATGTTTTAAATTGCTTTAGAGAAATTTTAAAGGAAAACTTTTAACTGGAATTCGGCCTTTAGGTTGTTGTATTGTAAATTTATTGCAAACACCCTAAGGGATGAATTCCAGAAATATATAAAAATATAGACAAAAAAGGCGACATTCACGAATGTCGCCTTTTTGTCTTCGAATGAAAATAAAAAACAGCAATAAGTTTTTTGCCAACCACAAGATGGCTATTTTAGCTATCTTTAAAAAGCTAACCAAAATAGCCGCCTCGTGATTAAGGAGGCTGCAGAAAGTAAAGAACAATAGAAAGAACAGTAGTTTTGACTAGTCAAAACACGCGCGATTATTCTATCATACAAAATTTAAAAACTATGTCAAGTTGTTTTTTGTGGATAACTTTTAAGAAGAAAAATATTTACCAGCACTCAAAATTGCTTTAGTAATCAATTCCGCTCCATAGTCCAAATCATTAATACTCAGCACTTCCATTGGTGAATGAATGTAGCGGGCTGGCACGCTGACCACACCAGTGGGAATTCCGCTTTTCGTTAAATAAATTGCCGCCGCATCAGTCATCCCGCTCTGGCTGACATCTAATTGATATTTTATTTTATTCTTAACAGCTGTTTCTTTTAACCATTTTAATACTTTTTCCGAAACAATTACTCCTTGACCAGATGATTCTATCACGGTAACAGATGCGCCTTTTCCAATTTCAATTTCCGAATCTTTTTTCTCTATCCCGGGATAATCACCGGGAATATTCACATCAGTGGCAATAGCAACATCCGGCGAAATGCCAAATGCACTTGTTCGAGCTCCTTTAAGCCCGACTTCTTCCTGTACTGTCCCCACGGCATAAACAGTTGGGTATTTTTCTGTTCGAACCCGTGAAAATCTTTTCATAGTTTCAATGAGCATTACCAATCCCGCCCGATTATCAAAAGCTTTTCCGGTAACTAAATTGTTAGCTAAGATCTCAAAATGTCTATCAATAGTAATTGGCGTGCCAATACTTACCCCTAATTTTTCGGCATCTTTCTTGCTCTTGGCGCCGATATCAATAAACATATCTTTTGCTTTAACAACTTTCTTCCGTTCTTCGTCTTCCATTATGTGCGGCGGCTTTGAACCGATTACTCCTACTAAATTCCCTTTTTTTGTATGAACGATAACTCTTTGACTAAGAAGGGTCTGGTCAAAAAAGCCACCGACCGTAACAAAATAAATATACCCCCTATTGTCAATATATTTTGCCATCAGCCCGATCTCGTCCATATGAGCGGCAATCATCACTAAAGGCTTGCCTCCCTTCTTGATAGCGATTAAATTACCCATTTCATCAATTTTTATCTCATCAACATACTGTTCAATCTCTTTTTTAAAAATCTCCCGCACCTCAGCCTCATATCCTGAAACACCGTGAGCGTTTGAGAATTTTTCTAAAAGAGAAATGATGTTTTGTAATTTTTTGTTAATTGGCATATTTCTATAAAATTCAAAAGTAAAAAGTGAAAAAAAATATTCAAGGCAAAATTAAAAATTTTTGCATCTTTTATTCTCTTGAAATGTTAGTGGGTTTTTTGTCTTTTGAATTGTTTTGTTTTTACCTTTTGTATTTTGAATTTTTAATTTTACCTAATAACCGTTCCTCTAAACTTCTCTTCCTTTAAAAACTTTTCTAAATTTCCTAAATTTGTCCCTTTGAGAATAATTACTTCTAATCCTATTTTTTTAGCCAACCGGGTGGCGACTGGATCAAATGGCGAATTCAATCCTGCTTTCCATTTCTTGTTAACAATTTTTAGAAAATCCTGCCAAGAAAGATTAGTTAAAGGTCTGGCATCTTTAAATTTATTTGGATCCTTGTCGTAAACATAATCAACGTTTGATAAATTTATGATTGTTTTGGTTTTGTAATATTTTGCCAAAACCGCTGCGTCATAATCCGTGCTCCAACCCGGCTTAGTCCCCGCTCCAATGATTATTGGCTTTTTTGTATTGATCGGTTTTTCTAAATCTGTAATTATTCCAACCGCTTTCGCCCCAAAAATCTCTTTAATTAAACAAGCATTCAAATGCGTTGCGTAAATTCCAATCCAGTCAAGGCGTGATCTTGAAAGTTTGCTGATTTGTTGTGCGGCATTTTGATAATCCCGTGCTATTTTCCCTCCTCCAACAATAATAACAAATTTTCTTCCGCGTTTTACCCATTTCAAAATTAACTTTCTAAAATCTTTCAAAAACTTTACATTAACTTCCCTCGGTATAATAACTGACCCACCCAAAGAAATAATGATTGTTTTAAATTTTTGTTTTTTCATATTTCTAAAACCTTCGGAAATTTAGTTAAATTCTGATGTCCATTCTTAGTAACTAAAATTAAATCCTCAATTCTTACCCCGCCGATATTTGGATAATAAAGTCCTGGTTCAACAGTAACAACATTTCCGGTTTTTAAAGTATTTTTATCTTTTGAATTAAGATTCGGCAATTCATGAATGTCCAAACCAACTCCATGCCCGGTGCCGTGAATAAATCCTTGAACTTTTCCATTTTTCTCTTCAGTTTTAAAACCTTTTCTGTTAAAATAATCCTGAACTAATCTGTGGATTGAATTTGTTTTTATCCCCGGCTTAATTTTACTGATAGCTAATTTCTGCGCTTCTAAAACGGTTTGGTAAATTTTTTTAATTTCTTTCGATGCTTTTCCTTTAACAACTGTTCGGGTCATATCAGCAAAATATCTATTATCTGACGATTTTGGAAATATATCAATTATTATTGGCTGGTTAGCTAAAAGCGGCCCCTTGCCTTCTTGATGAGGATCAGCGCTGTCTTTTCCGCAAGAAACAATATTAAAAATTTCAGCCCGACAGTTCTTCCTAAGAAGCTCAATATCAATTATAGTTTTAATAAATTCTGAAGTCAAAATTTTATTTTGATAAATGAGTTTTTTATCTTTTCTAATTTTTGATTTTTTGATAATTTCAATTGCTTGTTTTATCGCTAATTCATTGGCTCTTTGCGTTTTTTTAATTTTCTCAATCTCGCTTTTATTCTTAGTAATTCTTTTTTTAAAAAATGGCTCTGGCTTAACTTGAACTTTAATTTTATTTTTTAAAAGAATTTCCGCATATTTCATTTTAAAATTTTCAGGAACAACAATTTCTCTTATCTTATTTTCTTTTAAAATAGCAATTAGCACACCTCCTAATGAATTCCTGTTTGCTTTTTTATTATATCTTGAATAATTTATCACTTGATCAACTTTTGCTTCTTTTTTAGTACGGTTAAATTCCAAATCATCAACATAAATAATCTTCTTTTTATTTTTTTCCAAATAAATAAAATCATCGGGAATTGAAATTCCAACCGCATAATACATATTTGAATCGTTTAAACTATTAGCAATAATTAATTTCGCTTTGTTCATTATTTAAAACTATAACACATATACAACGCCCGTGATATATGTGTTATGCCTACAAATTAATTATCGAAAACTAATTTAATCTCTCGTTTAAATACCCAACCAGCTCCTCAATCTTCACCCTCTCCTGCTCCATCGTGTCTCTGTCTCTGACTGTAACTGATTTATCCTTTAAAGTCTCGAAATCAACTGTAATGCAATATGGTGTGCCGACTTCGTCCTGGCGCCGGTAGCGGCGACCGATAGCGCCGACTTCGTCGTACTGGCTCATAAAATGCGGCTTTAATAATTCGTAGACTTCTTTTGCTTTTTTAGTTAATTCTTCTTTGCTTTTCACTAAAGGTAAAACCGCAATTTTTATCGGAGCAAGTTTTTTGTTCAATCTTAATAAAATCTCTTCTTCTTTTGTCGCTTCTGTTGTTTTAGTTCTTCCGCCTTTAATTTCTTCATAAGCATCACACAAAAAAGCAAAAAGACTTCTTTCAACTCCAACCGATGTTTCAATAATATAAGGAATATATTTTTCTTTTGTTATTTCATCAAAATAATTTAAGTCTTTGCCGCTGTACTTTGAATGATTTGAGAGATCCCAGTTGCCCCGATTATGAATCCCTTCAACCTCTTTCCAGCCAAAAGGGAAATGATATTCAATATCAATTTGCCTTTTAGCATAATGGGCCCGCTCTTTTTCCGGAATTTCTACTATTCTCAAATTTTCTTTTTTAATTCCTAAACTCAAATACCATTTTAACCGCTCCTCTTTCCAATACTCAAACCAAGCATCGGGGGTCTCTAATCTTAATTCCTGAATTGCGCTTTTGGCTTTTGACTTTTGATTTTTGGCTTTATTTTGCGGCGGAGCCACAAAATATTGCATTTCCATTTGTTCAAATTCCCGTGTTCTAAAAATAAAATTCCCTGGAGTGATTTCATTCCTAAACGTTTTGCCAATCTGGGCTATACCAAAGGGAATTTTGAGGCGCATTGAATCTCTAACATTCTCATAATTCATATAAATTCCCTGACAAGTTTCAGCTCTTAGATAAGTAATTGCCGCTTCATTTTCCACAGGTCCGACAAAAGTTTTCATCATCAGATTAAATTTTCGCGGTTTAGTTAATTCCCCGCCGCATTCAAGGCATTTTGAATTTGAATTAGAATTATTTTTGACTTTTGGCTTTTGCCTTTCTATTTCGTCTAACTTAAACCTTTTATGACAACTTTTGCACTCAACCAACTCATCGGCAAATCCAGCTGTCAGATGTCCTGATGCCTGCCAAACTTTTGGCGACATTAAAACAGCGGCATCAAGCCCAACAATATTTTCTCGCTCTTGTACCATCTCATGCCACCAGGATTTTTTGATATTGTTTTTTAATTCTACACCCAAAGGACCAAAATCATAACAAGAGCCAAACCCTCCATAAATTTCCGAAGATCGAAAGATGAACCCCCGACGTTTTGTCAATGAAATTATTTTTTCTATTGGAACCATAATTTTTAAAAAGGGTATCATTGCGAAAAGAAATTCCAAGGGGACGACGAAGCAATCTCGTCATTCAACTTCCGAAACTCAACACGGGATCGCTTCGTTACCTTTCAAATTTATCGCAATGATAATGAATCAATACATTTATCCTATCATAAATTAGAAATCCTGTAAATATTTTCTCTTGACATTTTTTTATAATTTATTAGAATTTTAATAAAATAGGAGGGAAAATAAAAAATGTCAAGCAATGAGGACTTGATAGAAGCATTATCTCGGCTTCCCTTAGAGTATCGACGGCAAATTGTTATCGAATTAATAGCAAGAGATATAGCAGAACGACGTGGAGAAAAATTAAGTCATAAACATCAAAAAATAGCAGAATTTATTGTAAAAGAAACAATTGAACAATTAATAAAAGTAACCGAGCTCATCAAAAAAATAACAAACTAAAAAGCAAGATAAGAAGCTATTTTTAAGAAATTAAATCAAATCTTGCTTATTTTTTTATTTTAAATAAATTCGTGATGTTAGTGGTAAATTCGTGAAAAATTAGCGATTTTGTTCATAACCAAGAGAATGGAAGAATTGACAAAATCAAACAAACTGCTATAGTTTAGGTAGTTCTTTTTAATAGAGTCTGCGCGCCAAGTCCGTTAAGGACGGCATAAGCAGGCAATGACAGCAAAAGAGCTTTAGGAGGTGAAAAGGAAAAAATGAACACATTTGTAGATAGACTGGTAGATAAAATGAGAGAGAAACAAAGCGTGCTTTGTGTGGGACTTGATCCGCAGGTAAAATATATTCCTAAATATATACTTCAGCAAGGATACGCAGAAGCAGAAAGTGAAGATGGTCGCGAAGGTGTGGCACGAGCGTTTTTAATATTCAACCAAAAGATTATCGAAGCTGTAAAACCTTATGTAGCAGTAGTTAAGCCACAAATGGCATTTTACGAGGCCTATGGATATTGGGGAGTTTGGGCATTTGAAAAAACAGTGAAATTTGCCAAAAAGCAAAGATTGTTGGTACTTGAAGATGCAAAACGTTGCGATGGTGGAGATACGGCACAAGCATATGCAGAAGGACATTTAGGAAAAGTGAATATATGGGACCGGTTAAAAATAAAAATACTACACAAAACATTGCCATCTTTTGATGTTGACGCTATGACAGTGGTTCCATATATTGGAACATCTTGCGTTTCTCCGTTCGTGGAAACAGTAAAAGAGTATGGTAAGGGAATATTTATAGTAGACAAAACATCTTTTGCGCCGAATTCAGAAATTGAGCAACTACAGACCATCTCTGGTTTGAAGGTCTGGCAGGAAACAGCCTTATTAGTCAAGAAGTGGAGCGAGGGATGCGAAGGCGATCATGGCAACAATGTCGGTGTCGTTATGGAAGCGACTTATCCAGAGGACGCTCCGAAGATGCGAGAAATTTTGCCGGATTGTTTCTTTTTGGTGGCGGGTTATGGTGCTCAAGGCGGAGGCTCCGATGGAGCAGTAGCAGGAGTCAGAAACGATGGATATGGGATAATAGTCAATAGTTCACGAGGAATCATTTACGCATACAGTAAAGATCCTTTCAAATGCGACCCCTTGGATTTTGCAGAAGCGGCGGCAAGAGCAACATCATTTGCCAGAGACGACCTTAATGCAGCGCTGAAGCGTGCAGGGAAGATTCCCTGGTAGATAAATAAAAACCAGTAAAAATAGAGTAGATGGAGCTTAAAATTTTTCCGTCGGGTTTTCTTTTTTGCCCGACATATTTTTTAAAAAATAGGAGGTAAAAAGAAGGAAAGATGAGTTGGGAACAAGATAAAGAAAGAATAGGGAAAAAGATAGTCGGGGAATTATATAAATATAGTATGATAAAGACTTGGTATAAAGATAAGCCGGAAGGATGGAAACTTATTTCTGGTCTGTGGAGTCCGTTTTACATCCAATTGCGTCCATTAGCGTCATACCCAAAATTGTTGAAACAGGTTGGCTATGCCATAAGCAGTTTAATAAAAGAAGAATGCAGTGATGTAAACAGGATTATAGGTATTGCTGCTACAGGAATACCGATAGCTACTGCTGTTTCTATAATAGGAGACATTTCTTCGTGCTATACTCGGAAGTTGGAAGGAGTGAAGTCGCCAGAAGATTTTAATCGGTTTATAAAAACATATGGCGAGCATTCAATGATTGAAGGCATTTTGGCTGACGGTGATACAATTGGATTTATTGATGACTTAGTAACAAAGTTTGACAGCAAAGCGATAGCGCTCAAACAATTGGAATTTGAAGCAAAAGAACGGGGGTTAAAGGATGTGTCCTGCGCAAACATCATCGTTGTATTGGACAGAGAACAAGGAGCAGAAAAGATTGCAAAAAAGAATAGGATAAACCTTCATTCATTAATTCCTTTTGCGTCAAAAGGACTGCCGTGGCTCAAGGATGTTTTCGCTGATCAGGAATATAAAGTAATTATTGATTACCTGTATAATCCTAGAAAGTATCAGGATCCCTCTATGCAGAAGGAATTACTTGAGATTGCGCTGCAAGGACAACAAAAG
>CAYSEG010000017.1:3900-16148 GCA_964430135.1 uncultured Candidatus Saccharibacteria bacterium | reverse complement strand
TATTTAAGCCAAAAAATAACAAGGGAATATTTTAAGGGAAAAGTTATCCACAGGTTGGCAAAATCAACATCCATAATTTTCCGCACGAACCGGTTTATAACCGCTTTCTCTTTTATTTTGAAATTTCGTTCTTTTTGCTTTTATATTAAGAAGATTTAACGATACAGTTTTTGTTTTTTAAATATTAGATACGGATTAAAAATCCGTTCCCATAGAGATATTTTTCTTGTGCGTTGCCGGATTATTTGTTCCATCTTTTATTTACTGTAATTTTAATTTTAACGATTCTCTAGTTTTGCCAGCTCATTCTAAATTCAAAATTTCTATAGATTTTTCTAATCCTTCATTTAATCTTCCATATATAAAACTGAACAAACCAATCATTTATTGATAGAAATTAAACTTAAAACAATTCCTATCTTTTACAAATAAATTATACTAAAGAATTGAAAAACTTTTGCCAGTAATAATGCAGATAACTGACGAAATTTATGCGATGCTTCATCCGCTTTTTCTTTGCGAGAAGTTCCGGAATTAGAACACATATTAGCGTAAAAAAAATTAAAGCGCCATCTGTTTCTCCGATAATTTCTCTTTATCTATGAAACAGACGGCTACAAAATAAAAGAATGGCGGATGGAAAAAATCAAATATTATAAGATGATTGTAACTACATCGTTTTTAATATGACATTCTCCATTTATATTTTGTATAATCTCTTTTTTTTTGTTTAATTGTCGCAGGGAAATATTCCCTTTTTTTAATAAAACAAAGGACTCGGCATGGCCAGGCAATACTTGCATCTGGCCGAAAAACGCCGGCAGCGTAACACTCCGTAGATTTTTATAAACTGCTGTTTTTTGAGGTGATGTAATTATACAATTAATCATTTTATTTTGCTTCATCAATTGACCCTATCATATAAAGTCTTTCAAGTTCTACATCGTCAAAATCGCCGTTTAAAATTTTTTCACATCCTTCAAGCGTTTTCTTAAGCGGCACATATACTCCACTCCTATTACTAAATGCTCCAGCAACAAAAAGAGGCTGGGTTAAAAATCGCTTCAATCGCTCCGCTCTTTTGGCAATAATTCTGTCTGTCCGCGACAGCTCGTCAATCCCAAGAATAGTAATAATACGGGAAAGCTCCTGATATTTTTGGAATATCGCTTTTATCTCGGCAGCTATCTCAAAATGGCGCTCGCCTATTATATCTTTATCAAGCCCCAAAGAATGCGACCGTAGGATATCAACCGCCGGATAAATACCCTTTTCTGCCACCTCGCGGGAAAGCACCAGAGAAGCGTCAAGATGAGAAAAAATAGAGACCACAGCTGGATCCGTAAGGTCATCAGCCGGCACATAAACTGCTTGCAGAGAAGTAATGGTATTATTACCGTTCGGTCCTATCCTCTCTTGGAGTATAGCCAAATCATGTTCAAGCGTTGCTTGGTAGCCCAATTCTGAGGGAACCTTCCCTAAAATCGCCCCGACTTCCATTCCGGCCATAGTATAGCGAAAAATATTATCAATAAATAAAAATATATCCTTATTCATTTCATCGCGAAGAAATTCCGCGGCAGAAACAGAGGAAAGGCCGACTCGCGCCCGCGCGCCCGGCGACTTATCCATCTCGCCGAAGTAAAGCGCCGTATTCTCCAATACATTTAACCTCTTTAGAGTAAGATACAGATCGTTGCCTTCGCGAATACGTTCGCCGATACCAGCAAAAACAGAGTATCCTATTTTCTTAAGGGCAATATTGTGAATAAGTTCGGTAATAAGAACCGTTTTACCAACTCCGGCTCCGCCAAAAAGACCTATCTTGTCTCCTAAACGAAACGGAGTTAAAAGGTCAATAACCTTTATTCCCGTTTCCAATATTTTATCGTCTCGTTTTAAGTTATTCGTCTGCGCTTTTTTATTTTCGTAAACCCCGTTAGAAATATGCTGTATGTCGCTGGTCTTAGGCCAGCGACTGTGATACATCCTTACACTGTCGACTTCGCCAAAATCTTTTTTTCTAATGGGGTAAAGCGGAAATGACTTACCATTTTTAAACGGTTTATTATCTATGGGATGACCAAACATATCAAACATTCTTCCTAAAATATTTTTATTAAGGGATACAGATATTTCCTCGCCAACCTTAAAAACTTTTTCCCCCCGTTCTATACCATCAGGAGTAGACACGGCAATAGCGCGTACGGTTTTAAAATCTTTTCTCTCAACCACTTCAAAAAGAGCCTTCTGTCTTTCACTTTCAAAGAGACTATGAATAGGAGGTATATCTTTTTCAAATATAAACTCGGCTACGCCTCCTTTTATCGCTATAATCGTTCCTTTCACCGCACTAGCTCCGTTAGAAATTTTATTTTCTGTTGCCATAATTTTTTTAAAATTTATTCTTACCTATTAAATTATTATCAAATATCTACTTCCAACAAGATAAATATTTTTACTCTGTTAGAAACTTATAATTCCTTTAATGGGTTTGCGTTATTTTATGAGAAGTAAAACCTTCCAGCTGTCTTTGAGTTATAATTCGGCGCCGTTCTTTCGCGTAATCAAGTGTCAATTTCTGAATAAGTCCCTCTGTCTTTGTTGCGGCGTGTTCCATTGCCACAGCTCTTGCGGAAAATTCCGACAATTTTGTTTCCATAATAATTTTATAGAAAAATATTCCAATATATTTCTGTAAAAGTTTATCAAATACTTTTTGTTTTGACGGTTCAAAAATTGGCAGACCTTCGTCGCTCTTTTCTCTGCCGTTATAATTGTTGATTTTTAACGGGGTAAATTCAAAAGGAAGAAACTGGATGAGATTGGGCTTTTGCTTCGCCAAAGAAACAAATTGGGGATATAAAATATCTACCTGTGAAAATATCCCTTTTTTAAATTCATTAAAAATATAATCAGTAATATGTTTAATTTCTTCTTTTTGGGGAATATCAAAAAAACAGGTAAATAATTTTATAATCGGTATGCCTTCTTCTTTAAGGTAATACTCACCCTTTGCGCCAACCGCAATAACAGATCGGTATTGTTTGGCATTCTCTAAAAATGTGTTAATAATACCGTGCCACAAACCACCAACCAGCCCTTTATCTCCGGTAAGAATAACAAGCGTTTTTCTCCCTGTCTCCCCTTTTTGCAAAAGAGGATTATTTTTCTTTTGATAAAACGAAGACAACCGAATCAGCGCTTTCTCAACTTCAACAGCATAGGCGTTAAGATTAGACACATTTTGTTTTAAAAAATGTATGGAGGAAGCGGCGATCTTCTCCGCCGCCTTTACGGTTTCTGAGACATCTCTAATTCCTTGAATCTGGTTTTTATATACTATGTATGATTTCATAGCTATTACTCCTCTCTAACTAATAAAAATTCTTGCTTAAAATCTTTCACGATTTCCTGAATCTTTATTTTTATTTTCTCATCAAATACTCCGCTTTTAATCTTTTGCAGCATACCGGAATAACGATTTCTTATCAATTCCAGCAAAAGCATTTCAAAATTGCCCCATTTCTTTTTCTCGATATCATCAAAAAAACCTTGTTCAACCGTGTAAAATAAAATTGTCTGTTCGGGCCATTCAATGTTTGTATGTTTTTCCTGTTTTAAAAGTTCCAGTATTAAACTTCCTCTGTGAATCTTTTTTTGGGCTTCATTGCTCACAACTGTTTCCAGCTGGGATAATTTTTGGAGTTCTTTGTGCTGGGCGAGAGCTAAGCGAATACCGCCCACTACTTCTTTAAGGATGCTCGGCTGCGCCTGCGATCCTACGCGAGAAACAGAAAGTCCCACATTCACCGCCGGCAAAAATCCTTTCTGAAAAAGCCCATTTTCCAAATAAATTTGCCCGTCAGTAATTGAGATAAGATTAGTTGGAATAAAAGACGAAATGTCTCCTTCCTGCGTTTCAATAATTGGCAGCGCGGTAAGCGTTCCGCCTCCTTTCTTTTCTGAAAGTTTAGCGGCTCGCTCCAAAAGCCCGGCATGCAATGAAAAAATATCGCCGGGATATGCTTCTCGCCCGGGCGAACGTTCAAGCAATAACGAAACATCCCGATATACCTTGGCGTGTTTTGAAAGGTCATCATAAACAATAAGAGCGTCTTTGCCATTGTCACGAAAATATTCCCCGATAACGCATCCGACAAAAGGAGCAAGATACTGCTCCGCAAATGAAGCGCCTGCCGGAGCAACAACAACCGTCGTATATAAAAGCGCGTTTTGTTTTTTAAAAAGAGAAATGAGCTCGCGAACTTTTTGTTCTTTCTGTCCGCAAATTACATATATGCAATATACAGGCGGTTCAGCATGTTTTTGGTTTAATATTGTATCTATGGCAATCGTGCTTTTGCCAAGTTTTCGGTCGCCGATTATAAGCTCCCGCTGCCCCCTGCCTAAAGGAAGATTAGTATCAATAATTTTTATGCCGGTAGAGAGTGGCGTTGAAACAGGCTCTCTGTCAATAATTGGAGGCGCTTGCCGAAAAACAGACGTCATTTTTCCCTGAAGACTTCCAAGCCCATCTATAGGCATACTTAAACCATTAACAACTCTGCCTATAAAATTCCCTGAAATTGGCACTGAAAAAGGCCGAAAACTGCGAAAAACTGGTCTTTTTAGGTTAAATTTTTCATCAAAAAACAGCGCTTCAACAAAATTCTCATCAAAACCGATAACAATAGCTGCCGGCGTATCCGCTTCATCTAAAAGCACCTCATGTAAAAATACATTAGGCAACCCTTGAATACGAGCCACTCCCGAAAAAAAAGAGGTAATATGCCCTATTTCCTTATTTTTTTTATTTTTTAAAATTTGTGGCATCGTTAATTATACTTAACAAGTTATTTTCAATAATCATTCCGGCAATTTCAAAACGAAATCCATTGATAAGATTTTTATTTTGTTTTTTAGTAATATTTAATTTTATCCCGCTTTTTTTTGAAATTATTTCTTCTAATTCTTCTTCCTGTGCCGCTGTTAAAGGATACGCATATTCCAGCACCATCGGACCGATTTTTTGAGCAAGAATTTCTTCCAAGTTTTTCTTCAGTACATTTTTTTTCTTGTCTTCTTTTTCCGCAGTAAGATTAGATTTTTCTAAAATTTCAACTAAATTTGACTCTTCTAGCCTTTCTAATTTTAATTCCTTAACCCGTTTAACAAAATCAGCCCAAAAAATATTTTGAAATTCTTGCTGCGAAGACAATGATAGCGCAGCCGTGAAAGACAATCGGAATGAATTACCAATTTTCACGCGGATATCTTTCAAGGTTTCTTCTTTAATTTCAAGCTTTAGCGACTCAAGTCTTTCTCTGGATTGCTTAATTATCGCTAATGCTTCTTTGTTTGCTTTGTCGCGTATCTCCTTTTTTATCTTTTCGGCTATATTCTCAGCCTCTTTTATGATGCTCTTCGCTCGTTTCTTTGCTTCGGTTATCTCTTTCTTTTTTTGTTTTGTAAAAATATCCTTTTGCCGCTCTAATTCTTTCCTCTGCATCTGGGCTTGCTTCAACTCCTTCTCATCTTCTTCAATTCGTCTAACGATTGGCTTATATAAAAATTTAGCAAGCAGCCATAAAAGCAATCCAAAATTTACCATCTGAGCAATTAAAAGTTTTACATCTATGCCAAGATTGCCTAAAAATTCCATATCTTTAAAATCCCCCCAAGGCTCGAGTATATGTGTTTAAAAATTTAGGTAAAATAAATACTAACCCTATAAGAGGGAGAATAAATACAACCAGCGAAATAATAAGCGTCCAAAGAAAGTACTTTCGCGTTTTTTCAACCGATATATAAATTTTCTCAAGCAACTCGTCCTGCGCGTCAAGCCGCTTTTTTGTTTCTTCTTCCATAATTCTTGTATTAACCGCCTTAGAAATTTGCACAAAGCATAAGATTACATAAATCAGCTACCCTCTATTATAATCAATCCTAATAAATTACAAAACAGACTTTTAACGGGGTCAACTGACAAATTTTAGAATAAGCGCAACTACTAAGGCGTAAATAGCAATAGCTTCGGCAAACGCGATGGCAATAATCATTGCAACCTGAATCTTCTCGGAATTTTCCGGGTTGCGCGCCATCCCTATTAATGCTGCCGCACCGATCATACCGATCGCCAAAGCGGGCCCAATAGTGCCGATACCCATGGTAAATGCTGACGGATCTTGAGTCATAATTTTATGCTTCCTTAACTTTTAAATATCAACTTTGCGCCCCGACCTTATATGACGCATTGTGCTTGTTTTAATAAACGTTAATGTTAATACGGCGAAAATAAATGCCTGAATAATTCCCACAAACACTTCTAAAATCATAAAGGGCAAAGGAATAATATAGGGAACTAAAAAAGCAATAATCAAAAGCAATACTTCTCCGGCGAAAATATTGCCAAATAATCGAAAAGAAAATGAAAGTACCTTGACGCCCTCTGAAATCATTTCAAAAAATCCAAGAATAAATTTAACCGGATTTGTAAAATTTAAAAACCGTCCTATATATTTTTTTATTCCCAACACCCTTAAGGAAAAAAATTGAGTAGCAAGAACCGAAAACAATGCCAGTGCCGCTGTTGTTGTTAAATCACTATTCGGAGACCGCAAAACAGAAAATTTTCCCGCCGGGGTGTCTATAAAGAATGAACCTAAGAAACCGGGAACGAGAGCCAAAAGGTTAGCAGTAACGATAAACAGAAAAAAGGTGGCTACCACAGGAAGAATTTTTTTAGACAATTTTCTATCGTGCGTTACCGCATCAATAAGTTTTAATAATTCAAAAACCAGAATCCTTATTCCACTGATAAGAATATTTTTGCAGTTCTGTTTTTTAAAATAAAAAACTATCCCCAGAACGCCAAGAAGTGCCGTAACTAAAACAGATGTTAAAAAGGTATTGGTTAGAGATATACCTAAAATAGACAAAACATATTCAGGCTGCAAGCCAATGTTAATCATTTTTTTTGTCCCGCACCTTTTTTGCTGTATTTTTGCCTTCAGATTGTAATTCAGAAGAGATGCGGGGCTTGTCTTCAATTAAGGGAATAAGCGAGTAATATGCTTCATAAATTGCAATAACAATACCGACAATAAGACCGAGAAGCGAAAGAAATGGCTGAGTCTTAAAAAATTTATCACCTAAAATTCCCAGAAACAGAAAGCCGCCAATAGGAATAACAATAATAAATCCCATTTGCCAGGCTAGAGATAATGCGTAAAATATTTTAAAATTATCCTTTTGGGGCATTGCTTATCTTTTTATGCCTTAACGCAAAATATCATCAATGGAAACGCCGAGCGCCTTTGAAACCTTCTGCAAAGTTTCCAATGTCGGGTTCTTGTTTTCCCCGGATTCAATTTTAATAATTGTATTATTGGCAACATCGGCCATTCTTGCTAATTTCTCTTGGGAAAAGTTTTTTCTTTTCCTTAATTTCTTTATATTCTTTGATAATTTTGAACTATTTGGCATACTTATAACAGGTAGCAATATTGAAGTATGTATAATTTTCTTCTATTATTTTAATGGTACACTATTATTATATGTCAGTCAAATTTAAATAAGAAATTATTGCCCGTGCACTCCAAGAGAGATTTCGCTTCTCTGCAAAACAGAAAGAAAATGCGGAACGCGACTATAAATAACTCGCCCACCGAAAAAATCGGGTCAAGCTCAGAAAGAAAAAAACTAATGTCAACCTGTTAAATTCATTACTATTTTTTCCTTCTCTGAAACAGGAATTTTCATTTTCTGAACAACTTTATAAAAGAAATCAATAGTTGAATCATAAGTTCGGCGATCAACTGGATAAGGAGTGCCGTCCTTGCCGCCGTGGGCAAAAGAATATCTCGCGGGGTCTTCATACGAAGGCTTGGCTCCATAAATTAATTCCGAGACTAAACTTAACGCCCTGATTGTCTTTGGCCCTACTCCTTTTAACGATAACAGTTTTTCGTAGCTTTCCGGCTTTTGCTCGCAAGCCTGAAACAAAACCTTGTCCAAATACCTGCTTTTTGAAAAATCTTCTAATAAAACAGGATGCCAGAAAAATTCTTTATTTTCTAAATGAAGAAAAGTGAACTTCTTTTGTTTAAACTTCAAAGCAAACATACGAGATAAATCCGAAGAATGCTTTCTTAAAATTTTGATATCTTTCATTAAACCAAGATAATTTCCCTGAACCAATTCTGTGCTTATTTCCCGCGTCTTTCCGCTTTCCTCGGCTGTAAGATTCAAAACAGTCGCTTTTTTTTGGCTGGCAATTCCAGAATGCGGCTCGCAAACCAAATCAGTAATCTTTTTAGAATACCAGTGATAACGCCGGGCTGTCTGATTATTAATATTCATCCCCTGCTGAACTACCGTCCAAGCGCCGTTTTTAGAAAAAAAGAAACTATGGTGGTAAATTTGATAACTATCCTGAATCAAAGCGCTGTCAACTTTTGCCGTCATCTTTGAGTTATACACGAGATTGTTAATATCTGGAGACGGCAAACTTAAAACCGCTCCCCACTGTTCTATTTCTTCCGGGGTTTTCCGAGAGGTCTTCCCCTTCCCCCCGCAGATGAAAACGCCCAAATTCCTCTCATTGCCCCTGACCGCCTGTTTTAATGCCGCGGTAAGGATAGTGGTTAACCCGCTTGCGTTCCAGTCAAAAGCAAGAACGGTGCCCAATGACTGGAACCATACCGGATCAGAAATCCGTTTAATAAACTCGTCCGGTCCGTATTCTTCAACAATTATTTCTATAATCTCCCTGCCCAATCTCGTCATTCTCTCAAACAGCCATTTGGGACACTTTCCATAATCCAAAGTAAAAGTGGCAATGCCTTTTTCAATCATATTTTTTTATTTTGTTTTTATTTATTTGTAAAAATTTCAAGTATTGTCCGCGCTTTCTATTAAAACATCTCAACTAAAGCCGCTCAAAGACACATTGAAAATCATCCGCCCACTGAAAAGAACAGCCCTCTCCCCATTTTCTATAATCAAAAGAGGGGTTAAATTTCGGAGTCTCCAATATTTCTAATTTCATGCATTTTTCTCACCCGAAACCGAACCCATCAATTTTTTAACTCTCTTTACTGCCTCTTTAAGGATTTTCTCCTCTCCTTCAACTTTTCTATCCCTCATTAAAATCCTTCCATTAACAATAACGTCTGAAACGCAATTTCCCGAGCAGGAATAAACCAAATCTGATGCTAAATTATGCCCCGGAGTCAAGCAAACTTGATTTAAATCAACCAAAATCAAATCCGCCAACTTCCCTTTTTTAATCTCGCCGGCATTTATCTTAAGCGCCTTGGCTCCTTTTTTTGCCGCCGCTTCAAAAATTTCAGAAGCCGGAGCGGCCGTCGGATCCATCTCGTTTATTTTCTGCAGCAAAGAGCCAAATTTCATTTCTTCAAATAAATCTAAATTATTATCTGAAGCCGCTCCGTCCGTTCCCAAAGCAACATTAACTCCCTCACTTTTCAACTTCTCGTAAGAGAAAATTCCTGAAGCCAATTTCATATTTGAACAAGGGCAATAAACTACATTACATTTTCTCTTAGCCAAAATTCTAATCTCTTTCTCTGAAAGCCAAATTGAATGGGCTAAAATACAATCTTTATTCAAAAATCCAATTCTATCTAAATATTCTGCCGGCCTCATTTTATATTTTCTCAAACAATCTTTAACTTCTTTCTCGGTTTCTGATAAATGAATATGTAAAACCAATCTATTTTTCTTGGCAAAGTTCTTTGCCCAGATTAAACTTTCTTCGGAAACTGTATAAATCGAATGAGGAGCCACAGAAAAAGTAACTGTTTTAAACTTTCTTTTTTTAAAACTCTTCCAATATCTCTCTATATTTTCTTTACTCCCCATCGGCAAAATATCTAAAAGAACAAGCCCGATTTTTGCCCGAAGCCCCATTTCTTCTGCCGCTTCTACCGATGCCTCCTCTGCCCAATACATATCATTAAAACAGGTCGTTCCTGTTTTTATCATCTCAAGACAAGCCAGTTTTGTGCCCCAATAAGCATCATCTTTTGTTAATTTTGCTTCCAATGGCCAAATTTTTTTCTCAAGCCATTCTTTTAAAGGCAGGTCATCGGCATATCCGCGAAAAAGAGCCATTGCCGAATGGGTGTGGCAGTTAACCAATCCCGGAAAAACCGCTTTTTGGCCCTTTCCATCAATTTTCTCATCAACTTTTAAGTCCAAACCTTCACCGATTCTCTCAATTTTATTTTCCTTAATGTAGATATCTTTTCTACTTTTCCTTAAAATAACATTTTTCAATAAGAGTTTCATTATATTTCTAATACTCTTTTTGTATTTTAATTTTAACCAAAAATAACTTTATATCAATGATCTCCATCCCTTTATAAACTTAAAATGATATATTATAAAGGCAAAATTCTTCATCTTCTCTGAATAATCTCAGTAAAAAACGGCTCTTTGAAAATTAAAAAGTTTACTGCTTACTCAACTTTCCTTGCTCTATTTTTTTATCTACAATATAATTAGATGATAGAGGATATCTAAAATATTTCATCTTTTTAATTCAAATTTGCAAAATTAATATATGAAATTAATTTTTCTAAAACTAGGCGGGTCGTTAATCACCTGCAAAGACAAGCCGTTTACTGAAAACAAAGAAATTATAAAGAGAACGGTCAAAGAGGTGCACCTGGCTAGAAAAAAGGAGAAATTTAGATTGCTTATAGGAAATGGCGGAGGTTCTTATCCTCATACAGCGGCGAAAAAATATCAAACAGTTAAGGGAATCACAAATAAGAGAAGTTTAAAAGGAATAGCCGAGGTTCAAGACGCGGCTTCAAGACTAAACAGGATAATCGTTCGCGCCTTATTAGATGTAGGAGAAAACGCTATTTCAGTCCAGCCATCTTCGGTTTGTTTGGCAAAAAATTCAAGAATTATTGAATTCTATACAAAGCCCTTAGAGAATTTTTTAAAAAGGGATATGGTGCCTGTTATTTACGGCGATATAGGAATAGATACAAAAAAAGGATGTTGTATTATCTCCACAGAGGAACTATTCGTTTTCTTGGCAAAAAAACTAAAGCCAAAAAGAATTATTTCAGCCGGCATAGTAGAGGGGGTATTCACCGGTAACCCTCTCAAGAATCCGGGGGCTAAACTTATTAAAGAGATTACATCAAAGAATTATCCTCAAATAAAAACAGCCTTAACAGGTTCAGTTGGCATCGATGTTACGGGTGGAATGCTGCATAAAGTAGAAAGATATATGGAGTTAACCTCAATTGGAATCAACTCATATATAATTAATGGAACTATAAAGAACCGCCTAAAAAAAGCGCTTTTAGAAAAAAGAACAACGGGAACTTTAATTAAAAAATAATACTTTTCAACGGGTTAAAAAGTTCTGCTGCGTTTTTTGCGACGGAATACCTTTTTATTTTCTTCAAAATCAATTCCTTCTATTTTCCTAAAATACTCTGTATGAGCTATCCGGCAACGGAAAATAACCAGCGGGTTTAGCTCTTTAGCCAATCTTAATTGTTTCAGAAGTAAATCTTTTTGTTTTTGCTTAAAAATTCTTTCTTTTTCTTTGTTTACTGCAACGCTCTTTCTCTAATAAAACAATTTTCTTTTCCGCTTACGGCCGATACGTTTATTTTCTTTGATAAAGACCAATCAACTCTGCTTGATCCAAAATAGAACCATCCATAGCTCTTTCCACATCTTCCTTTCTTGAAAAAGGATCAATTTCAAGCTCCTTGCTTAAGGCATAAAGTTTAAAATGGTAATGATGAACTCCACTGGGCGGACAGGGACCGCCGTAAGAACGTCTTTTAAAATCATTTAATCCCTCAATGGCTCCTGCCGGCAGTTCATTTTCTTTTATCTGAGAGGCTAAGGGGCTGATATTCCAAACCACCCAATGATCCCAAGTCCCTCCCGGCGCATCGGGGTCATCAATAATCAAAACTAAACTTTTCGCTTCTTCTGGAATTTCGCTTATGCTTAAAGGCGGATTGATATCTTCTCCGTCGCAAGTATATTTCGCAGGAATAAATTGATTATTTTCAAAAACAGGACTGGTTAATTTCATATTCTTTGGTAGACTTAATTCTAATTCAGATTTAGACAAATTTTTTATTTCCGACCTTTGTAAACTCTTGAGAAAATATCCTGAAACTCCTCCTATTAAAAGTATAATAAATAATATAATAATAACTTTTTGGCTGCCTTTCATA
>CAYSEG010000017.1:0-3800 GCA_964430135.1 uncultured Candidatus Saccharibacteria bacterium | reverse complement strand
TCCTATTAAAAGTATAATAAATAATATAATAATAACTTTTTGGCTGCCTTTCATATACTTTACATTATAGCATCTTAATCTAAATTTGACTAATTCTTAAGCAAACATTTACTTTCTAACGCATTTTCCGCCTCAGAGCTTTGCCTAAAATTGATTGGCTTAATTTTATTTCACCCCAAAAAAGAGTTGACCCCATTTTTTATTAAAAAATAAGGGAAGGGCAATATAAAAATAAAATTTTAAATCCTGCCCATGTTGACAGCATCAAAACCGCTTCTTTCTTCGCCTCTATTTCTCTATAAAATCTCCTTTGCAACACTTCCGCGTCTTCTTTCAGCCCTCTCATCACTATTCCCACCTCCTTCAACCAATTTCCATTTTAGGTTAAAATGCCCGCCTGACATTTCCTCTATTTCTTCTTCCGCCGCTCTTATTACGCCTAAACAGTATTCTCTGATCTTCCTTTCTGTATCCACTTCTAAATCAACAAGATCTTTCTTTGCTTCTTCTATATTCACTCTTTTATTCGTCTCCTAAAGAGTTACAGAGTAAATAAATTACTCTTTGCTATGTTTTATAACACAGCAAAGAACAATCTATTTCTGCGTTATCAAGTTTATCCCTAATTTTTATAAATTCTTCAATTATCCTGTCTGGTTTATCGCCGAGTTTTTGTAAAAGTTTTTTATGTTGTCTATTTTTGATTTTATCGTTTCTAAATAATTGCTACTTAGTTTATTTATTGCTTCCCTTGAATTACCTATACGAAAAGACAAAAAATCCTATGATTGAAGGTTAAAAACAAAACAGCTATTGCCTCGCGGGTTTTACCAAATTAGTCAATCGCCTCTATCCATAATTGTTCTAGCACATATCTAAGCTGGGGGGTCAATAGCATATATTACTCTAAAAGGCGCGGGATAATTCAATTTTGAATAAAATATCGCGATCATCCAGCCGGCAGCCCGGGAGAAATCTCGGGTATTTGCTTCCCGGCCTCCTATCCTTCTGGTTTTTTTCTCTTCTATTTCAAGTTTTTTGTCTCTTTTTTTTGATTTTTGGTTCTTAATTTTTGATCTTTTTTGCCCGCATTGTCGGAAACAATATCGCTTCTCGCAGACTATGAGAATTAGTCAATAATGTTACCAATCGGTCAACGCCCAAGCCAAAACCCCCTGCCGGAGGCATACCATACTCCAAAGCCTCCAAGAAATCCTCGTCCACTCTTTGAGCGTCTTCAAGCCCCTTCCCAAAAAGTCTTTCTTGCTCTTTAAACCTTTTTCTTTGCAGGATAGGGTCGTTTAATTCCGAATAAGCGTTAACTAATTCCCAACCGGCAACAACCAACTGAAAACTGGCTGACTTTGAGGGATTCTTTTTAAGCGGTTTTGCCAAGGGTTTAGCTTCTGCTGGATAATGAATGAGAAATGTGGGGTTCCAGATTTTGGGCCGGCAAAATTTTTTATAAAGTTCGTCGGCAATTTCTGCCTTTCCTGCCTCGGAAGGAACCTTAATCCCTATGGCTTCGGCTTTTTCTTTCAAGGCTTTTGGGTGAATCCGGTCTAAATCGATTTTTGTGTATTTTCTGAAAATTTGGGAGAATTCAAGCATTGGCCAGGGAGGCTTAAAATTAATTTCTTTTCCTTCATAATTAATGTTCAGTTTGCCGAATATCTTTTTAAGTAATGCTTCAAACATTCTTTCGGTTAACTTCATCAACTTTTTGTAGTCGGTATAAGCCCAGTAAAATTCCAGCATAGTAAAGTCTGGATTATGCTGTCTGTCCACTCCCTCATTCCTAAAACATTTGCCGATTTCATAAACTTTTTCAAATCCTCCCACTAAAAGCCTTTTCAAATAAAGTTCTGGGGCAATTCGCAAATATAGATCCATATTAAGAGCATTAAGATGGGTTTTGAAAGGTCTAGCGGTTGCTCCTCCATAAATTGGCTGCAAAATTGGCGTTTCCACCTCCAAAAATCCTTCGTTTTCCAAAAATCCCCTAATTTCTTTTATAATTCTTGAACGAGTTTCAAATCTCTTTTTAATCTCGGGATTGAATATCAAATCTAAATATCTTTTCCTGAATCTTTCCTCAATATCTTTTAGCCCATGCCATTTTTCGGGGAGAGGCAGAAGGCTTTTTGCCAGCATCTCAAAAGCCGCCGCTTCAATTGTTCTTTCTCCTTTTTTTGTTCTGAACAGCGCTCCCTTAACCTCAATAAAATCCCCAATATCAAAATTGTCTAAGAAAAATTTATATTCAGCTTCTCCTAATTTATCTTCCCTTAAGTAAACCTGAATCTTGCCTGTTCCGTCTTGAATATCTAAAAAGGTAGCTTTCCCGTGCTGTCTCAAGGATCTAATTCTTCCTGCTAAAGTTAATTGTTTCTTTGTTCTCTCCAACTTATTAAAACCAAAAAGAGCTTCTACAATCTTATGAGTCCTCTCTGTGGTTTCGGGAAAAGGCGCTATGCCGGCCTTTTCAAGTCTTTTAAGTTTTTTTAATCGATTTTCGCGAATATCCCTAATAGCCATATTAGTAAAGCAATCTTAATTGTTTAGGTTAAAGTTTGCAGGTGACGGGCTTCGTCAGAAATCAAAACAATAAGCCCCTTTTTAATATTCCCGCAACTCAAACTTCGGATTGAAATTCTGCGCTATCTCGTCAGCTACACGGCTGGTAAAATAATCCGGCCCAAAAGATTCTTTTATTGAATCAAAGGTTTGATAAAGCATAGGCTATATTAACATTAAAAATCTTAAGGGCACTTTAACTATAGAATTATTAATAAGTTCCAGTTTTTTACTGCCAATAACCAGCCCGTATAGAGGGTTTTTTACTTTCTTCATTGTATTTTTTACTTGTTTTATCTCTTCTTTATTAAAACCAACTTCAATAACTACATTCTTTCTGTTTTGCAAACTCAAGACAAAATCAGCGCCGTTTTCAGCAATATCATAAGAAAGTTTAGGCGTGCCAAAAACATAATTCCCTTTAATGTCTTTTTTAAAAATTAAAGCAAAATAATCCTCTAATTTTTTCCCTTCTATACCAGAGGGATAATTATTATTTAATATGGCTGATCTTAAAGAAGGAGCGATAAAAAGAATTTTTGGGGTTTTTCTTGTTGGTCCATAAGTTGTGCCATAAGATTTTATTCTCGTTATAATCCCACTCAATGCCAAAACATCAATTAAGTTATCCAATGTCTCTGCCCTTTTAATCTTTAAAGCCGCCTGCAGTTTGTTAAAACTGGTAACATCAGATTGAGCCAAAAGATAGAGCAAGTCGCTGATTTTAGCAATTGTCTGCGTTTCAAATCGTTTGAGTTTAAGAATGTCTCTAACAATAATTCCGTCTATCACGCTCTTTATCTTCTCAATTCTTTTTATTTTATTGTTTATATTTAAGATTGAAGGGAAACTTCCTGATTCAAAGAATTCATTTTCTGCTTCCGACGGCACCTCATTAACAAAATACCTATTTATCTCACTTTCCTCTTTACTTAACCTCTTAAAAACCTCATTGGCATTTGAGGAATTAAACAAACTTTCCTGTAAATAATCTGATAGACCGGATTTAATAGGAAATTTGTTGTATTTTAGAATTAGATACTCGCTAAATTTCATTGGGAAAAGCTGCCATGTTTCAGCCCTTCTTGCTAAATCAGCGATCATATTGATTTGGAGCGCGGATGAACCCGTAGCAATGACTAAAATTTCTTTGTGCCCTTTTGTTCTATCAAAAAGATTTTTTAAAAACAAGCCCCACCTTTCATCAAAATGAACCTCATCAA
>CAYSEG010000016.1:0-18437 GCA_964430135.1 uncultured Candidatus Saccharibacteria bacterium | reverse complement strand
TCTGGGACGAAACTCGCTGGAATTCTTACAAACAAAAAGCAGAATTAGGAGTAGGCGATATGGCGGAGAAATTGGCAGAGCTGGGAATATAGAATAAATTCAAAAGTCAAAACTAAAACTTAAAACTTTAAAATATTAAAATCTTTTAAACTTATGTATCCAAAAATTTTATTCGGTGTTTCATTGATCATTGGTCTTTTAATTATAATAGGAGTCGTTTTGGCTGTTGGGATGTTACTTTGGAATAATCTATTAACAATTACACCTGCTCTAACTAAATCTGCTGTTCCAATAGAGCAACAGGTAACCATCGCTACGGATAAGACGGAATATAAGGGGGAAGAGGTGGTGAAAATAACGATAAGAAATAACTTAGAGAAGAACATTTTATCTAATTGTTGTCCTAGAATAGAAAAGTTTGAAGATAGTAAATGGAAAACCATAACAAATGTAGCATTTGTTAAGGGCATTTCATTTTTTGCGATATTGCCTAAAGAAGGTTATAGCACCAATTGGAATCAACGTTATTTAGAAGAAGGCGCGTCGAGGACTAGTAAAGTGCCAGAGGGTAAGTATAGAATAAGCATTGAGATAGGGTTAAAAGATTGTAAGCAGACAATCTATTCCAATGAATTTACTATTAAAGAAAAAAGAAATATTTCTTGCAGTAATAATTTTGATTGTCCTTCGCAGATGAAATGCAAAAATAATATTTGCGTTAATGTAGGATGTATAAGAGAAGGTCATAGAACGCCAATAACAGCAATCAGCCCTGAAGGATTTGAACAAAGGAAACATATGGCAACCGAATGTTGCGAAGGTCTAAAAACTATATCACTTCCAGATAAATTTGACGAAGACTGTAATTTTAAACCTAGAATTGGAGTTAGTGGAGGAGATATATGTGCTAATTGCGGTAATGGCATTTGCGAAAGTTGGGAAAATAAATGCAATTGTTCTGAAGACTGTAAATAAATCCGTTACTGTTGTTGGTTCAGTCGTCCATGACTGAACCATAAATTTGGTTTTTCGCAGTCAAAACATTAAGGTTTAATCGTGGACGGACGATTGAACCAACTGGTTAAGATTTTGTTGGTTCCAAGTCTCGCAAGGGATGCCTAATGGCATTGCACTTGGAACTATGATGCACCAACAACAAGAACAAATTCTGGAATGACAAACAAAGCGAAAAAAGTTTGTTATTCGTGAAAGATAACACACTTTGCTTCGCTGTGTGTGTCAATCCATTTCATTAGTGCAATTTGGTTCACAGTTTAACTCTGAACCGGCATCTGAGAATTTACAATTAGGGAGAAAATTGAATAATTTTTGAATTTTAATTTGTCATTTTTATTTTTTATTTTTGATTTTTTATGATCCATATCCCTGTTCTTTTAAAAGAAACCTTAAGATATTTAGATCCAGAACCGGGAGAGAATTTTGTGGATGCGACTTTAGGCGGAGTTGGACATGCAATGGCAATTTTAAAAAAAAATGCTCCGGATGGGAAAGTTTTAGGAATAGATTTAGATTCAGAGATGATTAAAAACGCAAGATCCAAGATCCAAGATTCAAGATTCAAGAATAATTTAACTTTAGTCAACGATTCATTCGTAAATTTAAAAAATATTGTTGAAGAATATGATTTTAAACCAATAAATGGGATTTTATTTGATCTCGGAATGTCTAGTTGGCATCTCGAAGAAAGCGGCAGGGGATTTTCTTTTCAGAGAAACGAGCCGCTCGATATGCGATATGATAAACAAGTTAGAAGCCAAAAGTTAAAAGTCAAAAATTCAAGTCAAAATTCAAAAATATCTAATAAAGAATTAACCGCCGAGAGAATTATTAATTATTGGTCGGAAAAAGAATTAGAAAGAATTTTTAGAGAATACGGCGAGGAAAGATTTTCGCGGCGAATTGCAGAAAGAATTTGCGAAGAAAGAAAAAGAGGGCGGATTAAAACCACTTTTCAACTAATAGAAATTATCAGAAGAGCGTTTCCGAGGAAATATAAATTTGGAAAGATTTCCCGGAGGAGATCCTTCGGCCCCATGCGGAGCAGGCATTTTGCCACCAGAGTTTTTCAGGCTTTAAGAATTACAGTTAATGATGAGCTTGGGAACTTAGAAAGAGTTTTGCCGCAAGCTCTTGAGATTTTAGAACCCCGGGGCAGAATCGTAGTTATTGCTTTTCATTCTCTGGAAGACAGAATCGTTAAATATTTTTTCAAAGATCAAGCCAAGCTTGATCAATTAGAAATTATTACTAAAAAACCTGTTAGGCCGACTGACGATGAAATAAGAAAAAATCCCCGGAGTAGAAGCGCTAAATTAAGAGCAGCAATTAAGATTTAATTCAAAATTCAAAGCTCAAAATTAAAAAGTGAAATTCAAAAATTAAAAATTTTATCAGATCAATTTTGAATTTTGATTTGTAATTTTGATTTTTGATTTTTAAATTTACTTTATGGCTCGATTATTAACATTCACTAAATCAAATACCGCTAAACGAGGCATTCGAAAAAAGACAATTTCGGATAAACTGCGAGTAGGCAGCGTCACTTTAGGATTTATCACTGTGACATTAATTTGTCTTTTGAGTTTATTTTACCTGTCTGGAGTCAACAGCCTTGCCACTAAAGGCTATGATATAAAATTTTATGAAGAACGTCTCAATGAATTAAAGAAAGAGAATCAAAGACTTAAAACAGAAGCGGCAGAACTTCAATCAATGCATCGCTTAAAAGATTCAGTAGAAAAGTTAAATATGGTTAGTGTTCGAAATGTTAGTTACATATCGGGCGGCAGTTCAGCCGTAGCAAGTAAATGATTATTTAATTCAAAATTCAAAACTCAAAACTCAAAAGTGAAATTCAAAAGTTAAAAGTTTTATCAGATCAATTTTGAATTTTAACTTATATTTTTGACTTTTGTCGCCGACACTCCAAAGCCCTCCTCCGTAGCAGTGCAACTGCGAAGGACGGAGCTTTGGCGACGGAGCGACTTTTAATTTTTTACTTTTTCTAACTAAATTATTCATTTTGATTTTATTTCACCAATGACCTATGCATCTAAAAGATAAACAAAAGTTTATTAATTGGCGTGTTCATTTTTTAATGGTCATTGTTTTTTTAGTAGCGCTTTATATTCTAAGTCAGCTTTTCGTTCTTCAGGTTTTAAAATATGATATTTATGAGGCTTTAGCTCAAGCGCAATATAAATCAAATATTAGTCTTTTACCAAAAAGAGGGGAAATTTTTATCGAGGATTTGTATTCAGATCAACTTTATCCTTTAGCGACAAATAGAGAACTTTGGGTTTGCTGGGTTGTGCCGAAACAAATTCAGAATCCCGATAATGCCGCCTCAAAGCTTGCTTCTATTTTAGATTTGCCAGAAAAAGAAATTATAAAGAAGCTGTCAAAACCGGGTGATCCCTATGAAGTTTTAAAACATAAGTTAACAGAGGAGACAGCTCAAAAAATTAAAGAGTTAAAAATTAGGGGCGTTGGACTTACTCCCGAGAACTGGCGTTACTATCCCGAAGGCGCTTTTGCTTCACATTTGCTTGGTTTTGTTGGATATAGCGGAGGAAAAAGAAAGGGTCAGTATGGTGTGGAGGGTTATTATAATAAAGTTTTAGAAGGGAGTGCTGGATTTCTAAGTTCTGAAAGGGATGTAAAGGGTAGGTGGATTGCTGTTGGCCAGAGGAATTTTATTCCGGCTCAAGACGGAGACGATTTAGTGTTGACTATTGATCATACAATTCAATTTACTGCTGAGGAGAAAATTAGAGAAGCGGTCAATCGTTTTGGCGCAGATGGCGGTTCAATTATTGTGATGGATCCTCGTTCCGGGGCAATTACGGCGTTAGCTAATTCGTCTTCTTTTGATCCTAATCATTATTCTGAAGTTGCCGGTTTAAATGTTTTTTTAAATCCAGCCATCCATTATCTTTTTGAACCGGGTTCAGTATTTAAGCCAATCACGATGGCCGCCGCTCTTGACAGCGGAAGCGTAACTCCAGAAACAATCTATGAAGATAAAGGAGTAGTTTCTTTAGATGGTTATAATATCCGTAATTCTGACGGCAGGGCGCACGGATTTAAAACTATGACCGAAGTCTTGGAGGAATCATTAAACACCGGTGCAATTTTTGCTTTAGAGCGAACCGGAAAGAGCACTTTTTTAAGGTATGTGAGAGATTTCGGCTTTGACGTTCCAACCGGAGTGGATCTTGAGGGTGAGGCAGAAGGCGATATTTCAAATCTTTCCGTTAAGAATGATATTAACTATGCCACCGCTTCGTTTGGTCAGGGTATTTCCGTAACCCCTATGGAGCTTATTGTGGCTGTTTCTGCCATTGCCAACGACGGGAAATTGATGCAACCTTACATTGTTGACAAATTTATTCACCATAACGGGACTATATCCAAGACTGAGCCTAAAATGGTTCGTCAAGTTATTTCTCCAAAAACCGCTAATTGTCTAGCAGCAATGATGGTCAGTGTTGTTAGAAATGGTTATGGCAAGAAAGCGGGTGTTGATGGGTATAATGTTGCCGGCAAGACTGGAACGGCTCAAGTTCCGAATATAGAAGGACGAGGTTATTCTGATAAGACTATTCATACTTTTGTTGGTTTTGGACCGGTGCCAAATCCCCGTTTTGTCATTTTTATTAAACTTGATAATCCTAAAGGAATACGTTTCGCGTCTGATTCAGTGGCGCCTGTCTTTAGAGAATTAGCCGAGTTTTTGTTTAGTTATTATCAGATACCGCCGGAATAAAGTCAAAAAATCAAAAATCGAAATTACAAATCAAAATTCAAAATTACTTCTAAAAACTAAAATTTTTTGACTTTTGAATTTAGCGTATGTTCCATTTATTATCTAAATTAGTCTTAAAAAAATATAACCCGGCCATTATTGGCATTATTGGGAAAGTTGAAAGGGAAAGTACCAGCCAGGCTACCTTTACTGTTTTAGCTTCTAAATTTTCTGTACGGCAGAATATTGGAACTATTAAACAAAGGAATGAGATTCCTCTAACTATTTTAGGATTAAAAGAATCTCATTCTATTTTAGGAAGTCTTAGTAATCTTTTTAGGGCTTTTAGTCTAATTTTTCTTGAGAAAGATTATCCAGAGATTTTAATTTTTAAAATACCGGTTGAGCGTTCAAAAGATATTAAATTTTTAACCGGTATCTTGTCCCCTTATTTAAAAGCGATAGTTGTTTCTTCTGAAGCGATTCTTTCAGAGTCTTTGGAAAACTTTCAGCTTTTAGTCAAATCTTTAACTCGTACTTCTTTAGAGCAATATCCAACAAAAAAAGAAGAACGAACAAAGGGACGGCGTTTATCTAAAAACTGTCAGATAATTTTAAACTATGATAATACAATAGCGAGGAAAGCGATCAAAAATAATCGGAAGACCTTTGGTTTATCAGAAGCATCAGATATAAGAGCAGCGGATATTTTATTTCAAATACCTAAAACGGCAGAATTTTCTGAAGAAGTCCACCCCGTTAGAAATTCGGCCAAAACATCAGACCCGGCCGCGCGAGTTATCAATGTGCGAACCCAATCATTGCAAGCGGAAGAGTATTTTTCTAACAACGGGGTAAAATGGGAAGAGTCAGATAAAATTTTTATTAGCTTTAAAGTTATTTACCAAGGTAAAATTGTTCCGATTCGTTTATTTGGAACCCTCGGAGTGAGGCAAGTTTACGCGGCGCTTGGAGCTGTTGGAGCGGGGATTGCTTTTGGAATGAATTTATTAGAAATTTCAGAATCTTTGAAAAAATACCGAACCCCAGCTGGGATGATGAAAATTATTAAAGGAATAAAATATACTTTAATTATTGATAATACTTATAATGCTGATTTAGCATCTACCTCCGATGCTTTAGATGTTTTGTCTGTAACTAAGGGAATAAGAAAAGTTGTTGTTTTGGGTGATATGATGCTTCCTTTGGGAGCTTTTCAGGAAAAAGAGCACCGAAAAATTGGAGCGAGGGTTGCTAAGATAGCAGATTTGCTTTTTACGGTTGGCTCCCGGGCAAAGTTTATTGCCGATGGTGCCTTTAAGGCCGGAATGGATAAAGCGAATATTTTTGAATTTTTCAATCAGGAAAAAGCCGGCCGTACGCTTCAAAATAAGATAAAGCAGGGTGATATTGTTTTGATCAGTGGTTCAGAAGTGATGCATCTGGAGCAAATTGTCAGAGAAATAATGGCTGAGCCTCGCCGAGCCAAAAAGCTTTTAGCAAGACATAATGAGAACGATTAGTAATTTTTATCAATGTCAAACAATTCTACAATTCTACAACGATAAATGTCTTTAACAGTTATGTTATATATCTTCATAGGGCAATGTCGTTGAATGATGAAAAAAAATTAAATTAAGAGGAATAAAAAGAGAAATAAAAAAAAATATGGGCAAATTATAATTATAACACTTATGATGCGGCCGCATTATAAGTGTTATATTAAGTTATCTTAATATATAAGCTTACAAATAAATATGGCAAAAACTTCGTTTTTAGACAAATTTAATAAATTATGCTATATTTTTTAAGAAATGGCGCGTTTGTCTGGTGGCCGAGGATGTCTGGTTTCTTGCGTGGCCGGCAGACAGATTTACTGATACGGCCCCATCGTCTAGCGGTTAGGACGCATGGTTCTCATCCATGTAACATCGGTTCGATTCCGGTTGGGGCTGCTAATTAAAGCGAGCGGATCATCCTAATAAATTCGCGTACAATTCTTAAAGATTTCCCACTATTGTGCTATCGAGTGGTTTTTTTTGTTGATTTTATGGAGCTTTTATGATAGTTTATAGGTAGTTACGAAAGGCAAAATTAGCGGATAAAATTCTTAAATTATTATTTTTCTGATTTTGATTTTTTTATTGGTTTCGGGATGTATTTTAAGGCGAAGTGATGGTTATGAGGATAATTATCAGAAAGTAATATTAAATACAGAAACAGGAGAATATTGTTATTGAGACAGAAGTTGAATTTATGATATAGTGTATGACTTGTTTTCAATTAAAATTAGATCAAAACACAAAAAATTATCTTTATTCACTTCGCCCGTATGTTTTATTTTGCTCGGTTATTTTTGTTTTGTCGGTTTTTTTAGGATATTCCGCAGCTTGTAATTATTCCCAAGAAATACAGAAGGTTTTAAGAGAAATTAAAGAAATGTGGGCATCTTTTCAAGGTGTGACTTCTTTGAAACTTTTTATCTTTATTGCTTTTAACAATATATCCAAAATCGCTTTAGTGGTTTTTTTGGGAATAATCTTTGGAATTTTTCCTATCCTTTTTCTTTTTGTTAATGGAATGGTTGTGGGAATTTTTGCTTATACAGTTGCAGAGACGGTTTCGTGGCAGATGTTTCTTGTCGGTATTCTGCCGCATGGAGTGATTGAAATTCCGGTTTTGATTTTAGGCGCGGCTTCGGGAGTAAAATTAGGGGGAGTTGTTTTCAATAAAATTTTTAGAAAAAGAGGGAATCTTAGAGAAGAATTTTCTTTGGCTTTGGAATTTTTCCTGAGAATTTTACTGCCGCTTTTAATTTTAGCCGCAGTCATAGAGGCTTTTGTGACGGCGAATTTAGTTAGATGACAGGAAAACTAAAGAGGAAAAGTTTTATATCGATAATATAAATATAAATATATATGATATGCTTCCCTATAAAGTTTACAGCCAAATAGCTCTTGGTCCGATTACCATTTACACTTGGGGATTGTTGGCGTCAACAGCTTTTATCGCCGCAATAATTGTTGCGCTGAAAGAAGCCAAAAGAAAAAAAATAGATGAAAATAAAGTTTTAAATTTAGCTATTTTTATTGTTATCGGGGCGTTTCTTGGAGCAAGAATTCTTTACGTGGCTGTTTATTGGTCCTATTATCAAGATAATCTT
The DNA here is from genome assembly GCA_964430135.1 of uncultured Candidatus Saccharibacteria bacterium. Classification (GTDB taxonomy): domain Bacteria; phylum Patescibacteriota; class Minisyncoccia; order JAHIHE01; family DAOWLE01; genus CAYSEG01. The sequence continues at coordinate 10,506 of CAYSEG010000016.1, read as the reverse complement.
TTAGAAATTCCAATGATTTGGGAAGGTGGCTGGGTTTTTTACGGAGGAGTTTTTGGCGCTTTGTTTTTTGGGTGGTTATACATAAAAAAATCAGGGCTTTGTTTTTGGAAAATAGCCGATCTTGTTGCTCCATCCGTAGCTATTGGAATTTTTTTTGGCAGAATTGGTTGTTCGTTGATTAATGATCACATTGGAAGCTTGACAAATCTTCCTTGGGGTATATATTATATAGATGGTACCGTGAGGCATCCGGTGGCTGAATATCTTTCATTGAACGGGTTAGCAATGTTTATTTTTTTATGGTCGATCCGAAAAAAAATTAAGACCGACGGATTGCTTTTTATTATTTTTTTACTTTGGTATTCTTTTGTTCGTTTTTTCCTTGATTTTACCCGGTGTTATGATTTATATATTTGCGATCCGCACTTTTACGGCTGGACTGTTTCGCAGTGGATATCGATTGGAGTATTTGGGGTGAGTTTAGCTTTTTTCTGTCATTTAATAAAAAAATCCTCGGTTGATTCCAAGTTGCACTTGGAACTATAATGCACCAACAACAAGAACAAATTCTGGAATGACAAACAAAGCGAAATAAAGTTTGTTATTCGTGAGAGATAACACACTTTGCTTCGCTGCGCGCGTCAATCCATCCCATTAGTGCAATTTGGTTCACAGTTTAGCTGTGAACCAGCGAATAATTTCTTGTTTCTTAATTTTTAATTTCTGTTTATTTCTTATTTTCTAATTTTTATTTGAAATTCAATAAGAAAGAAATTGAGAAATAAAAATTCAATAAAAAAATAAGAAATATAAATTAACAATTTTGGATACCTATTGAAAAATTATAGATTGATTAGAATAATTGGGTTAATTATTCTAATCAATTTAAGTTTTTTTATTTTTATTATTAAAAAAGGAGAAAAAACAATGGACAAAAAAGAAACAAATGGTGAAATTTTAAAAGAAGATTCGCCAAAAAAAGAAGAAGAAGTTAAAAAATCTCATAAGGGATATCTACCAGCAGAAGAAACAACTAAATTGTTTCAACAAAAACAACAGTGTAGTTTTTGGACGGCGCCAATTCTTTTATGTATTGGCTTGATTGCCGGCGGTTTTTTAGGGCTTCAATTAAATAACAATTTACAGTGCCCCGAGGGAATGGTAAAAGGCGAAGCAGTTGAAATTAGCGGCAAAACATGGGTTCCTTATGATGAACCATTGGTTAATGTTATAGTTTTAGAAGATAAAAATTGCCAAGAGTGTAATTTTGACGGGATTATAAAACAAATTAAACAGGGTTTAGTTCCGACGCTTTCTATCCAAAAAGTTGATATTTCTTCGGCTAAAGGTCAAGATTTGATTAAAAAGTTCGGTATAAAATCTTTACCGTGTTTTGTTTTTGACAAAAAGATAGAAAAGATTACTAACTTTGATCAAGTGAGTAAAGCCTTTAAAAAAAATGATGATCTTTATCTGTTAAACACGGGAATGGTTGGCATAAAAGCAGTGAAGTTTTTAGAAACTCCTCAAGTTAGAGCAGATGACGCTCAAAAAGGCCCGGAAGATGCACCAATAACAATTATTGAAATCAGTGATTATCAATGTCCTTATTCTAAGAAAGGAAATAGTACACTGAGAAAGGTTTTTGAAAAATATCCAGGTAAAATAAAACTTGTTTTCAAAAATATGCCTTTGGGTTTTCACAAGAATGCCCAAAAAGCGGCTGAGGCGGCAGAATGCGCGGGAGATCAGGGAAAATTCTGGGAAATGCATGATATGCTTTTTGAAAATCAGAAAAATTTAGAAATAAGCGAGTTGAAAAATTATGCTAAAAATTTAGGGCTTGATACAGTTAAATTTAATCAATGTTTAGATTCTGGAAAATTCAAGGAGAAAATTGACGCTCAAATAAAAGAAGTTAAGGATTTCGGTATTACCGGTACCCCTGGATTTTTCATCAACGACCGTTTCTTGGGCGGGGCCTATCCTCTTGAAGAATTTACTAAGCTCATTGATGAGATGTTGGGGAAATAGATAGTTATTATCGGAGGCGAGGTGCCACCGTTCGCTTAATGAGATTTTTGGATTAAAGGGCTTGACAAAATTTCTGAAGGTGATATAATAATGTCTTGGGACAAAAAAAGTTGTTCTTTTGAAATATGAGTTTCTTATGGACAGGAATAGGGATGTTAAAATTTTGAATTTCGAATTTTGAGTTTCGATTGAATTTCTAAATTCTAATTTTGAAACATTCAAAATTAATTCAAAATCCAAAATTGGAAATTAGAAATTGATTTTAGTGTTCGTGTTCCTGTTCATAAGAACGGGAAAAATAAAAGGAGAATGATGTGAAAATGGATGAGGAAGATATAAAAAGGATAAAGAAAGTAGAAGAAATTTTAAGAGAGGAAGGAGCGACAGAGATAAAGTTAATAGAGATAAAGACAAACGGAAAGAAAACACTAGCGATTGCTGGACGCATTGCGAATATTACAGACGAAAATAAACGCAAGTGGATTCTATTGAAGGTAGGGACAAAATTAAAACCCGGAGAGAAAATTATAAGCTCTGTGAGGGACGGATTTCTTGTGATTTCCTTTGGGAAAATTAAAGAGGAAGGAAAAGCAGGAAAAGATACAGAAGAAACAGCAGCAGTAAAATCCGGAGGAGGAAGGTTTAGTTTAGAACAGTTTGGAATCCCGGTGCTTTAGGTGCTTGGGCGAATTTAGGAACGATAAGGAGGTGATGTGAGATGAAAAGAAAAAAGAAGAAATTAATGATAGTGGAAATCAGTAAAGATACACCGGCTACGCCAGCGTTTGTAAACGGCATCAGAGGACTTGTGAGTAAAAAAAGAGAAAAAGATGGAACGTGGATACTTAAAGTTTCAAGAAAGACAGGAAAATGGCTGGTAGATAGGAAGATTGCAAGAGTCGTTAAAAATAGCCCTTAAGTAAATTTAGGAGGTGAAAAAGAAAAAGGTGATAGAAAAAAGAGTAGGAGATATTTTTGTTTCGGTAACAGCAGGAGGACTTCGAAAATGCAGGTGTATCCATGATGATAAAAAAGAAGAAAATCATGATCTGTGTCCAGAATGCGAAAAGCTTGTCCTTGATAATCCCGGGAAATATTAAGCGATTATCAGTCAAATAAAACAAGAAACAAAGTTTAGGCGTCGGCTTCAAATAATAGCTGCCGCCTTATTTTTTTTGATTTTATAATTAAATTGTGGTAAACTTGAAATAGCTCAAAGTTCAAAGTTCAAAATTCAAAGCCAAAATGCAAAGCTAAAAACTTTTAAATTAATAATTTTGAGTTTTAAGCTTTAGCTTTGAGCTTTGCGTTTTAAATTTTGAACTGATATCTATGGATAAAACTAATTGGCACGCTTTAAGCGTTGAAGAGGTTTTAAAAAAATTAAAAACAACCCGTCAAGGATTGAGCAATAAAGAGTTTAAAAAAAGACTTAAACATTTCGGCCCTAATAAACTACCGGAGGAAAAACCGCTTTCAAGACTGGCAATTTTTTTAGACCAATTCAAAAGTCCTTTAATTTATATTTTATTAGCCGCCGGTTTAATTTCGTTTCTTCTGAGAGAATTTATTGACTCAGGTGTAATTTTTGCCGCAGTAGTCATCAATACCATTGTTGGATTTATCCAAGAAAACAAGGCTGAACGCGCTCTTTCAGAGCTTAAAAAAATGATCAGCTATAAGGCAAAGGTTTTGCGAGAAAGCCAGGAATTGGAAATAGATTCTTCCCAGATTGTTCCCGGGGATATTATTTTATTAGAAGCCGGAGATAAAATTTTAGCCGATGGCCGTCTCATAGAGATAAATAATTTTAAAGTCAATGAAGCGCCGCTTACCGGAGAGTCAATACCGGTGGCAAAGGTAATAAAAAAATTAGAAAAAGATATACCGGTTATAGACAGAGAAAATATGGTTTATATGGGAACAACGGTTCTTACAGGCAAAGCCAGAGCGGTTGTTACATCTGTTGGCGTAAAATCTTATTTTGGCCATATAGCCAGTCTTATCCGCGGGACTAAGGAGGAAAAAACTCCTCTTCAAAAAAAATTAGCTGACCTCAGTAAAATATTAGGATTGGGGATTTTGGGGATTTGTTCGGGTATTTTGTTGATTGGTCTTTTTGCCGGGAGAGCTTTTTTTGAAATGTTTATGATGGCTGTAGCTATTGCGGTTTCGGCTATTCCTGAAGGTCTTTTAGTTGGAGTAACTGTGGTTTTAACTATTGGTATGCAACGTATTTTAAAACACCGTGCTTTAGTTAGGAAACTTATTGCCGCTGAGACCCTTGGAGCAACCACAGTAATTTGCGCTGATAAAACAGGTACCCTTACTCAGGGCAAAATGCAGGTTTCTCAAATTTTAACTTTTAATAAAAAAATTGCTGATTTTGAAAAAGTTCAAGAGAGCCATACTCTTGTTTTGAAAATTGGAATGCTTTGCAACAATGCAGTGATTGAAAATCCAGATGATGAATTAGAGAAATGGAAAATTCACGGCGAGCCGACAGAGAAAGCGCTTCTTTTGGCGGCGACCCAATCCGGATTAAGCAAAAAGATTCTTGAAAAAGAGGAATCTCGTCTGGACGAGATTCCTTTTAATGAAGGAAGAAAATTTATGGCAACTCTTCATTATGGAAGGCGGCATTCGCCCCATAAGAGGTCGCCTTCGGAACAAAGTTATAATATTTATATTAAAGGGGCGCCGGAGAAAATTTTAGAAATGTCTAGCTATCTGGACGTTGATGGGGTAAGAGAAAAACTAAATCCGAAAAAAATTAAAAAACTTGAAAACAAATATGAGAATTTGGCTAAAAAGGGATTAAGGGTTTTGGCAGTAGCATATACAAAATCAAAAATCAAAAATCAAAAATCAAAAATAGAAAAGGAAGATTTAAAAGATATAATTTTTGTTGGGTTTGTCGCTCTTAAGGATCCTTTAAGGAAGGAAGCGAAAGAAGCAATCCAATCGTGCCGAAAGGCAGGGATTAGGCCGGTTATTATTACCGGAGACCATCGTCTGACAGCGAGAACTATAGCTCAAGAATTGGGTCTTCCGTCAGACCGCAAAAATATTTTAGAGGCAGAAGACTTGGAGAAAATGAGCGATGCAGAATTGAGAGGGAAAGTAAAAAATATTAGCATTTATGCTCGGGTAACTCCTTATGATAAACTTCGCATTGTTGATGCTTGGCAGGCAAAAGGAGAGGTTGTGGCAATGACCGGGGATGGAATTAACGATGCGCCGGCTCTAAAATCCGCTGATATTGGCATTGCTTTGGGTGACGCTTCTGATGCCGCAAAAGAGACATCTGATATGATTCTTTTGGATAATAATTTTAAAACTATTGTCAGGGCAGTAGAAGAGGGAAGGGTAATTTTTGCCAATATCAGAAAAATAATTCTTTATTTGCTTTCAGACAGTTTTTCTGAGATATTTATCATCAGCGCCAGCTTGGTTTTAAGTTTATTTATCAGGGATTTCCCCTTACCGCTTTTAGCTGCGCAAATTTTGTGGATTAATATTATTACCGATGGATTTCCTAATATTGCTTTGACTGTTGAACCAAAGGAGAAAGAAATAATGATTGAACCGCCGCGCAAAAAAACAGAGCCGCTTTTGAATCTAGAAATAAAAGTTTTGATTGGCCTGATTAGTTTAATCACGGCTGTTAGCGCTTTCAGCCTGTTTTATCTTTATTGGCAAGGCGGCGATTTAGAAAAAGCCCGGACCATTACTTTTACCGTTTTGGGCATTGATTCTCTTTTATATATTTTTTCTTGCCGTTCTTTAAAACATTCAATTTTCCAAAAGAACGTATTTTCCAATAAATACCTGATTTTAGCTGTAATTGCCGGCAGTTTTCTCCAGTTGGCGGCAATTTATTCTCCAATTCTCCAAAAGGTATTCAGAACCGTTCCTTTAAACATTTGGGATTGGGTGATAGTTCTAATGGTTTGTTTTGGGGTAATAGTTGCTGTTGAGGCAGTGAAGTATATTTTTATTGTTAGGGGATTAGAAAAGTTAAAAATCAAAAGTTAAAAATCAAAAATACAGATTAGAAATTAAAAACAGTTTCAGACTGTCTAAAATTGGAATTCAGCCTTTAGGCTGTTTATGAGTTTGGCTTGTTTAGGCCGGATTATGAAACCCTAAAAGGGTTAATTACTTTGATTTTTTGAATTTTTGGGCAGTCTGTGCAGTCCGAATGACAAATATATTTTGTAATTGAAGATTAACATCAATATTCCTGCCCATAAGAACATTAATTTTTTAAAAGAGCAAAATTAAAAAACAAAGTCAAAATTTAACTTTGTTTCCTGTTCTTTATGATTCTGCCGGCGAGTGTGAGACTTTTCCCCATAAGGAGTCAAATCTCAACTTTATGGCTATTTACTGGGCTTAAGGAGGGATCACCCAATGTTCGCCACTCGCAAGCAGAATCATAAAGAACAGTTTAATATAACATTATATCACCGTCAAAAATTTTGTCAACCCCCCCCTTAATATGTTATTTTGAGTTTGTTTTAAGGTTTAAAAGATCCCGGCCGCTGGCTCCATTCTCAGAATGGAGCCAGTATGTATGAGTTGTATGATTATTTTTAACGAGAGGGTCCCAGCCAAGAGACTGAAGTCAACATATTTTTAAAGATTTGCAATTTATCTGATTTTTGATATTATGTCTTTATGAATATTATGAGTGAAGAAGAAAAAATCCAAGATAAAAAATATTGGAACGCGATTAACTTAATTCAGGGATTCGGTCCTAAACGGTTTAAAAAATTGTATTCGTATTTTGATTCAATGGAGAGTGCTTGGAAATCGGATACTGAAGAACTAAGAAAGGCCGGATTAGAAGAGAAGATTATCGGAACATTTTTAATTGAACGGCAAAAGATTTCACCTGATGAAGAAATGGAAAAAATAGAAAAAGAGGAGGTTCGGATTCTAACCATAAAAGATGATAAGTATCCGAAGCTCCTTAAAGAAATTTATGATCCTCCGGCTATGCTCTATACCAAAGGAGAATTTAAAGAGACCGATGAATTCTCCTTGGCTGTTGTCGGCACTCGGAAAATGTCGTCTTATGGTCAACAGGTTGTGCTCCAGATAACTCGGGATTTAGCTCGCGCTGGAATTACTATTGTTAGCGGAATGGCTACTGGCATTGACAGTTTAAGCCATAAGGCGTCTCTTGAAGAAGGTGGTAGAACTATTGCAGTTATCGGTTCTGGAATAGACAAAGAAAGCATTTATCCTTCTTTAAATCGAAAATTAGCTCGCGAAATCATTTCAAATGGAGTTCTTATTAGCGAATATCCAATTGGCACTCTTCCGCTTAGAGGACATTTCCCTTCGCGAAATCGGATTATTAGCGGGCTTGCTTTAGGGGTGCTTGTTATTGAAGCGCCCGAATCGAGCGGAGCGCTGATTACAGCTCAGGCCGCGCTTGATCAAAATAGGCAAGTATTTGCTATTCCCGGGAATATTTATGCGCAAAACTCTTTAGGGAGTAATAATTTGATAAAAATGGGAGCAAAATTGGTTACCAGCGCCAATGATATTTTAGAGGAATTAAATTTAACTTTAGCCACTAATTATGCCGAAACTAAAGAAATTATTGCAGATACCCGAGAAGAGGAGGAACTCTTGAAGTATCTCTCAAGAGAACCAATCCATATTGATAAACTTGTTGAATTAACCCCGTTTAATATCAACTCTATTAATAGTACTTTAGCGATAATGGAGATGAAGGGGAAAGTGAGAAATTTAGGTGGGATGAATTATGTGATAGCACGGTAAAATAAAACCCAAAGGCTAAAATCAAAAACAAAAAATTACAAGTAAAAATCAAAAAGTTTTATCAGAAAATTTTAACTTTTCGGTTGTAATTTTGGCTTTTTGTTTTAGGTTATAAAATTATGAAACTTGTTATTGTAGAAAGCCCGACAAAGGCGCGAACAATCCAGCGATTTTTGGATAAATTATACAAGGTAAAAGCCAGCTACGGTCATATTCGCGACTTACCTAAAAAAAAATTAGGCGTTGATGTTAAAAATAATTTTAAGCCGGAATATGTCATACCACCAAAAGCCAGAGAAAAGATTAAGGAATTAAAAAAAGTATCTAAAGATGCTGATTTAGTTATTTTGGCGACCGATGAGGATCGTGAAGGGGAAGCGATTGCCTGGCACATCGCCCAAGTTTTACGGCTTGGAAAATTCCAAATCCAAAATTCTAAACCCAAAACAAATCCAAAATCCAAAGCCCAGATTCCAAAACCATATGCAAGAATCGTTTTTCATGAAATTACCAAGAAAGCTATTAGTGAAGCTTTAAAAAACCCTCGCGATATTAGTATGAATTTGGTTTATGCCCAACAAGCCAGACGCGTTTTGGATCGTTTAGTTGGTTATGAGCTTTCTCCTTTTCTTTGGAAAAAAATTAGATATGGTTTGTCAGCCGGAAGAGTCCAGTCAGCGGCTGTCCGATTGATTGTAGAAAGAGAGGAGGAAATTAGAAAATTTAAAAAAGAAGAATACTGGAAGATAAAGTCAAAAGTTAAAAGCCAAAAGTCAAAAGTCAAAGGAGAAGAATTTGAAATAACATTGGTAAAGATAAATAATAAGGTTATTCCTAAATTAGGGATAAAAACTAAAGATGAGGCGGAAAAGATTAAAAAAGAATTAGAAAAAGCAAGTTACAAAGTTGGAAAAGTGACAAAAAGGGAACTGAAGAAAAATCCTCTGCCGCCGTTTACTACCAGCACCTTACAGCAAGCGGCTAATAATCGGCTTGGCTATAGTGCTAAGGAAACAATGATTCTTGCCCAGCAGTTATACGAGGGGATAAAATTAGAATCTGCGAGTCCGGTTGGATTGATTACCTATATGAGGACCGATTCATTAAACTTAAGCGAAGAATCCTTAAAAACGGCTGAAGATTATATTAAAGATAAATTTGGAAAAGAATATTCAGATAAAAAAGTTTTTAAAACAAAAAGCAAAGGCGCTCAAGAGGCTCATGAAGCCATTAGGCCGACTGATCCCGCTCGTACTCCAGAAAGCGTAAAGAAATATTTAGATAGTAGACAGTACAAAATATACCAGTTAATTTGGCAGAGAATGATCGCCAGCCAGATGGCTAGCGCGATAAGTGATTTGACAACTATAGATGTATTAGCGAAAGGTGCCTCTGACCTTTCTCAAGGGCGGAATGCTGATTATATTCTGCGAACCAGCGGTTCGGTAATTAAGTTTGATGGATTTTTAAAAGTTTATCCGATTAAATCCGAAGATGTTATTCTGCCTGAAGTTAGAGAGAATGAAAACTTGGATTTAATTAAAGTAATCACCGAACAGCATTTTACCGCACCTCCGGCGCGCTATACAGAAGCGAGTTTAGTTAAAAAATTAGAAGAAGAAGGTATTGGTCGTCCTTCAACTTATGCGCCTATTATTTCCACTATTCAGGACCGCGGATATGTGGAGAAAATTGAACGCAGATTTCATCCCAAGGAAATCGGCGAATTGGTCAATAAATTATTGGTGAAGCATTTTCCTAAGATCGTTGATTTTAAATTTACCGCTGAAGTGGAAAAAGATTTAGATAAAATCGCTGACGGAAAAATTAAGTGGATTTCGGTAGTGAAAGAATTTTACCAACCATTTAAAAAAAATCTTATGGAAAAGGAAAAAGAAATTAATAAAAAAGAATTAACCGAAGAGGCAACTGATAAAATTTGCCCAAAGTGCGGGAAACCGCTAGTGATAAAGTTAGGACGTTTTGGAAAATTTTATGCTTGCAGCGGATACCCAGAATGTAAATACACAAGCCCTATTGAGAATTCTAAGGAAGGGGATTTAAAAGAAAAGTATAAAAATGAAACTTGTGAGGTTTGCGGCGCTCCAATGAGGGTTTGTCGGGGAAAATTTGGGTATTTTCTTGGATGTTCCGGATATCCGCAGTGCAGGAATGTTAAGAATATCGAAAATAAAACAGGGGTCAAGTGTCCTAAGTGCGGAAAAGGCGAAATTATTGAAAAGAAAAGCAAAAAAGGAAGAATTTTTTATTCCTGCAATAGATATCCAGATTGCCAGTTTGCTTTGTGGAATAAGCCGACAGGCGAAAAATGTCCTAAGTGCGGTTCGCTTTTAGTTTATGCAGGTAAGGAGAAAGTTAGGTGCAGTAATAGGGAATGTGGATATAAAGAATAATGGTTTATGAATTATGATTTACGATTTATGAATAATTTAATTTAAAAATTAATTCTTTTTAATATTCTTAAATCATAAATCTTAAATCATCTTTAATTTATGACTATTCAACAAATCATTTCCAAAGCAAAGGAAAAGAATCCTCGAATTGACACTGAGTTTATTATTCGGGCTTATGAGTTTGCTCGTCGGGCACATCAGGGCCAAAAAAGAATCTCTGGCGAAGATTATATTGAACATCCTCTCGAAAGCGCTTACA
>CAYSEG010000015.1:12596-20533 GCA_964430135.1 uncultured Candidatus Saccharibacteria bacterium | reverse complement strand
CTTATGGAAAGAAACCCCGAAAAGGGGTTCAGGTCAGAGACCTGAACCAACGAGATGACCTGAACCAACGGGAGAAATTTATGTCTTTATTCTATAAAATCCATCTCATTCTGTTAAAATTTACTCCTTTTCCATTTTTATCGCTCCAACCGGGCACTCGCGGGCGCAGATGCCGCAACCCTTGCAATAATTATAATCTATTTTTACAATTTTGCCATTCTTTACTTTTACTGCATTGTCGGGGCAATACAAAAAACAGCGAAGGCAATGAATGCATTTTTTCTCGTCCCGAACCGGTTTTAATGTTCTCCAATTGCCGGTTTTAAATTCTTTGGCATTGCCGGGTTTAATAATTTTCCCGCCAATGTAAATATCTCTCCAGTTTTTTAGATCTGTTTTGGTTTTAGATTTATTCATAATTAAATCACTTTTGAATTTTGATCTGTAATTTTGAATTTTGAGTTTTGAATCTTGAGTTTCCTATATCCTTCCCTCAGCGCCTCTATATTCTTCTCTGTAAGCTCTTTCCCTAACTTCTTCTCAAACCGCTCCCTTATTCTTTTAATAACCGAATCAAGTGAAACTAAATTAGTTAAACCAACGATTGCCCCCGTCATTGGCATATTAGGAATATTTTTACCTAATTTATCTAAAGCAATTTTTGTCGCATCAAAAGTATAAATGCTGTAAATTCTCCTGCCTGTCGGCAGACAGGTATTTTTTAATTGTTTCTTTATTTTCTCAGGGGCCTGAGAGGTATTAACAATGTAACCATTTAACAATTTAACCATTTTTTGATTATAATTATTTGATCGTTTAACAGTTTTTTCATTTTCCTTTATGGCTAATTCCATCAAAGTTGGATCAATTATAACAACTAAATCGGGATTTTGGATTTCACTGTGAACTCTAATAGGTTCACCGCTAATTCTTAAAAAACATTTCATTGGCGCGCCTGAACGTTCGGGCCCGTATTCGGAAAAAGCCTGGGCGAATTTTCCCTCGTCAATTGCCGCCTCGGCTAAAATCTGGGCCGCGGTCTTTGCGCCCTGGCCGCCACGGCTGTGGAATTTAATTTGATAAATATCGGACATATAAATTCAAAATTCAAATATCAAATCTTAAATCTTAAAAATGCAGATAAAATCTTAAAATTTTTGACTTTTGACTTTTGAGATTTGAATTTGAATATTTAAACTTTAAACATTTCCCCGTGTCCCGGCACAACCCAGTCAGCTATCTTTAAAATCTTCTTACGGCTTTCCCGTAATTTTTTCCTGCTTTCAACAATTATCAATTTATCACCCGGCGCTTTCCAAAAAAGATCACCGACAACAGCAACTTTCCCTTTTTCGGTATTAACCAAAACCGAACGATCTTCTAAAGCATGGCCGGGTGTTTTAAGAAACTTAACATTCTTAGTAATTTTTCGCTCGCGCCGAATGAGAAAAAAAGTATTCTTTTTTATCACGCCTAAACTGTTTATAAAAGCGGCTTTAGTAAAAAGATGATTATTGCCGATATGGTCAGAATGCGGATGAGTAATAACAACAATGTCAATATCTTCTGGTTTAAGACTTTCTTTTTTAAGCCCCTGAATGATTTTTTTCTCTTCGCCAAAACTTCCGGTGTCTACCAAAATATTCTTGCCGTTATCTTTAATTAAGGTAATATTGCTTGCGGCTCTGAATTTATTTTTGCCGATCCATTTAAAGTAGCCGGGTTTGATAATCTTTACTTCAGCTAATTTTTTCATGGAACATGGGACATGGATCATGGAACATAATATTATTATGTTCCATGTTATGTGTTATGTGTTATGTGTTATGTGTTATGTGAAAATCAATCTGCCAGCCCGCTTATATCTCCCACCGGAAGTCCTAATTCTTTCGCCCTCAAAACCCGGCGCATTATTTTTCCGCTTCTTGTTTTTGGAAGTTTATCAACAAAACTTATCTCACTAATAACTGCTATTGGACCTAGTGTTTTCCTAACTTGCAGTTTTATTGCTTGGACTAATTCTTGGGATTCTTTATATCCTTCTTTTAGAATAACGAATCCTTTAGCTGTTTCTCCTTTAATCGGGTCTGGCTTTCCAATTACGCCTGCTTCAACTACTGCTTCGTGAGTTACTAAAGCGCTTTCTATTTCGGCTGATCCGATCCGGTGGCCGGAAATATTTAAAACATCATCAGTTCGGCCTTGAATCCAAAAATATCCGTCTTTGTCTTTCGCCGCCAAATCTCCGGTTGCGTAATATCCGGGAATTTTTTCCCAATAGGTTTCACGATACCTCTTAGGATTTTTAAAAACATTTCTGAGCATTGCCGGCCATTGGTTCTTAATAACTAAAAATCCCCCTTTACCTAAAGGAACCGCTTTTCCGTTTTTGTCAACTACATCAGCTTCAATTCCCGGAAATGGAAAAGTGGCTGACCCCGCCTTTAATGGTACAACCGGCAAAGGGGTAATCATTATCATTCCGGTTTCTGTCTGCCACCAAGTATCCATAATTGGACACCGACTTTCTCCAATTATTTTATAGTACCATTTCCAAGCTTCGGGATTTATTGGCTCTCCTACCGATCCTAAAAGACGCAAACTCGAAAGACTATGCCGTTTGGGCCACTCATCCCCGTATTTCATCATTGCTCTTATTAAAGTGGGAGCTGTATAGAAAACGCTCACTTTATATTTTTCAACCATTTGCCAGATTTTGTCAGGCTTTGGCCAATCTGGAACTCCCTCATACATTAATGTCGTTACTCCGGCCATTAAGGGACCGTAGACAATATAACTGTGTCCGGTAATCCAGCCCGGATTAGCTGTACACCAGTAGATATCATCTTCTTTTAAATCAAAAACCCAATTAATAGTTCGGGCAACTCCAACCATATATCCTCCGTGAACATGGACAACTCCTTTTGGTTTTGCTGTTGTTCCCGAAGTATAAAGGATAAAAAGCGGATCTTCCGCATCCATTATTTCGGTTTCGCATTCGTCGGATTCTTTTTCAACTATTTTATCGTAAAAGATATCTTTTTCTCCGATATTTACTTCTTCATTACTTCTTCTGACGACAATTACTTTTTCAAGAACAGGACATTTACGCACCGCTTCATCAACCACGTCTTTTAGTTTAATAATTTTTCCTCTTCTATAACCAACATCAGCGGTAATTAAAATTTTTGCCTCAGCGTCATTTATTCTTTCGGCGAGAGCCCCGGCAGAATATCCAGCGTAGACCACTGAATGCACTGCTCCGATTTTAGCCGAAGCCAACATTGAAATAGCTATCTCCGGAATATTCGGCAAATAGATCGCTATACGATCGCCCCTTGAAATACCTAATGCTTTCAAAGCGTTGGCTAATTTGTTAACTTCTTTTGAAAGTTCAGAATAAGTAAGCTTGCGGCTGACGCCTCTTTCATTTTCCCAAATTATAGCTGTTTTATTTCCTTTTGTTTTTAAATGTTTATCCAAAGCATTTTGAATAATATTACACTTGCCGCCGATAAACCATTTATAGAACGGCTTGTCGCTTGGATCAAATACCTTATTCCACTTTTTAAACCACTCTAACTTTTCTGCCGCCTCTTCCCAAAATTTCTCCGGATTTTCTTTGGCATACTTTACCGTCTCATCATAATTTTTAAGATTAGCTTTCTCAAGCACATCCTTTGACGGTTTGTAAATTTCTCCTTCTTTGAATAAGGCTTCAGTTAAGTCGCCTTCTTCTGATTGTGATTGTGTTTTTTTGTCCATTGTTTTTTTCTCTTGCCGCCCGTATCGCTACGCGAGTCCGCATGACTTGCGCTAACATGTCTGGCGGACGAAGCGTTGCGGACGAACTCAGGCTTAGTTAATTATTATTGGCTCAGTCATCACGACTAAACTTTAATGTTTTGATTATGAAAAAACTGAATTTATAATTCAATCGCCACGATTGAATTAACAAAATAAGATGACATTAAATTATAACCGCTTTATTTTTATTTTCCCAATTCTTTTCTCAATTTCTTTTTTATTAAGCAGTCCTTTTTGCGCTCCATAAGTTCCAATCACATTTCCGCTATTTATAATACCATATTTTAGCGCTCGGTCAACTTTTTCTGTTAAAATCAACCCTCCTAAAAATCCAGAGCCAAAAGCATCACCGGCACCGGTCGTATCAACGCTCTTTTTAGAATCAGCCGGCGTATGTAATACTTCTTTATCTTTTAAAACATAAGCTCCGTTAATTCCGTCAGTAATAACAATAATTTTTGGACCGAAGTTACGGATTGTTTTCATTAATTCTGTAGGCGACCCCTTGTGGGACGAATGCCGTCTTTGTGTTGAAAGAACCAATTCTGTAGCCTCATCTTTATTAACAACAAAAATATCTGTTATTCTTAAAATATCTTTCAATCCTTTTATGCCTTCTTTTATCTGTAAAGCCCCGGGATTAAAAGCTAATTTAATTTTACTTTCTTTTATTAATCTTACAATTTCTCTAAAATTTTTTTGCCACTTTCCGGAAAATGAAGTTAAATACAGCCATTTTGAATTTCCAATTACGGTTTTTAATTTTTCATTTTTAATTTTTAATTTTTCATTCGCTCCCCTATAAACAAAAATAGTATGGTCTGTTTTTGACCGAGGAATAATAATAAAAGATACTGCAGTTTTTAATTTTTCGTCTTCCTGGACTAAAGAAATATCTACTTTGCCATCAGCGAGATTTTTTCTAATAGCCGCACCATTACTATCTTTACCGACTCGCAAAATTGTTGAAACTTTCAAGCCAAATTTTACCAACCCAAGAGCGGTATTTGCTGCTCCACCGCCAAAAGAAAAATATACTTCTTGGGGATAAATTTTTGCCCCATATTCAAAACAAAGTTTCTTTTGCTGGGTTAAATCCTGAGGAGTTTCAATGATTGTTCCTCGGCTGGTAATAAAAGTTATATCTCTTGTGGCTCCCCCAATTGTGATTACATCAAACATAAATGATTTATGATTTATGAATTATGAGTGAATTTCCTGTCATCTCTACTGGCTTCTCTATCCCCATCACTTCCAGTATCGTCGGCGCTATATCCCCCAAAACGCCGCCGGAACGCAATCCCGAAGGCGATATTCGCGAATGTCGCCTTCTTGATTCAGAACTTACTATTATAAACGGCACCGGATTTTTACTGTGCATTGTTAAAGCTTCACCGCTGACAAAATCGATCATTTCATCAACATTGCCATGATCAGCGGTAATAAAAATCGTCCCATCTTTTTTGAAAGCTTCTTTGGTAATTTCTCCTACGCATTCGTCTACTGCTTCAACAGCTTTTATAGCCGCGGCGAGATTTCCAGTATGTCCGACCATATCCGGATTGGCAAAATTTATGGCAATAAAATCATAAACATTGTGAATAATATTTCCAACCACAACCTTAGTAATATCATAGCAAGACATTTCCGGTGTTTGATCATAGCTGGCTACATCCGGAGAGGCAATCATAATTCTTTTTTCACCGCCTACTGGATTCGGGTGGCCTCCGTTTAAAAAATAAGTAATATGGGCATACTTTTCGGTCTCGGCAATGTAAAGCTGATGGATATTCCTTAATGCCCAAGGCAGAGTTCTTTCAACATTGTGAGAGCGAAAAGCGGTCTGGCAATCAAGATCAGGTCCAAAATCAGTCATTGCCACAAAAAAAAGATTTTGAATTTTTTTAGCGCGTCCGGTATATCCGTCAATCTTCTCAGAGACAAAAAATTTAGTAAATTGCCTTGCTCGATCAGACCGAAGATTAAAGAAAATTATACTATCATTGTCGTCAACTATCGCTCGCGGCTCGCCGTTTTCTTTCACAATTACTGTTGGTGATATAAACTCATCTTTTAATCCTTTCTGATAAGCTTCTCCAATCGCCTCCTTTGCTGAAGTAGCTTTTACTCCCTTTCCTAAAGCGATCGCCCGGTAAGCCTTTTCAAGACGATCCCATTTTTTAGTTCTATCCATAGCATAATACCGACCACTTAAAGTAGCGATTTCTCCTATCCCGATTTCTTTAATTTTTGATTCTAATTTATTTAAATATTTTTGAGCGCTTTGAGGAAGAGTATCCCGTCCATCGGTAAATATATGCAAGAAAACATTTTCAAAATTTTGGCTTTTGGCAAGTTTCAGCAAATTATAAAGATGATCGGGATCGCTGTGAGGGCTATCCTTACTGGAAAGCAGTCCCATTAAATGTAATTTTGATTTATTTATTTTTGAATGATTGATCGCATTTCTTAAAGGCTGATTTTTAAAAAACGCGCCGGTTTTTATCGCTTCAGAAATATATTCAGAATCCTGTTTAACGATTCTTCCGGCGCCTATATTCATATGCCCGGCTTCAGACCCGCCCATTTCATTTTCCCCTAAACCAACAGCCCGACCAGTGGCATTCAAGGTTGTGTAAGGATAATTTTTAGAAAGCTTATCTATTACCGAAGTATCAGCTAAAGTAATAGCATTTCCTTTTGAAGGCGGAGCAATTCCCCAGCCATCTAAGATTATTAAGATAAATGGTTTTTTCATAGAACATAGAACATGAGACAAAAATTTATGTTATATGTCCCGTGTTTCGTGTTATGTGTTATGTGATTTCTTCTTCAATCTCCATCAACCGGTTATACTTCGCTGTTCTTTCACTTCGCGACAAGCTTCCGGTTTTAATACAATCTGCGCCTACTCCAACAGCAAGATCACTAATAAAAGTGTCGCAGGTTTCTCCAGAACGATGAGAAATTATTATTTTCCAATCCGCTTCTTTGGCAATTTTTATCGCTTCAATTGTCTCGGTTAATGTTCCTATCTGATTTGGCTTAATAATTACCGCATTAGCGCAGTTTTGACTAATAGCTTTTTTTATTCTCTTAACATTAGTCACAGTCAAATCATCCCCGACAATCAGCAATTTATTATTTATTACTTTTAATTTATTACTTAACCTTTTCCATCCTTTCCAATCATCTTCATAAAGCCCATCTTCAATACTAAACATGGGATACTTTCCGGCCCATTCTACATACAAAGAAATTAAACGTTCCGGCGAAAGAGAAACCCCTTCTCCTCTTAGAATATATTGATTTTCTTTTTTGTCATAAAAAGTGGTTGCTCCCGCATCTAAGGCAAACTTTACATCTTTTTCCGCTTCATAACCGGCTCTTTTGACAGCCTCTAAAATCATTTCAAAAGCTTGATTATTGGTTTCTACATCAGGTGCAAATCCTCCTTCGTTGGCAACATCAGTATCAAGATTTTTGCTCAAAAGCACTTTTTTAAGACTATGAAATATCTCTGCGCCTATTTGGACTTTTTGTTTAAATAATATCTTTCCATTCTGCGGTATAATCATAAATTCTTGGAAATCTAAATTGTTGTCAGCATGCTTGCCGCCATTAAAGATATTAAACATAGGGATAGGAATTCTAAATTCTGAATTTTGTCCGCCTGCATCGCCTACGGCGGAGCCGTTGCGGGCGGGAATTTTGAATTTTTCCGATATATATTTATAAAGAGGCAATTTTTTTTCTTTTGCCGCCGCACGAGCGCAAGCCAAAGAAACGGCTAAAATAGCATTACCCCCAAGAAAAGATTTCTTCTCCGTACCATCTAATTCAATCATAATCTGATCAATCTTCTTCTGTTGAGTAACATTACAACCTTTCAAAACCTTAGATATTTTTTCATCAATATTTCGGCAAACCTTTAAAACTCCTTTACCATCATATCGCTTTGGATCATTATCTCTTAATTCTAAAGTTTCGTAACTGCCGGTTGAAGCGCCAGATGGCACAGCAGCTCTTTCTCGTACGCCTCCAATCAGCTGAACTTCAGCTTCAACTGTGGGATTGCCTCTTGAATCCAAAATTTCACGAGCATGGATGTTTTTGATTTTTGTGGACAT
>CAYSEG010000015.1:0-12496 GCA_964430135.1 uncultured Candidatus Saccharibacteria bacterium | reverse complement strand
TGCCTCTTGAATCCAAAATTTCACGAGCATGGATGTTTTTGATTTTTGTGGACATAATTTATAAAATTCAAAATTCAAAGTTTAAAACTTAAAACCAAAATTTAAAGCTAAAAACCGAGTAATAATTTTCAATTTTCAATTTCTAATTTCCATTAAATTTTCAATGAATCAATTTCTAAATAACGAAATAAGAAATCAGGAGTTTAGAAATTAAGAAATTAAAAATTTAATAGAATATTGAAAATCAGAAATTAGAAATTTAGTTTTGAGTTTTAAACTATTGAGCTTAAGATCCTAATACTTTCAACCCTGGTAATTCTTTTCCTGCTAAAAACTCCAGCATCGCCCCCCCTCCAGTTGATATAAAATCAATTTTATTAATTAAATGAAACCGACTTAAAGCTAAAACAGTGTCCCCACCCCCAACAACTTTATAAGCCTTGCTTTTGGCAACAACCTCTGCAATTTCTTTCGTTCCTTTAATAAATCTCTCGTCTTCAAATTTTCCCATTGGCCCGTTCCAAACAATCACCTTAGCTTTGGAAATAATTCGGCAAAAATCGGCAATTGTTTTTGGACCAATATCGTAAGCTGAATTTTTATCTTTATTAAAAATATAATCAACCGGCAATCTAATATTTTTGATTTTTGATTTTTGATTTTTGATTTTATTAGCTACTGCTCCGCCAACTAAAACCCAATCAAATCTTTGAGCTAATAATTTTATCATTGGCAGTTTTGTTTTTATTTTTATTCCCCCAATAATCGCTATGGCTGGCCTCTTTGAAACCTTCAAGATTTTAGACAAAACTCTTATCTCTTTTACTAAAAGTAATCCAGCTGCCGATGGCAAATATTTTGCAATTCCAACAATGGAAGCGTGTTGGCGATGGCAAACCGAAAAAGCGTCATTAATATAAATATCAGCCAGTTTAGCTAATTTTTCAGCGAATTTTAAATCATTTTTCTCCTCTTGAGGATAAAAACGGAGATTTTCTAAAAGCAAGATTTCGCCTTTTTGCATTTCAGAGACTATTTTTTCAACAGCCGGCCCAACACAATCCTGCGTTCTTATTACTGAAAGATTTAAAAGTTCTGAAAGTTTGTCCTGCACAGGACCAAGTCTTAAAGATTCAATTACTTTTCCGCCCGGACGATCAAGGTGAGCGGCTAAAATAATTTTGCAATTTCTTTTTAATAAATAATTAATCGTTGGCAGCGCCTTTTTTATTCGCCAAGCTTCTTTTTCGTCAACTCTGCCATCATTTCCTACGGGAACATCAAAACCTACACGAACTAAAACTCTTTTGTTTTCAAGATTAATGTCTTTTACGGTTTTCATGTATCAAAAATACAAAATAATTATTCTAAACCTTTTGTCATTCTAAACTTAACAAGAAAAATCATATACAGTGTTACTGATAAAAATAAAATACCGATTACAAGAAGCAATTTCCCATAATTCTTTTTTCTCTTATAAATTCCAATCACAATAAAAAGAAAACTAAGAATTGGAATAATACTAAAACCCATTTTATTCTACCTCTTTTCTTTATTTTTGTTGGTTCGGTCGGAGACGACTGAACCTTAATATTTTGATTACAAAGAAAGTCAAACCAATGGTTCAACCGTGGACGGTTGAACCAACGAGTTTTGATTTTTGATTTTTAAATTATTTGTTGAAATTTTATTTTATTTGCTTTCCAACAAACTCTGCCATCTCAGCCAGCCGGCAAGCATATCCCCATTCATTATCATACCAAGCAATCACTTTAATTAAATTGTTTTGAGCTTTTGTAAGTGAAGCATCAACAGTTGCTGAATGCGGATTAGCACGGTAATCTATAGAAACCAAAGGTTCGCGGGAAATATCTAAAATATTTTTGAGATTTTTTTGAGAGGCTTCCTTAAACGCATTATTCACTCCTTCTGCAGTTGTTGGCTTTTTAACAATGACGGTGAAATCAACAATAGAAACAGTTGGCGTCGGCACCCGAAGAGCAATCGCATCAAGCTTTCCTTCAAGGTATGGAATAATTTTTCCAATATCTTTTGCAGATCCGGTGGTTGTAGGAATAATTGAAAGAGCCGCGGCGCGCGCCCGGCGTAAATCTCGGTGAGGCAAATCTAAGAGCCTTTGATCATTAGTATAGCTGTGAATTGTCGTCATAAATCCTTTTTCAATCTTAAAAGCGTCATCTAAAACTTTAACTATTGGCGCCAGACAATTCGTAGTGCAGGAAGTATTGGAAATAATATTATCTTTTTCCGGCTTATATTTTTCTTCATTAACTCCCAAAACAAAAGTAGGCACCTGACTTGATTTTGAGGGTGCGCTAATAATTACTTTTTTTGCTCCGGCGCTAAGATGTTTTTTTGCCCCTTCATAATCAGTAAAATACCCGGTGCATTCTAAAACAATATCTATTCCTAAATCTTTCCAAGGCAAATTTGCTGGATCTTTTTCGGCAAAAATTTTAATTTTTTTATCACCAACAATAAAACTATCTTCAGTAAAATTCACTTCTCTATTGTATTTTCCATAAACAGAATCATATTTTAAAAGATGGGCTAAAGTTTTTGTATCTGTAAGGTCGTTGATGGCAACGACTTCTAAATTTGGTTTTTCTAAAAGAACTTTAAATGCCGGCCGCCCAATCCGGCCAAATCCATTTATGGCAATTTTTGTCATATTTTTCTCCTTTGTTGTTAAAATTTATCATAGTTTTATTATACCACTTTTCACTTAAAAAGACAATGGTTGCTATTTTCAAAGGTCAAAAAATTTGTTATAGTAAAAATAACAGCATTGAAAAGGAATAATACACAGAACAAAGTAGAATGCGTTATCTTTCTTCAATAAAACTCCATTTCATTCCGTTTGCCATCCTATTGTCTATACAACAATAAAATGAATACCAATTTCAAAAGAAAAATTTTTATTGGCGCGGCTTGGCCGTATGTAAACGGTTCGCCGCATTTAGGACATATAGCTGGAATACTTTCAGGCGACATTTTAGCCCGTTATTACCGCCTACAAGGCAATGAAGTCCTCTTTGTTTCTGGAAGTGACTGCCATGGCACTCCGATTATTGTCGAAGCCGAAAAAAAAGGAATCAACCCCGCTGAAATTGCCGAAAAATACGATAAAGAATTCAGAAAAACTTTAATCGACGGGCTTGGTTTTTCTTATAACTTATATTCAAAAACAACCAGCGAGCTTCATGCTCGATTAGTTCAGGAAATTTTCCTCAAACTATTTAAAAAGGGTTTAATTTACAAAAAAAGTCAAAACTTGCCTTTTTGCCAAAAGTGCAATAGATTTCTTCCAGATCGTTACATTGAAGGAATTTGCCCGAACTGTAAATTCGAGGAAGCCCGCGGGGACCAATGTGATGAATGCGGCCGGCTCTTAGACCCAAAGGACTTGCTTAATCCTCATTGTAAAATTTGCGGCACATCTCCGGTATGGAAAAAATCAGAACATTTCTTTTTGAAATTATCGTATTTTAAAGACCAACTTGAAAAATGGGTAAGAACCCAAACTAATTGGCGTGAGAATTCTTATCAATTTACTTTAAATATTCTTAAAGGGGGGCTAAAAGACAGACCAATCACCCGCGATATAGAATGGGGAATAAAAATACCGATTCCCGGCTATGAAAAAAAATGTATCTACGTCTGGTTTGAAGCGGTTTGCGGCTATCTTTCCGCCAGCCAAGAATGGGCAAAAGACATTATTAAAAAACCCGATAAGTGGAAAGACTTTTGGCAAGACGAATCTTACCATTACTATGTTCACGGTAAAGACAATATTTTTTTCCACACAATAATTTGGCCGGCTATTCTTTTAGGGATTGGAAATTTAAACCTGCCAAATCAAATTGTTTCTTCTGAATATCTTACTTTGGAAGGGCGTCAATTTTCCAAAAGCCGCAATTGGGCTATCTGGCTGCCCGAATTTTTAAAAAAATACGACCCTGATAGCTTAAGGCTTTATCTTACAATAAGCGGACCAGAGACTTCTGACGCAAATTTTTCCTGGAAAGAATATGTAGAAAAAAATAACGCAGAATTGGTCGGAAACTATGGAAACTTCATTTATCGCGCTTTAAGCTTCGCTTATAAAAATTTCAGCGGGAAAATTCCTCGAGCGGAAAATTTAAAATCTGAAGACGAGAAAATTTTAGAGCTTTGCGAAAACTCTTTTAAAAAAATCGGAGAATTTATTGAAAAAGCGAAATTTAAAAAAGCGCTAAAAGAAATATTAAATCTTATCCATAAAGCTAATCAATATATTGACAAAAAATCCCCTTGGCACACAATTAAAACAGACCAAGATTCGACCGCCGCGACTATTTATATCTGCATCCAAATAATCAACGCTCTAAGAATTTTAATGAGTCCCTTTTTGCCTTTTTCTTCTGAAAAAATAAAAGCAATGCTTAATTTAGAGAGCCAAAAAGACCAGTGGAAATTTTCTTTATTGCCATTGGACCATAAAATCAAACAGCCCAAGCCGCTTTTTGCAAAATTGGATTCAAAAACGGCCGAAGAGGAATTAGAAAAGCTTAAGGGAAAATAACATAAAAATCCAAAGCTCAAATTCCAAGTACCTGATTTAAATATTTTGCAGATTTATATGAACTGCCGGAATAAACAACCGTTAAAGAGCTTTTATAAAATTTTAGCTGTGTTGTGTTATAATTAAAAGGAACGGCATACATAATGCAGTGAATCGTGTTATCATCTAAATCACAAACTCCGTTCTGCTCCATTTGTTATTTTATTCTATTCTAATTTATCAAGTATAAAATGAAAACAATTTCTCAGGAAACCCAACAATTAATTAAAGAATACCAAGAATATTATCAATCCTCGCAAAAAAAAGAAGAAAAAAAAGAAGAGGAGTCTACTATTCACGTTGATGAAGTAGTTTCTCGCGTTGCTATTTTTTATGAAAAAATAAGAGGTATTGTAGATTGGAAAGAAGAACATCTTTTGAGAAGAACAGCTATTATTAGAATACTTAAAAGAAGACTACTTTTATATAAAAATGGTGAAGATATTGCCAAGATGCTTGTTTTAGAATTAATTAGAGGAGGCCATTTTCCTAATGACAAAATCCCTGAGACAAAAATTAAAGAAGTTCAGAAAATCATCGACAAATATATCTTCATTCTGACAAATTCTCCTCAAAATAAAGAAAAATTAAAATACCAGCTTTATGACTGGATACTAGGACTATCTGCTTGTGAGATTGAAGAGGCCCTTTCTCCTCCCCGAAAAGAAAAAGCTTTAATAAGATATATGGAAAAAATGATGAGCGAGAGAATTAAAATAAAGGGAGAAATTCTTGCTAAGATTGAAATTTCAGAAAACAAAAAAAATATTCAAATCCTTATCGCGGTCCAGCGAGCTCTTTTTAAACTAGATTCTCCAATAATTAGTTACAGCCTTTTAAAAAGAAGATTTCCCGAATGGTCAGAAGCTTCCTCGCCTTTATTAAAAGAAATAGCTGAAAATATTTATTCAATCTGGAAGGATACAGAAAAAGAATTGTCTTACCCTCTGGCTGATAAATTTTATCAAATATGTGAAAGATACAATACTCCGTACTTAATTATCGGAGATATTATTTCTGAAAATCCGATGAAAGTTGAAGAAAAAATTACCCATAGGGAAGTTTTGGAAAACCTGATCAAGGAAGCTTATAAAAAAAGAGTTGTCACTCTTAAAAAAAGATTGGGCCGGGCAGCCGTTTTTGCCACTTCGTCTATTTTTATCACCAAAGTTGCCATGGCTTTAGCCATAGAAATTCCCCTTGATAAGTACCTGACCGGGGAATTTAGTTATTTTGTATTAAGTATGAATATCTTAATTCCTCCTCTTTTAATGTGCCTTTTGATCTTAACTATCCGCCTTCCAGGAAAAGAAAATCTTCAAAGAGTCATCCAAGAAGTAATGAAAATTGTTTATGAAACCAAGAAAAAAGATATCTATCAGATAAAGGTTTTCAAAAAAAGAAGCATTGTCCTTAGAACCGCTATCGGCATTTTTTATTTTTTTAGTTTTTGTCTTACTTTCGGCATAATTATCCGGGTGCTTAAATGGCTAAATTTTGGGATTTTTTCTCAGATAATATTTATCGTTTTTCTTTCTCTAATTACTTTCGCTGGAGTAAAAATCAGAGAAAGATCCAAGGAGCTAACAGTTGAAGAACCAAAAGAAACATTACTTAGAACGACTATTGACTTTTTTGTCTTGCCGGTCATCAGACTCGGGAAATGGCTTTCAAAAGAATGGGAAAAACATAATGTGCTGGCTACTCTTTTTAACTCTTTCATTGAAATGCCCTTTCAATTATTTATTGAATTCTTGGAGCAGTGGAGATACTTTCTGAAAGAAATGAAGGAAGAGATACACTAAGAAAATTCAAAAGTCGAAAATCAAAAGCTAAAATTACCCCCCATCTGCCTTCCCTTAACACTTATATCCTTTATCTTTCATCCAATAAACTTTTTAGAAAATTCATTCATAAGAGCGATCTAACGGGCAGGAAGGCGGACGGGCAAGTCAAAAATTCAAAAGTGAATTATTGAGATACCTTTGACTCTTGAATTAAACTTTTGAATTTCTCCCTTTGAATTTTGAATTTTTAAGAATAATGTCCCTAAAATACTTTATTATTACTTTCGGCTGTCAGATGAATAAATCTGACTCTGAAAGAATTGCCGCAGTTTTAGAGAAAATTGGCTATGGCTCAGCTTCGGATATCACCGAAGCTGATTTGATAGTGGTTAATGCCTGCTCAGTCAGGCAATCGGCTGTGGATAGAATATACGGCCAAATTAAAAAATCAAAACGCAAAAATCAAAATTACAAGTCAAAATTTAAAATTATCTTGACTGGATGTTTATTGGATGCGGATATGAAAAAACTAAAAGAAAAAGTGGATTATGTCCTGCCAATAAAAGCTTTAAAATCTTGGCCAAGATTCTTAAAAAAAGAAAAGTATTTTTATTATCCGAATCCAAGAAATTCTGCATATAAAGAAAAACCTAATTATAATATTAAATATTTAAAGGTCAAGCCGAAATATTCCAGTGAATTTTCCGCTTTTGTTCCAATTTCAACCGGCTGCGATAATTTTTGCTCTTACTGCGTGGTTCCTTATACCAGAGGGCCGGAATACTCAAGACCGTCTGAAGAAATTATTACTGAAGTGAAAAATTTAATTAAGAAAGAATATAAAGAGATTATTCTTTTAGGACAGAATGTAAATTCTTATTCATGGAACATAAAATATGGAGCATGGAACAATAAAAAATCCAAAGATCAAAAATCAAAAATAATAAATTTTCCAAGATTGCTAAAAATGATAAATGATATCCCGGGAAATTTTTGGATTAGGTTTCTTACCAGTCATCCCAAGGATTTTTCCGATGAATTAATTAGAACAATTGCTAAATGCAATAAAGTTTGCGAATACATCCACCTCCCGATTCAATCTGGGAATGATGAAATTTTAAAAGCGATGAACAGAAAATACACAGTCAAAGATTATAAAAATTTAGTCCAAAAAATTCGCCATAAAATTCCGGGGGTTGCCGTTTCAACAGATGTCATTGTTGGCTTCCCAGGCGAAACGAAAAGACAATTTCAGAACACGGTAAAACTTTTTAAAGAAATAAAATTTGATATGGCTTACATTGCCCAATATTCTCCACGAGCGGGAACAGCTGCTTTTAAATTAAAAGATAACGTGCCGCGAGAAGAAAAAAAACAGAGAGAAAAAATTTTGACAGAAATTTTAAGACAAACGGCTTTAGAAAACAATCAGAAATATATCGGAAAAACTGTTGAAATTCTTGTAGAAAAACCTTACAGACAGACTATCCAAAAATGTCATCCTAAATTTATTTCAGGATCTGTTAATCTTATAAAACAGCATAATAATAAGATTCTGAAGCAGGCCCAGAATGACAGAATGGATGATTTTCTCGTTTTTAGACAGTCCGCTGCCGGCTGGCTTGGCAAAACCAGAACTTTTAAAACAGTAAAAATTCAGCCAATAGCCGGCAATCAACAGTTAACTGCTAACATTGGCGATTTTGTAAAGGTAAAAATTATTGGAGCGACAAGTTGGGGATTAAAAGGAAAGTTATTTTAAAATAAAAAGAGATAGAATTTTAAATTGGAAAATCTGCTTCATTATCTTATATTTTTTCACTTCCGGCAATTAAGCCTCAAATAAAAAACTATGCCAAGTCTTAATAAAAAACTAATTGTTATTCTCGGCCCCACCGCCTCTGGAAAAACAGAAATGGCAATCCGCTTAGCGGAAAAATTTAATGGGGAAATTGTTTCCGCGGATTCAAGACAGATTTATAAAGGGATGGACATCGGCACGGATAAACCGTGCCAAATTCAAAATCCAAAATTAAAAATTCAAAATTACAATGCAAAATTAAAAATTAGCAAGATTCAAAAACCGTTAATTATAAAAAGTATCCCCCATCATCTAATAGATATTATAAATCCCGATGAAGAATTTTCTCTGGCAGAATATAAAAAATTGGCTGTAAAAATTATCAAAGATATTCAAAAGCGGAAAAAAATTCCTTTTTTAGTTGGCGGAACAGGGCTTTATATTTCTGCGGTAGTGGATAATTTAATTATTCCAAAAGTCAAACCTAATGAAATTATAAGAAATAAGTTAAGAGAAAAAAGCAATGAGGAATTATTTAAAAAGCTTAAAAAACTTGATCCGGCTGCAGCTCAAAATATTGACGCGAACAACAAAAGAAGGCTCGTTAGAGCCTTAGAAGTTATTTTGGTAACCAAAAAACTTTTTTCCAAACAGCAAAAAAAAGGAAAGCCGCTTTTTGATATTTTACAAATCGGCATTGAAATTTCTCGGCCCGAACTTTACAGGCGCATTGAAAGGAGAATTGATAAAATGATTAAAAACGGCTTAGAACAAGAGGTTAGAAATTTAATAAAAGCGGGTTATAGTCCTGATTTGCCGTCAATGAGCGGATTGGGTTACAGGCAAATGATTATGCATATAAAAGGAGCAATAAATTTCCCTGAAGTTATTGAACTTATCAAACGCGACACCCGTCGCTATGCCCGACGACAAATGACTTGGTTTCGCCGAGACAAAAGAATTAAATGGATAAAAAATTACAAAGAGGCGGAAAAAGCGGTTGAGGAATTTTTAAACTAAACCCAGATGGAATCCATCCTTTAGGCTGTTTAGTCGGCAAACACCTTAAAGGGTGAATTCCAATGTGATTACTTTGAAAAGAAGGTAACGATGCACATCGCTGCCTTCTTTAAATTTTATCCTATCTTTTCCTTCAATATTTCAGCCGCTACTTGAGGATTAGCTCTGCCTTTTGTCTTTGCCATCACTTGGCCGATTAAAAATTGCAAAGATTTTTCATTGCCGTTTTTGTAATCCGCCACTGGCTTAGGGTTATTTTCTATTATGTCTTTCACAATCTCTTGAAGTTCTTCCTTATTGCTTACCTGCTTTAATTTTTTTTCTTCAATAATATGCGAAGGATCAGCGCCGGTGGCAAACATTGCCGCTAAAACAGTTTGCGCTCCTGAAGAGGAAATTTCACCGCTGTAAATCAAAGTAATAAATTCAGCAAAATTTTCTGGAGTAATTTTACATTTGGTAATATCGCTTTTTGACTGAGAAAACAACTTTTGAAGTTCAGTCAAAATATAATTAGCGGTAAGCTTAATCAGTTTATCAACGGCTCGTTCAGGGATATCGTTTCGCGCTTTAATCCATGAATGAAGCTCGCTGATAACCGCTTCAAAATAATCAGCAAGTTGCTTACTGCCAACAAGTATTTCAATATCATTCTTTGGAAGTTTAAATTGCTCAAGGAATCTTTTCCGTTTTGCCTGAGGCAGTTCCACCAGCTCCGCTTTAATCTTTTCTAAATTAATTACTTCAGAATCATCAAAGCCAACCTCTAAATTACCGCTAATATGAAGCGGGGGCAAATCAGGCTCTGGAAAATAACGATAATCATGAGCTTCTTCTTTTGTCCGCTGAGAAAAAGTCTTTCCTTTTGCATCGTCCCAGCCCCGTGTTTCCTGAACGACTTTTTCTCCTCTTTCTAAAATCTCCGTCTGCCTTTTAATTTCATACTCAATCCCCTTCTCTACTGAACGAAATGAGTTCAAATTTTTAATTTCTACTTTAGTCCCTAATTTTTTTTCATCTTTAGGCGCAAGCGAGATATTAACCTCGCATCTCATTTGTCCTTTCTCCATATCAGCATCTGAAATATTAAGATATCTCAAAATTAGCCGCAGCTCCTCGGCAAATTTTCTGGCTTCTTGAGCTGAAGTTATCTCCGGTTCAGTTACTAATTCCATCAGAGGTCTGCCGGCGCGGTTAAAATCAATTAATGAATAATCAGCTCCCTTTGTATGGATAAGTTTTCCAGTATCTTCCTCTAGATGAATTCTGGTAATTCTGATTTTTTTTGAATTAACTTCAAGGAATCCCCGCTCTGAAAGCGGTTCTTTATACTGAGAAATTTGATACCCTTTTGGCAGATCCGGATAAAAATAGCTTTTTCTGTCAAAATGTGAATTCTCCGGAATTTGGCAATTCAATGCCAGTGCGGCTTTAATTGTATATTCAACCGCTTTTTTGTTTATTACCGGCAATGTTCCGGGATGGCCCATACAAACCGGACAAATATTTACATTTGGTTCCTTTTCGTCAGGATTATTAGGGCAGGAGCAAAACATTTTTGATTCGGTCTTAAGTTCAACATGAATCTCAAGACCAATTGTTGGCCGGTATTGCATAACTGATTGTTTAACATATTTACTGGAGTTTTGCATATTATTCTTTTAAAGATAAAATATATTCTTTTGTCGCCCGCCAGCCAAAGCGAACTCGGGCGCGGCAATAAAGATGTTTCCGGTTTGAATCAGGCATGCCCGTTGGAATATGACTTAATGGATTTTTGCCAACCGTTTGGTGCAGCTACACAACCAAGCTTAAACTTATTTTATCAAAAATTCTTAATTAATGGAAGGCAGCTCCGCCTTTGGATATAACGGGCGGGCGCCCAACAGTAAAACCTTAAGTTTGCTACGAGGCAAGAAAATTTTTGTTCACTTCATTCCTTTGCCCCCTTAAAACTCTTAGGCTCTTAAATTCTTAAAACGCATATGTTTTATGTAATTTAGCTTTTAACCTTTGTTTAATCTAATAAAATTTTTGCCTCTTTAATTAAAGGAAAAAGAACTTTTTGAGAAAGATTTAATTTCTTTGATAAGACTGAAAGATCTGCCTCTAAAAGGTCTTTGACCAACATCATTCTTTTTTGGGCAAAAACTTCTTTCAAACATCCCTTTAAAGAAGGCAAAATGGTAATTGGATAAAGTTTTTCTTTTTCAATCAAATATTCTAATCCCTGTTTTTCGGGATAGCGCCAGCCTAAAAGCTCTGCCTTTTTGCACTTAGCATATTTTATTGCTTCCTTGCTGAATTTAGCATTGGTCACCAATATCGGCTTTATTTGAAACCCTTTTGATTTCAGTTTTCTAAAATAAGAATTGGCTTCAATATCCAAAAAACGGGCGTAATTTGCCAAAGTAACCTGCAGGTCTACTCTTTCTCCAGCCAGATGATGATATTTACATTCGCCGATATAAATTATTTTTTCTTTTTCATATAAAAAATCTATTTCATAAGTAACCGGACAAAATCCTCGAAGATACTGATTAATCTTTACTTTGGATCCATCAGCCAGCAAAACTTCCCGGATAAATTTTTCAAACGGAAAACCAGTCGGGCCCAGTTTCCTCATTGCTTCTTTTAAAGAAAACCGAATTGAAGCCCGGGGATGTTTTTTTGATAATAACTTTTTTATTTTCTTGAAAATTTCTCTGGTTTTCGTTCCCGGATAGACCTCTTTTTCAACTTCTCCGGCAATCTCTTTAGCCAAATCCACCGAGGCCCCAACTCTCTTGGCTGACCGATAAACTTTATGAAAAGAAAACGGCTCCTTTTCTCCTTTTGAGTTAATAATAAAAGTTGTCATTTTATTATTTCAAAAATTTTATTCTTTGATTTCCCTCCTTTAATCAATTTTATCCTATTTTCAGAAAGATTAAAATAGGAAGCCAAAATTTCCTTCACTCTTTGATTTGCCAATCCCTTCTCCGGCTTTTCTCTAACAAAAACCTCAAAAGAATCTTTTTCTTTTTTAACTATCTTTTCTTTTTTTGTTCTTGGAAAAACCTTCACCTTAATTAACATTAATTTATTTTTTTGAAAGATTACTAAAAAATGCACTTGTCCTTACTTTTCCCTTCCTAAAACCTGCCTGTCCCTATTTTTGCCCCATCCTTATTTTGCTCTCCAAAGCCCCCCTTTTTTTCTGGCTTTTGGAAAACAAGATCAAATAAATTACTCAAAATTCATAAAATCGTTGCCCCAGGAACA